>NZ_JAKFGN010000002.1:312803-625607 GCF_021502575.1 Bradyrhizobium sp. G127
CGCCGGACAGGCGGCGCGCATCTTCACCGGCGGTGTCATGCCCGACGGTGCGGATACCGTTGTCATTCAGGAAGACGCCACCCGCGACGGCGACTTCGTGATCGTCAACGCAGCCATCGCGGCAGGCAGGAATGTCCGCGCGGCGGGCATCGACTTCCGCGAGGGCGACATGCTTCTGCCACGCGGCACCCTGCTGTCCGACCGCTCCGTCGCGCTGGCGGCCGGAATGAACCATCCGCGGCTCCCGGTGCACCGCCGCCCGCGTGTAGCGATCCTGGCCACCGGCGACGAACTGGTGGCGCCGGGCGCAACGCCCGGCCCCGGCCAGATCATTTCCAGCAATGTCTTCGCGCTGACCGCGCTGGTCCGCAGCGAGGGCGCGGAGCCGATCGATCTCGGCGTCGCGCGCGACACGCTTGAGGCGACGTCCAGCAGCATCCGACGCGCGCGCGATCTCGGCGTCGATGTGCTCGTCACCACCGGCGGCGCGTCGGTGGGCGATCACGATTATGTTCAGGAGGCGCTGAGGGCCGAAGGCGTCGACATCGCATTCTGGAAGATCGCGCTGCGCCCCGGCAAGCCGATGATGCACGGACGGCTGAAGTCGATGCGGGTGCTCGGCCTGCCCGGCAATCCGGTGTCGTCCTACATCTGCGCCTTCGTGTTTCTGGTGCCGCTGATCCGCGCGCTGTCGGGACGCACGCAGATCGATCACGTGGCCGAGCGTGCCGTGCTCGGACACGACCTGCCGGCCAACGACAAACGTCAGGATTATCTGCGCGCGCGAGCCGCACCCGGCCCGGACGGCCTGCCGGTGGCATCCTCGGTGGGCGCGCAGGACAGCTCCCTGGTGGCCAATCTGGCGGCGGCCAACGTGCTGATTGTCCGGCCCCCTTTCGCGCCCGCCGCCCCAGCCGGCTCCCCCTGCACGATCCTGCGGCTGCCGCGCTGAACCATCTGCATTCCGTCGCGCGCCGTTGACCTGAAATTAAGGGGTTGCGGAACACATATGGAACAGATAGTGTTCGTTCATGCTTTGTTTCGACTGACTCGCAACTCCTGATCACCCTTCAAAATGGGCCCAGAGAGGCGCGATACCGGCAGCTCGAAACTTCAAGAGTCGCGGGACCAGGGACCTTTTCAGATGCTGACACGCAAACAGTACGAGCTTCTTCGCTTCATCAACGAGCGGCTGAAGGAAGCTGGCGTTCCGCCCTCGTTCGACGAGATGAAGGATGCGCTGGATCTGCGCTCCAAGTCCGGTATTCACCGGCTGATTACTGCGCTCGAGGAGCGCGGCTTCATCCGCAGGCTGGCCAACCGCGCCCGCGCCATCGAAGTCATCAAGCTCCCTGAACTGGGCGTCAATCCCGGCGGTGCACGCCGCGGCTTCACCCCGAGCGTCATCGAAGGCAATCTCGGCAAGGTCCGCTCCAATCCGTCTGCCGGTCCTGACGAGGATGCGAGCTTTCCGGTCTCGGTGCCGATGATGGGGCGGATCGCGGCGGGTACACCGATCGAGGCGCTGCAAACCCGCAGCCACAACATCAGCGTGCCGCCCGACATGCTCGGCTCCGGCGAGCATTACGCGCTCGAAGTGCGCGGCGACTCGATGATGGAGGCCGGCATCCTCGACGGCGACACCGTGCTGATTCAACGCAACGAGAGCGCTGACACCGGCGACATCGTGGTGGCGCTGATCGATGAGGAAGAAGCCACCCTGAAGCGCTTCCGGCGGCGCGGCGCATCCATCGCGCTCGAGCCCGCTAACTCGGCCTATGAAGTCCGCATCCTGCCGCCCAACCGCGTACGGATTCAGGGCAAGCTGGTCGGACTCGTCCGCAAGTACTGAGACGGATCGCTGGATCAATCGTCCGGCTGCAGGTCGCTTTCCGCAGGCGTCGCATCGACCGACTGCGCGGGACGGCCGGGCCGAGCGACAGGCACAGCCGCGTCGTCCTCTGCAATGGCTGGTGACCACGGACGATCGACGCCGCGGGGCCGGATCGCCGTGATTGCGTAGCCCTCAGCCATCTTGCGCAGGGCGAGCGGTCCTCGTCGCTTCAGCATTTCCTGATCCAACACCAGAGCGGCGCAATCGGTTGGCGGCTGCCGCAACGTCACGATCATAGCGGCGCGTGTGCAATCGTCCGAGAAAGCCTCCGGTTTCAGCGTCAACGCAATGATCGCGCCGTCAGCGGCCTGCACCACGCAACCTGAACCGTCGCATGACACGCCTTCCGTCAGCGACGGATCGGCGGCGTTGCGTGCATCGGCATCGGCCGCAAGCCATTCCCGCGACAGAAACGTATCTTTCGCCGTGCGCATCAGCCGCAGCCTGCCGTCCTTGGCGCGCACGCCGACGGTTTGTCCGTCGCCCGCCACCAGAATGTCCGGCTGCGGCGTGGTGAGCGCCCACAGCGCTGCCAGCGCAACGAGCCCTGCTCCGGCCCAGCGCAGCGGCGTACGCAACAGGCCCAAGACAATGATGCCCATGCTCATCGCCGCCAGCGGACCGGCGCCGAATGCCGCCAGCCGCCCGATCGCGCCCGGCAACGCCGCGACCCATTGCGACACCGCAACCATCCAGCCGATGCCGAGATCCATCAGCCGCCAGAACACGCCATCGAAGCCGAACGGCATGGCCAGCAGCCCCAGCAAACCTGCGGGCATCACCAGCACCGACACCACCGGCATCGCGGCGAGATTGGCCACCACGCCGTAAGGCGTCACGCGATGAAAATGAAACGCCGCGTAAGGCATGGTCGCAAGGCCAGCGACCAGCGACGCCAGCGCCAGCATGGTAATTTCCCGCCCGCCCCACAATGCCGCGCGCGCCACCTGAGAATTGTCCGGCGACGCGAACAGGTTCGGCATGCCGAGTTGCACCAGCGCCACAAGCCCGAGCGTGGCGGCGAACGACATCTGGAAACTCGGATGCACCAGCGCCTCCGGCGCGATGATAAGAACGATCATCGCCGCCACCGCGAGGGTGCGGAACGTGATGGCACGGCGATCCACCATCACCGCGATCAGCACCACCGCCGTCATGAAAAACGAGCGCTGGGTCGCAACCTCCGCCCCTGACAGCAGCAGATAGAATGCGGCTGCGAGGAAGGCCGCTGCCGCCGACCACTTCTTGATCGGGAACGTCACGGTCAGCGCGGGAAACAGCGCGAGCAACGCCCGCACCGCGAAGAACACCACGCCCGCCACCACGGCCATGTGATAGCCGGAGATCGACAGCACATGGCCCAATCCAGAGATGAACATGGCGTCGTTGACCGGCGCGGAAATCGCGTCGCGGCGGCCGGTCAAAAGCGCGGTGGCGATGGCGCGCGAATCGCCGCTCAGCACGCTGCGGATGCGCGCGTCGATCGCGTCGCGCATGTTCTGCATCGTCGCAGCATAACGCAGATACGCGCCTCCGGGGCGCGGCGCTTCGATCATCCTGATCGTGCCCATCGCGAAGCCCGATGCGCCGATGCCCTGAAAGTACATATCGCGGCCAAAGTCGTAGCTGCCCGGCCGCAGCGGCGACAGCGGCGGCTGCAATCGCGCTTTCAGTTCTACGAAACTGCCGACCGCCGGTGCGGTGCCCTTTTTGACCGAGAGCCGCACGCGCTCGAGTTTCACCTCACTGCGCGGAGATTCCATCTCCTCCACGCGCAACACGAAGCGGTCGGTGCGTTCGCGCTCGTCATGGGTTTCGACAAACCCCTTCATGGCAACGGAGAACATCGGCCGCGCCAGCACACCATGGGCGACCCGCGCGGTCTTCAGCGCAGCCGTGGCGAAGCCCGCCGACAACGCAGCCAGCATCACAACAAACGGAAAGACCGGATGCTGCCGCGCCAGGAAGGCGGCGATACAGAGCGCTGCCGCAGTCGCTGCAGCAACAGACGCCACCGGCTCGCGCTCCGCCGCGAAATACAAGGCGATGCCGGTGCCGAATGCGACCGGCACCCATGGCAGCAAACGGCCCGGCCCCGCTTCCGCGCGCAGCCAGCTTTTGAGAGCTTCGATCCACGACGACCAAACGCCGATGCCGCTGTCGGCGGCCGCTCCGGCACGCGCCGCATCGCGCGGCGGCCAGGTGCTGACCTGGCCGTGCGTCCGCCGCCGATCGCTGTCCCGACTGGCCATCGCGCCGCCCCGTCCGCGCGTTGCAGTGACGGGATGCTACTGACGAGCCGCCAGCCGGAACAGCGGAACGGATGCAGAATGCGCGGCTATATCTTCAGGCGATTGCCCGAACCTGCAACGCCACGCTTGATGAGAGAACGGCTCTCTGCCCTTCATGGCCGGGCCTGTCCCGGCCATGACGAACTCTGGCGAAGCGCCAAAATGCATTGGCGGCATTTGAGCTGGTCTCAGCCTTCTGACGCGACCTTGGCCCACGTATCGCGCAGGCCAACGGTGCGGTTGAACACCAGCTTGCCCGGCGTGGAGTCCCTGTCGCGGCAGAAGTACCCCTGCCGCTCGAACTGCATCGCGCCAGCTTCATCCGCGCCGGTCAGCGCAGGCTCGACGATGGCATTGACCACTTCGAGCGATGCCGGATTGACCTGCTCCGCGAAATTGGTGGCATCGGGCTGCGGCGCCGTGAACAGCAGATTGTAGATCCTCACTTCCGCCGGCACGCCGTGCGCGGCGCTGACCCAGTGGATCGTGCCCTTAACCTTGCGGCCATCGGGCGCGTTGCCGCCCCGCGTTTCGGGATCGTAGGTGCAACGCAGTTCGACCACGTCGCCCGCTGCGCTCTTGATGACGTCGCGGCAGGTGATGAAATAGCCGTAGCGCAGCCGCACTTCCCTGCCCGGTGCAAGACGGAAGAACTTCTTCGGCGGATTTTCCATGAAATCGTCGTGCTCGATGTAGAGCTCGCGGCCAAATGGAATCTGCCGCGTGCCGAGCGACGGCATTTCGGGATGGTTGACGGCGTCGAGCTGCTCGATCTGTCCTTCGGGATAATTCTCGATCACCACCTTGAGCGGACGCAGCACCGCCATGCGGCGCGGCGCGGTCTTGTTCAGCGTCTCGCGGACCACGAAATCGAACATGCCGATATCCACGGTGCTGTTCGACTTTGCGACGCCGATCCGCTTGACGAATTCGCGCAGCGCTTCGGCCGGCACGCCGCGCCGCTGCAAGCCCGCAAGCGTCGGCATGCGCGGATCGTCCCAGCCGGAGACGTGACCGCCGCGCACCAGTTCGGTGAGCACGCGTTTGGAGAGCAGCGTGTGGGTGACGTTGAGCCGCGCGAATTCATACTGGCGGGGCCGCGACGGCACCGGCAGGTTCTCGATGCACCAGTCGTAGAGCGGGCGGTGATCGGCGAATTCCAGCGTACAGATCGAGTGGGTGACGTGCTCGATGGCGTCGGATTGGCCGTGCGCGAAATCGTAGCTCGGATAAATGCACCACTTGTCGCCGGTGCGCGGATGGTGCGCATGGAGAATACGGTAGAGCACCGGATCGCGCAGGTTGATGTTGCCCGAGGTCATGTCGATCTTGGCGCGCAGCACGCGCGCGCCGTTCGGATACTCGCCCGCGCGCATCCGCGTGAACAGGTCGAGATTTTCATCGACGCTACGTTCGCGGAACGGGCTGTTCTGTCCCGGCTCGGTCAACGTGCCGCGCGTGAGGCGAATTTCCTCCTGCGTCTGGTCATCGATATAGGCCTTGCCGGCCCGGATCAGATGCTGCGCCCAGACGTAAAGCTGCTCGAAATAATCCGAGGCGAAGTGAAGATGCGATCCCCAGTCATAACCGAGCCAGCGCACATCGCGCTCGATGGCGTCGATATATTCCTGTTCTTCCTTGGTCGGATTTGTGTCGTCGAAACGCAGACTGCAATGCCCGCCGAATTCCTCAGCAATGCCGAAGTTCAGGCAGATCGACTTGGCGTGGCCAAGATGCAGGTATCCGTTAGGCTCCGGCGGAAAGCGCGTCACCACGCTCTTGTGCTTTCCGGACGCTAGATCCGCGGTGACAATATCGCGGATGAAATCGCCGCCTGCATCCGATACCGATTCGTCGTTCATTTTGACCCTTTCAAGCCAGCGTGGCAGTTCGCAAGTCCGCACCATTCGGCCGCACGTTCCTTTGCGAACTTGCGAACTGACGCCACACTGGAATCACAACTTCCAGTGTCCTTTAGAATCCGAAATTCGCTACGAAACAGGCTGGGAAAAGAGGCGAACTTCGGATTCAGGACATTGGGGCCTATGTGCCAAATCCGGGGGGCCGCGCCAAGTGCCGTGGACCCTCCCGGCCACGTCCCGATCCCGGATAAAATGCCCTTCCGGCACCTCGGCCGGGCACACCGGTTCCCCACCCCGTAAGGCCGGCGATAACCCTTCTCAATTCGCTCTGAGACAGCCCGCGGACGGTGTGATACACGCCCGCCGGTAACAATCCCGGGACCATTGACCGCCACCATGACCAAACCCGTCGTCACCCGCTTTGCGCCCTCTCCGACCGGCTTCCTCCATATCGGTGGAGCGCGCACCGCCCTATTCAACTGGCTCTATGCCCGCGGGCGCGGCGGCCGGATGTTGCTGCGGATCGAGGACACCGACCGCGAACGCTCAACCGACGCGGCTATCGCGGCCATTCTCGATGGCCTGCAATGGCTCGGCATCGAATGGGATGGCGAGACCGTCTACCAGTTCACCCGCGCCGCAAGGCACCGGGAAGTCGCCGAGCAGCTCCTCGCTGCCGGCAAGGCCTATTACTGCTACGCATCGGCAGAAGAACTGACCCAGATGCGTGAAACGGCCAAAGCCGAGGGCCGCGCCATGCGCTACGACGGCCGCTGGCGCGACCGCGATCCCTCGGAAGCCCCGCCCGGCGTCAAGCCGGTGATCCGGCTCCGCGCGCCGCAAACCGGCGAGACCGTGATCGAGGATCAGGTGCAGGGCCGCGTGGTCTGGCAGAACGAGAATTTCGACGATCTGGTGCTGCTGCGATCCGACGGAAATCCGACCTACATGCTCGCCGTAGTGGTGGACGATCACGACATGGACATCACCCACATCATCCGCGGCGACGACCACCTCATCAACGCCGCGCGTCAGAAACATATTTACGATGCGCTGGGCTGGGACGTGCCGGTCATGTCTCACATTCCGTTGATCCACGGACCGGACGGATCGAAACTGTCCAAGCGCCACGGCGCCCTCGGTGTCGACGCCTACCGCGCCATGGGCTACCTGCCGGCCGCGCTGCGTAACTATCTCGTGAGGCTCGGCTGGAGCCATGGCGATCAGGAGATCTTCTCGACCGAGGAGATGATTAAGGAATTCGACCTGCCCGCGGTCGGGCGCTCGGCCGCGCGCTTCGATTTCGCCAAACTCGAAAACCTCAACGGCCATTACATCCGCAACGCCGACGACAAGGCGTTGCTGGCAAGTTTCGAGGATGTGCTGCAATTCGTTCCGGGCGGCGCGGACCTTCGCGCCAAGCTGAACGACACCACCCGCGCCCAACTGCTGGCCGCGATGCCGGGACTGAAAGAACGTGCCAAAACGCTGATCGAACTGATCGACAGCGCGCAGTTTATTTTCGCCGAACGGCCGCTTCCCCTTGAGCCGAAGGCGGCTGCAGTCCTGACGCCGGAAACGCGGCAACTGATCGGAAAGCTCCGCACCGCGCTTGAAACGGTCACGCCCTGGGCGGCGGCCACCACGGAAGCAGCAATGCGGAGTTTCGCGGAGCAGAATAACCTCAAACTCGGGGCGATTGCGCAGCCGTTACGCGTCGCGTTGACCGGCCGGACCACCTCGCCCGGCATCTTCGACGTTCTGGCCGTACTGGGGCGGCAAACCTGTCTGGAACGCCTGCAAGATCAGGCCTCGGGATAATCAACGCCAATGCAGGGCAGCCCCAACTTTGGGTTGAGACCGCCTATCTTGCAGCGCACACAGCAATAAGCTACCCATTTGAGCCACGCTTCTGGAACAAAACGCTTACATCGCTATATGACCGCTGTAAGCATCGCTTCTTGCCCTGCGCAACACTCACCGGGGACTTCACGATGGATGCAAAGACAAACACCAAAAAAGCAACGCTGACGGTCGAAGGGAAGACCGTCGATTTCCCGGTCCTGAGCGGCACCGTCGGGCCGGACGTCATCGACATCAGCAAGCTGTATGCCCAGACCGGGATGTTCACCTACGACCCCGGCTTTACCTCCACCGGCAGTTGCGATTCCAAGATCACCTACATCGACGGCGACGCTGGTATTCTTCTCTATCGTGGCTATCCGATCGAACAGCTCGCCGAGAAAGGCGACTTCCTCGAGACCTGCTATCTGCTGCTTTACGGTGAGCTTCCCACCGCCGCTCAGAAAGCAGATTTCGACGATCGTGTGACCCGCCACACGATGGTTCACGAACAGATGGCCCGCTTCTTCCAGGGCTTCCGTCGCGACGCGCATCCGATGGCCGTCATGGTCGCATCGGTCGGTGCCTTGGCCGCGTTCTACAACGACTCCACCGACATCTCCGATCCGACGCAGCGCATGATCGCCTCCATGCGCATGATCGCAAAGATCCCGACGCTGGCCGCGATGGCCTTCAAATACAATGTCGGCCAGCCGTTCGTGTATCCAAAGAACTCGCTCGGCTTTGCAGCCAACTTCCTCAACATGTGCTTCGCGGTGCCCTGCGAGGAGTACAAGATCAATCCGGTGCTGGCCGAAGCGCTGGACAAGATCTTCATCCTGCATGCGGACCACGAACAGAACGCATCGACCTCGACAGTGCGCATCGCCGGCTCGTCGGGCGCCAATCCGTTCGCCTGTATCGCCGCCGGCATTGCCTGCCTGTGGGGGCCCGCGCACGGCGGCGCGAATGAAGCCGCGTTGCAGATGCTGGCCGAGATCGGCAGCGTCGACAAGATTCCGGAATTCATCGCCAAGGTGAAGGACAAGAACAGCAACGTCCGCCTGATGGGCTTCGGCCACCGCGTCTACAAGAACTATGATCCGCGCGCCAAGATCATGCAGCAGATGTGCCACAAGGTGCTGAAGGAAACCGGCCACGCCAATGACCCGCTGCTGCCGATCGCACTAGAGCTCGAGAAGATCGCGCTGAGCGATCCGTACTTCATCGACCGCAAGCTGTACCCGAACGTCGATTTCTATTCGGGCATTACGCTGAAGGCGATGGGCTTCCCCACTTCGATGTTCACTGTGCTGTTCGCGGTCGCGCGCACCGTTGGCTGGATCAGCCAATGGAGCGAGATGATCCAGGACCCGCAGCAGAAGATCGGTCGTCCACGCCAGCTCTATTCGGGCGCGACTTCGCGCGACTACGTCGGCATCGACAAGCGCAAGTAAGCGCGACCCCGTTCACGACACGGAAAGGCCGGTGCGATGCTCCGGCCTTTTCTTTTGGCAATGGAAACCGGCCTCGCCAGACGAGTCAGCGCAGCGTCGCTATGATTTCATCGGCGGCCAGTTCGCTGGGCTTCCTTCCGCCGGTCGACATAATCCCTTCGAGACGAGCGAAAGCATCCACCTGCCGCTGTCGCGCCGGCGTATCGCTGAGAATATCGCGTAACGCGGGCGCAAGTTTCTCGGCCGTGAAATCCTGTTGCAGGAACTCCGGCACGACATTCTCGCCGAGGATAAGATTGGTGAGAATAATCGACGGGGTCTGGATCACGCGCCGCGCAACGAAAGCCTCGATTTCCGTGACGCGATAGGCCGTCACCATCGGCACGCCGGCGAGCGCCAGTTCTAGCGTCACCGTTCCGGATTTTGCGAGAGCCGCGCGCGCCGTCCGGAAGGCGGCCCTCTTGTCGCTGTCACTGACGACGATCCTGGGTTGGACGGGCCAGCCTTCCGCAGCCGCCCGGACGCTCTCCAAGAGATCAGGCACTGTCGGCAGGACGGGCTCGAATGTGACGCCCTGGTCCCGCAACAGACGTAGCGTGTTGCCGAAGATCGCCATGTTGCGCTTGATCTCGCTGCGGCGGCTTCCGGGCAGCACCAGAAGCAGCGGCGGCGCGGCGGTCCTGCGCGCCAGCTCCTGGACATTCGGCCGGAGGGCATCGAGGTCTTCCAGCAGAGGATGACCGACATAGATACAGGGCGGCCCGCTGAGCCGGCGATGGACCTCGGGCTCGAACGGCAGCACCGCCAAAACCCGGTCGATATAGGCGCGCATTTTTTTCGCGCGGCCGCCGCGCCAGACCCACACCGTCGGCGAGACATAATTGACGATAGGGATCGACGGATCGCGAGCCCGCACGCGCCGCGCCACGCGATGGGTGAAATCCGGGCTATCGATGATGACAAGAACGTCGGGACGTTCGTTCAGCACCGCATCCGCTGCTTCGCGAATGCGCCGCAGGATCATCGGCAGTTTCTTTGGGATCGCCATGAAGCCGATGATCGACAATTCGTCGATCGAAACCAGCGACGCGAGTCCCTGCTCTGCCATGTGACGGCCGCCGATGCCGACCAGTTTCACAGAAGGTCCGAGCCGTTCGCGCAAGGCGGTCATCAGCCCCGCGCCCAGCCGGTCTCCGGATTCCTCCGCGGCAATCAGGAATATCGTCCGGGGCGCACCGGTGTCGCGCGCGCTCACTGCGGCAGTCCCGTAACGAACAGTCCGGCCTGATCGGCTTTCGCAATCATCACATCCGCCTCTGCGACGAGGGATTGGCCGGCAACGATGGCGATACCCGCAAGCCCCGCGACAACAAGACCCTCGACGGTCTTCGGACCGAGCGTCGGCAGATCGAACCGCAAATCCTGGGTGGTCTTGGGCATCTTCACCAGCACGCCACGCCCGGACCTGGCGCGAATTCGCTTTTCCTGACGCAGCCGCGCGACCCGCGCCAGAAGCCCGTCGGTGCCCTCGATGTCCTCGACCGCCACCACATGACCGTCGATAACGACCACCGCCTGCCCGATGTCGAACGGACCGATAGCCCGCATCAGGTCGCATCCCTTGGCGATGTCGGACAGAGCATCGACATCAGGGGTCAGGCGCGTGATGCTGCCTTCCGGCATCAGCAATTCGGGGGCGACATCGGAGATGCTGACAACGCGAAAACCGTATCGCTCGAAAATACGGCTCACGCCCGACAGCAAATGATCGTCACCGCCGCGCAGCGCGGCGGCAATCGCGGGGATTGCGCGCAAGGTGCCCCAATCAAGGCGAATCTCGGAGAGTGCGGGCCGCACCAGCCCGCCGATGAAAACGATGTCGCGGCAGCCTTCGGCGCGCAGCAGGCGCGTCAGCCGACCGACCTGCCCGAGCGCGACCCAGTGATGAGAAAACTTCGCGACCTGAACCGGATCGCAGAAGCCCCTGATGGCAAACAGGACTGGCGCGATCCCGCGTCCGCGCAAAGACTCCGCGACCGAGAACGGCAATACACCGCTTCCCGCGATGATGCCGACCGTGGAGGATATTGCGGGAGAGAGGGTCATCGGTGTTCGAGGTGGGCGCGCTCGGTCGATTTGTTGGGATTGTTGTGCGCCATGCAAATCGGACGTTTGTCGCCATTGTCGATAAAGGCGAGGATTTCGCTGATCGCAGGATCCGCGCCGGCCATCGGACGCAGCGCCTCAAGCCGCTCGGCAAAGATTCCACCGCCGTGAAACAGCTGCTGATAGAAATCGCGCACCACCTGCAGGCGCTGATGGGTGAAGCCGCGGCGGCGCATGCCGACGACGTTCAAACCCTCAAGATGCGCAAACTGGCCGCTGGCAAGACCATATGGAATGATGTCGTGCCGCAGCCCCGACACACCGCCGATCATCGCCTGATGTCCGATGCGCACGAACTGATGGGCCGCGGACAGCCCGCCGAAATAGACGAAATCGCCGATCTCGCAGTGACCGCCCAGCGTCGCGCTGTTGGCGAAGATCACCTTGTTCCCGACGATGCAGTCGTGGCCGATATGGGAATAGGCCATGAAGAAACCGTTGTTGCCGACGCGGGTCTTGCCGCCGCCTTTGACGGTGCCGACGTTCATGGTCACGCTTTCGCGGATAACACAGTTTTCACCGATCTCCAGCGTTGTCGGTTCGTCACGGTAGCCGAGATCCTGCGGTGCTGTTCCGAGTGACGCGAAAGGAAATACCGTGCAGCCGCCCCCGAGGGTGGTGTGACCCGTGACATTGACATGAGCGTGCAGCGTGCAGCCCGGGCCGATCTTCACATGTGGTCCCACGATGCAGTAAGGCCCGATCGAGGCGTCATCGCCGATCACGGCTCCGTCCTCAATTCGCGCGGTTGGATCAATCTTGCCCATTAAGCCCCTCGTGTCAGTGACTTCGCACAGCAGAAAATTTGCTCCCGCGAATGACATGACGATTTTATAACTCAACCCCACCCACCCCTTAGGGGATTGGCGGCACAAATGTGGTCATGAATTGTTACGTATGATGACGTGCGCAGCGCCAGCCGGTCAGTCGGCCAGCATCGCGCCGACGTCGGCCTGGGCGACGATTTCACCGTTGACCTTGGCGTCACCGTGAAACCACCACATGTCGCGCCGGCGCGTTACCAGCTTCATGTGATAATGAATGATATCCCCCGGCCCGGTCGGCTTGCGGAATTTGCATTTGTCGATGGTCAGGAAATACACCGCAGTCGGCCGGTCGGTTTCGGTCGACAGCATGCCGATCACGCCGGCGGTCTGCGCCATGCCCTCGATCATCAGCACGCCGGGATAGATCGGACGATTGGGAAAGTGTCCCTGGAATTGAGGTTCGTTGGCCGAGACATTCTTGATGCCGATGCCGCTAAAATCCTTCCGGATGTCGATCACCCGGTCGATCAGGAGCATGGGATAGCGATGCGGCAGGGTCTTCAGGATCTGCCCGATGTCCACGGCCTCGATGGTGATTGGGGCCTGCTCGTCCGTCATGTCTTTTCCTCGTCGCCCGAACCGGACGGCTTCGATTTGAGTCTTGCGCTGCCTTCGCGGCCGAGACGTTCGACTTCGAACAGCTCGCGAAAGAACTGCTTGATAGGCTTGGCCGGCGAACCGCCCCAACGCGCACCCGCCGGCACCTCGCCCACGATGCTGCTGCGCGCCGCGATCTGCGCGCCCTCGCCGATCGTCGCATGATCGCTGACGCCGATCCGCGCGGCAAGGACGACACCGTCACCCAGGGTGGAACTGCCCGCGATTCCGCTCTGGCTGACCACGACACAATTCCGGCCGATGACGACGTTGTGGCCGATCTGGACCAGGTTGTCGATCTTGCTGCCCTCGCCGATGACGGTATCGTTAAGCGCGCCGCGGTCGATGGTGCAGCCGGCGCCGATCTCGACCCCGTTCTGAATGATGACCCGGCCGGCCTGCGGTACCTTCAGGTGCCCCTTCGCCCCCATCATGTAGCCGAAGCCGTCCTGGCCGATCCGGCAGCCCGGATGGATGATGACGTCGTTGCCGATCAGCGCGCAGAGTACCGACGCATTCGCCCCGATATTGCAGTCGCGGCCGATCCGGACCCCTGCCCCTATCACCGCGCCCGATCCGATCACGGTTCCGGACCCTATTTCGACATCGGGCCCGACCACCGCCAGCGGATCGACCACCACACCGTCCTCGAGGTGAGCGGAAGGATGCACCACGGCGGCGGCGGCGACGCCGCTATTATCGAACCATGAGGTCGGTCGCAGCGTGTCGGGATACAGCATGCGCATCGCGATCACGAACGCACGGTACGGCTCCGCGACGCGGAGAACGGCGACATGGGAAGGAACGCTCCCCTCCAGCCGCTCGTTCACCAGACAGGCGCCCGCATGCGTCTGTTCGAGCTGCGCCGCGTATTTCTTGTTTTCGCAGAAGGTCAGATGGCCCGGCCCCGCACGATCGAGCGCCGCGGTGCCTGCAATGACCCGATCCGCACAGGATGAGTCCGCAAGCTGGGCCCCGGTCAGCGTGGCCAGATCCGCCAGCGTCACCGGCGAGGGCCGCTTAAAGAATGTCGGCTGCGCCATTCCACCCGCCGCGGTCAGGGAAATGCACTTTCCCGCGACTCGAACATGGGCGCGTTGAGGGAAAATGCCTGCAACTAAAAGAACGAGCGGATACCGGACGCGTGTCCGGTATCCGCCTGTGCGAAATGCGAGTTCGGCCCGAACTCAGAATGAAGTACCGCCGCCGAACCGGAATTCCTGCGTGCGATCATTTGCGCTCTTGGTCAGCGGGATCGCGTAGTCGAAGCGCAGCGGACCGAACGGTGACTGCCAGATCAGGCCCATGCCCACCGAGGTCCGGATGAGGCCGTTGTCGGCACCGACCGTCAGACACTCCGCAGTCGCTGCACGGCATGTCGGCCCCTCATAGCCAAACAATGAACCGGCATCGGCATAGACTGCACCCTTCAGGCCGACTTCCTTGGGCAGGAACCAGAACGGCATCTGCAACTCCGCCGATGCGCCCCAGTACTTCGTGCCGCCGAGCGCGTCGTTATAGGTGCCGGGCGTGATGTCACGCGGGCCGATGCCGACCGGCGCGAAACCGCGGACCAAGTTCGGCCCCATCTGGAAGTGATCCAGCATGCGGATGCCCTTGCCGGTGTCGGTCAGTACGCCACCCTGCAACCGAAGGACACCGATGATGTCGGACACGACCGGCGTATAGAGCTTCACGTCGCCGGTTGTCTTGAGGTAGCTCACGTCACCGCCGACGCCAGCGAAATCCTGGTTAAGGGTCGCGAGAATACCGCTGGTTGGGTCCTTGTTGTTGTCGAGCGTGTTGTAAGCCAACGAATATCCCACTGCGGACGTGATGACCGGGCCACTGGCAAGCCCTTCCTTCACAGCAACCGAAGCTTCGCCATCGCTGTAGCAATTCACACCACCAATTAGTGGGCTAAAACCTCCAGCAATCACATTAGGATCAGCCGGGTTGGCAGCAACATATGCCGGCGTTGGATTGAACGGCAAGTTAGTATTGCTGATGTTGTTATTACAGTTCGTCAGATACGATGGCAGCGTGATTTCCTGCTGCGAGATCGAGTAGCGCACCTGCAGGTTCAAGTCCTCGCGCAACTGGAAGCCGAGTCGCGGACTGAAGCCCATCGTCTTCGAATCATATGATACATAGCTCGAAGCGAGCTGTTTGCGCTGATAGAAATCGAGCCCCAGCGCGACACGGTAGCCGAGCAGATACGGCTCCACGAACGACAGCGAATAGCCCTGCGTGCGCTCTCCGTACTGCACAGACGCCTTCGCATACAGACCACGGCCCAGGAGGTTGCGCTCCGAGACACTGACTTCGCCGAGGAAGCCATCAGCCGTCGAATAGCCGCCAGACACAGAGAAGTCGCCGGTCGATTTCTCTTCAAGATCGACGTTCAGCACGACGCGATCGGATGACGATCCCGGCTCGGGTACGATCTTCACGCTCTTGAAGTAGTCCAGGTTCTTGAGGCGGCGCTCGGCGCGATCGACCAGCGCGCGGTTGTACGCGTCGCCTTCCGAAATATCGAACTCACGGCGGATGACGTAGTCGCGGGTTCGCGTATTGCCGCGAACGTTGATTCGCTCGATGTAGGTGCGCGGTCCCTCTTCGATGGCGAACACGATCGAAACGGTATGCGCCTCGAAGTTGCGGTCGCCGCGCGGCTTCACCGTCGCGAATGCGTAACCGCGGCGCGAGGCCTCGATCGACATTTCCTCGACCGACTTTTCCACGGCTTCGGCGTTATAGACCGAACCGACGCCCACGCGGGAAAGAGGACGGAAGGAGTTCGCATCGAGCGTCGCAATGCTCGACTGAAATTCAACCGAACCGACGCGATACTGCTGGCCTTCCTCGATCTTGAAGGTCACGAGGAAACCGCCGCGCGCCGGATCGTATTCCGTCAGCGCGGCGACGATCTGAACGTCGGCGTAGCCGTTCTTGAGATAGTAGCGGCGCAGAACGTCGCGATCGGCTTCGATGCGGTCCGGATCGTAGGTATCGTTGGAGGCGAGAAAGCTCAGGAAGTTGCTTTCGCGGGTCTTGATCTGATCCCTCAGCCGATAGGACGAAAAGGCCTGATTGCCGACAAACTCGATGGACTTGACGGTGGTCTTCGATCCTTCGGTGACCTCGAAGACCAGATCGACGCGATTATTCGGCTGCTCGATGATCTTGGGCTCGACCTTCACGTCGTAGCGGCCGTTGCGGCGATAGATTTCGGTAATGCGCGCGGTGTCGGACTGAACCATCGCGCGCGACAGCGTCCCACGCGCCTTGGACTGCACTTCAACCTGAAGCTGCTCGTCCTTCACCTTCTTGTTGCCTTCGAAGGCAACGCGTCCGATGACCGGGTTTTCAACCACGACCACGACCAGACGGCCGCCGGCGTTGTTGATCTTCACGTCCTGGAACAAGCCGGTCTCGATCAGAGCCTTGAGGCCGTCATCGATGCGGGCGCTGTCCAGACGGCCATTGGGGCCGGGCTTGAAATACGAACGGATGGTATCGGCTTCAATCCGGCGATTGCCTTCAACGCCGATGGAGGCTGTAGTCTGGGCAGAGGCCTGAGACGACACGAGCGACACCGTCGCCACCGCGGCGATCGGCAAAGCAACCATGATCAGGGCGGCGGCCAAGCCACCCCGTAGCACTCGCATTCCAACCATCATGCGCCAGGCGCCCTTGTCATTCCAAAGCCGATCCGTTTCCGGGCCGGGAGATTCCCCAAATGTTGCACTGCTTGTAGCCAATTTTACCCAGTGGGCAAACGTCCTTTCGCCACGCAATTCCAATTTCCCAACAAGACGTTGCTGATAGGCAACGCCTGCAAAAAAGCCGCAATCAGGAAGCCGCCAGATGCAGGATGTCGTTGTAGGTCGCAAACAGCATCAGCATTAGCACCAGAGCCAGCCCGACCCGGAAGCCGAGCTCCTGGGAACGTTCGGATAACGGCTTCCCGCGGATCGCTTCAACGGCATAGAACAAAAGGTGTCCGCCATCGAGCAGCGGCACCGGAAACAGGTTGAGCAGCCCGATCGAGACCGACAGTACCGCGGCAAGGTGAATCAATGCCGAAAGGCCGATGGTGGCGACCTGGCCTGAGATCTGGGCGATCCGGATTGGACCGCCGACCTGGTCGGCATTCTCGCGGCCCGTGAAAATTCCGCCGATATAAGCGACGGTGCGGTCAACGACGAACCAGGTTTCCTTCACGCCCAGCCAAACAGCGGTCGCGGGATTCACTGGTTGGGTGACGGTATCACCCGGCCCGGTGGCCCGGGTGATTCCAAGCACACCAACCCGATGGGCATTGCCGAAGCTGTCCTTGATTTCGCGCAGTTGCGGCGTGCCGTTCAGGGTGACGACGGTATCGCCGCGCTTCACGGTGAAGACCAGCGGCGTCCCCGCTTTGGTGCTCACGATCCGCTGCATCTCGGTGAAACTTTCGATCGCGCTGCCGTCGATGGCAGTGACGATGTCCCCGGGTTTGAAGCCGGCAGTTGCGGCGGCGCTGTTCTCCTGCACGGAATCGACGCGCGCGGTCTGGCTCGGCTTGCCAAAGAACGTGAACAGAGCCGCGAAGATGACGATCGCGAGCAAGAAGTTCGCAATCGGCCCGGCCGCCACGATAGCCGCGCGCGGACCGACCTTCTTGCCATGGAAGGAGACCTTGCGTTCCTCTTCCGTCATCGTGCGAAGCGCATCCGACGACGGGGTGCTGGCTTCGGACTCATCCCCGAAGAACTTGACGTAACCGCCGAGCGGAATTGCCGACACCTTCCAGCGCGTCCCGTGGCGGTCGTTGAAGCCGAACAGTTCCGGCCCGAAGCCGAGCGAGAACGTCAGCACCTTCACCCCGGCCCAGCGGGCGACGAGAAAATGGCCGAGTTCATGGAAGAAAACGACGATGGTGAGAACAAACAGAAAGGGGATGATGTAGCCGATCAGGCCATGACTCAACGTATTGAAACCATTCAGAAAAAAATCCACAACCCAATCCCTCACCGCTGGGCCGCCCGGCCCCGTTCCCCAACGCTCTAGGATGCCTTTAAGGCAATTTGAGGCAAGAGGGTGGCCGCTATTTTTCGCGCGTTATAGTCAACAGCGAGCGCGTCGTCCGCGGAACTCAAAGGCGCCAGATTTCCACCGCGAACGAACGCATTCATGGTGGCTTCGACCAGTCGCGCAATGGCACCGAACCTGATCTTCTGCGCGATGAAGGCCGCGACCGCGATCTCGTTGGCCGCGTTATAGACAGTCGTTGCGCCGTCGCCGGTCCGCAGCGCGTCGTATGCGAGTTTCAGTCCCGGGAACCGGTCGTAATCAGGAGCCTCGAACGTCAGTTGGCCAATTTTGGCGAGATCGAGCTTGGCCGCAGGGCCGACAATGCGATCCGGCCATCCGAGGCAATGCGCAATCGGCGTGCGCATGTCGGGCGATCCCAACTGCGCCATCACCGAGCGGTCGGTAAACTCGACCATACCGTGAACGATGGACTGCGGATGCACCAGCACGTCGATTTCGTCCGGCGACAGCGCAAACAGATACGAGGCTTCGATCACTTCGAGGCCCTTGTTCATCATCGATGCGGAATCAATGGTGATCTTCTGCCCCATGCTCCAGTTCGGATGCTTCAGCGCCTGCGCCAGTGTCGCCTGTTCGATGTCGGCCGCAGCCCAGGTGCGGAACGGTCCGCCCGATGCGGTGATGATGACGCGGGTCAGTTCCTCGCGGTTGCCGGATCCCAGCGCCTGGAACAGCGCATTGTGCTCGGAATCCGCCG
This sequence comes from Bradyrhizobium sp. G127, assembly GCF_021502575.1. Taxonomy (NCBI): domain Bacteria; kingdom Pseudomonadati; phylum Pseudomonadota; class Alphaproteobacteria; order Hyphomicrobiales; family Nitrobacteraceae; genus Bradyrhizobium; species Bradyrhizobium sp. G127. The sequence continues at coordinate 331,537 of NZ_JAKFGN010000002.1, forward strand.
GCAGGATGCAGGCCCCGGCCTTCGCGGCGCGCTGCATGAAGAAATCGCCGGCACAAACCAGGCATTCCTTGTTCGCCAGCGCGATGGTGGTGCCGCGATCAACCGCCGCAAGCGCAGGCTTCAATCCCGCCGCGCCGCTCACCGCCGCCATCAGCCAGTCCGCCGGCCGCTCGGCGGCTTCGATGATGGCGCTTTCACCGGCGCCGCAGGCAATGCCGGTACCCGCCAGCGCCGAGCGCAACTCACCGAGCAGCGACGCATCGGCCACGGCTGCGAACCGCGCGTTAAATTCCTTGGCGAGTTTCGCAAGTCCCGCGACATTGGTATTGGCGGTCAACGACTCGACGCGATAGCGCTCCGGCGAGGCTCGCAGCAGATCCATCGTGCTGTCGCCGATTGATCCGGTCGCGCCGAGAACGCTGATGCCGCGCACGGCGGTCGCCGAAGCCTTGTTGTTACGCAACGGAACTGCACTCATCGTATCACCAAACCATGAAACCGCGGCCGACGCCATCAAGGCCGCCACGCAGGAACCCGATAAACGCGGCGAAGACAATCGCCGCAACGAAACCGTCGAGCCTATCCATCAGTCCGCCGTGGCCGGGAATGATGTGGCTCGAATCCTTGACGCCGAACTGGCGCTTGATCGCAGACTCGAACAGATCGCCGAGTTGCGACACCACCGACAACATCGTGCCGAGCAGCAACAGCGGCAGCATTCTGCCATAACCGAGCAGAGCGAACGCCGCCGCGACCGCAAGACTGAGCACCAGTCCGCCGATCGCGCCGGCCCATGTCTTTTTCGGGCTGACGCGCGGCCAGAGTTTCGGTCCGCCGATGCCGCGACCCGCAAAGTAGCCACCGATGTCGGTCACCCAGACGACCAGCAGCACGAACATCAGCGCGAGAAACCCCGCCTCCGCATCGAGCCGGACGAGAATGGAAGCAATGACGGCCGCTGCCGCATAGACCATCCCACCCGCAACCCACAATCGCTGCTTTGAGGCGAAGATCGCAACGACTGCTGTTCCCGCGACGAGAATTGCAACGGCAACATCTGTTCGCCCGGCCACCATCGGCAGTCCGGCAATCACCAGCGCCGACACACCCGCGGCCACGAGGAAGCGATTGCGCGAGGCGCCGACGATCATCAGCCATTCGGCGTAAAGCAGCGCGCCCGCCGCCGTCACGAGACAGATCCATGGCCAACCGCCAATCCACGCGATGCCAATGGTCAGCGGCGCCAGCACCATCGCCGCCACAACGCGCAGGAAAAGATTGCTCGCGCCGGCGCCGGTTTCGGGAGTCTGTGGGGAGGTCTCCGGCGGCACGCCGCTCACGACGCGTTTTTCGCGACCAGACCGCCGAAGCGGCGTTCGCGGGTCGCGTATTCGGCAATCGCGCTTTCAAGCGCGGCCTTGTCGAAGTCCGGCCAATGGATCGGAACGAACACCAGTTCGCTATAGGCGGCTTGCCACATCAGGAAGTTCGACAGGCGCTGCTCGCCGCTGGTGCGGATAATGAGATCGGGGTCCGGAATGTCCGGTGCGTCAAGATACTGGCCCAGCGTTTCGGGCGTGATGGTGGCGGGATCGCGCTTGCCCTCGGCGACTTCGCGCGCGAGCCGCTGGGCCGCGTTGGCGATTTCCTGCCGCGAACCGTAGTTGAATGCGACGACGAGCGTGAGCCGCGTGTTGTTCCGCGTCAGTTCCTCGGCTTCGGTCAGCAATGCGCAGATGTCGGATTCCAGGCCCCCGCGCTCGCCAATCACGCGGACCCGCACGCCATCGGCATGCAGCGAGGCAAGATCGTTGCGGATGAAACGCCGCAGCAGCCCAAACAGATCGCCGATCTCGCTGGCAGGGCGTGACCAGTTCTCCGAACTGAAGGAGAAGATCGTGAGATAGGAAATTCCGAGTTCATGCGACGCGCGGACCACCTTGCGCAGCGCCTCGACGCCACGGCGATGACCTTCCGCGCGCGGCAGTCCCCTCGCCGCCGCCCAGCGTCCATTGCCGTCCATGATGATCGCGACATGCCGAGGCGCGTCGGCACGATCCGAGACCTCAGGCTTTGGCATGGCGCCGTTCGACATCGCGTGTTCTCTTAAACGGTGAGAATTTCTTTTTCCTTGGTCGCAAGCAGCTTGTCGACGTCGGCAATCGCCGCGTCCGTGGCCTTCTGCACATCACCCGAAAGACGCTTCTCGTCGTCCTCCGAAAGCTGGTGATCCTTCTCGGCTTTTTTCAGAACATCGAGTCCGTCGCGGCGAACATGGCGGACCGCGACGCGCGCGGCTTCGGCGTATTTGTGCGCCACCTTCACCAGTTCCTTGCGGCGCTCCTCGTTGAGTTCGGGAATCCGCAGGCGGATGACCTGGCCTTCGGTCGCCGGGCTGAGGCCGAGGTTGGAATTGACGATCGCGGTTTCGACCGCCTTCACCATCGATTTGTCCCAGACCTGCACCGACAGCAGGCGCGGCTCGGGCACGCTCACGGTGGCGACCTGGTTGAGCGGCATATGGCTGCCATAGGCTTCGACCTGCACCGGTTCGACCATCGAGATCGCAGCACGGCCGGTGCGCAATCCGCCCAGTTCGTGCTTGAGCGCGTTGATCGCCCCTTCCATCCGGCGCTTGAGGTCGTTGATGTCGAAATTCCCGGCGGCCATGTGATGCTACTCCTTCAGGTCCGATGCGGCCCGAAGCATCAGGCGCATCTTTATCTTATTGTTTCGGCGCGATTTTTTCAATTTCGCCCGATGAAATCCGTGCTTTTAGCCGGAGACGATCGTTCCCTTGCCTTTGCCGCTCAGAATGGCGCCGATCGACCCTGCCTCGGCGATCGAGAACACGATGATAGGCAACGAGGTCTCGCGGGCAAGCGCGAAGGCCGTGGCATCCATCACCTTATAGCCACCTTCAACAGCCTGCGAATGGGTCAGCCGCTCAAACCGCTTGGCGGACTTGTCCTTTTTCGGATCGGCGCTGTAGACGCCATCCACGTTGGTGGCCTTGAGCACCGCCTGCGCCCCGATCTCGGCCGCGCGCAGCACAGCCGTGGTGTCGGTGGTGAAGTATGGATTGCCCGTGCCCCCGGCGAGCAACACGATGCGCCCCTCGGCGAGATATTTGTGAGCCGCGCCGCGGGTGAACAGTTCGCAGATCTGCGGCATGACGAAGGCCGTCAGCGCCCGCGCCGGCTGGCCCTTGCGTTCCAGCGCCGATTCCAGCGCGAGGCAGTTCATGATGGTGGCGAGCATACCCATGGTGTCGCCGGTGGTGCGGGACACACCGCGCGAGGAGACCTCGACGCCGCGAAAGATATTGCCGCCGCCGACGACGACAGCGACTTCGACGCCGAGTTTGCGGGCCTCGATGAGGTCGCTGGCGATGCGATCGATGGTGGGCTGGTGAATGCCGAAGGGCTGATCGCCGGCGAGATACTCGCCGGAGACCTTGATCACGACACGTCGATAAGCCGGTTCACCCATGCGATCGCTCACTCTTTCGAATTGAGCGCATTCCCGAGCAAAACGGCTTTGCTGAATGCGCTCAGAACCTCGACCGGCGCGCGCAGATGCTCGTTACCCCTGCCCGGCAGCGGCGGCGACTTCAGCGGCGAAATCGGATTCCTGCTTCTCGATTCCCTCGCCCAGAGCATAGCGCACAAACCCGGTAACCTTGATAGGCGCCCCGACCTTGCCCTCAGCTTCCTTCACGGCCTGCGCCACGCTCTTGGCGTTGTCGTGAATGAAGGCCTGCTCCAGCAGGGTAACTTCCTTGTAGTAGGTCTTGAGGCCCGATTCGACGATCTTGGCGATCATCGCGTCCGGCTTGCCCTGCTGACGGTACTTGTCGGCCATGACGTCCTTCTCGCGGCGCACGACCTCGGGATCGAGGCTTGCGGCATCGAGCGCCTGCGGATTGGCGGCGGCGACATGCATGGCGATCTGGCGGCCGAGGGTCGCGAGTTCATCCTTCGCACCAGTCGATTCCAGCGCGACGAGCACACCCATCTTGCCGAGGCCGTCGAACACCGCGTTATGAATGTAGCTTGCGATGACACCGTCGCTCACGGACAGGTCCGCCGCACGGCGCAACGTCATGTTCTCGCCGATGGTGGCGATCGCGTCGGCGATGGCTCGCTCGACAGTGATGTCGCCGACTTTGGCGGCCTTGATCTTCTCGATATCGGTGCCGGTCTTCAGAGCGACCTGGCCGACCATCTTGACCAGGCCCTGGAACTGTTCGTTGCGCGCAACGAAATCGGTCTCGGAGTTGACCTCGACAACGACACCCTTGGTGCCCGCGGTGATCGCTGCGATCAGACCTTCAGCCGCAACGCGGCCGGCCTTCTTGGCGGCCTTCGAGAGACCCTTCTTGCGCAGCCAGTCGATGGCGGCTTCCATGTCGCCGCTGGTTTCGTTGAGCGCCTGCTTGCAATCCATCATGCCTACGCCGGTCTTCTCGCGCAGATCCTTGACCATTGCTGCTGTGATCGTTGCCATTGTGGAATGTCCTTTGCCTCTGCGGGCCGCGCGGCGCAGCGTATGCTGACAAGCCGGGTTCGACGCGCAGGATTTTAGTTAGCCGGAGAATGTCGCGGCCGGATGAACCGGCCGCGAGAAAGGGGCGAGGCTTATTCCGCTTCCGCGGTCAGCGCCTTCGACTGGGCAACCCAGCCATCGGCACGCGCCGGAAGACCGACTTCTTCGCCGATCTTGTGGGCGGTATCGTGATCGAGTTCGGCGATCTGCCAGAAGTGGAAGACGCCGAGGTCATTCAGCTTCTTCTCGATCGTGCCGGACACGCCGCTGAGCTTCTTGAGGTCGTCGGCAACGCCGCGCGGGCCAGCGAGCCCCTGGAAGCCTTCCGACTTTGCAGGCGCAACCGCCGCCTCCGGAATCGGGCTCGCCATCGCGCCGATATCAACGCCCGCACCACCCTGCGCGCGCGAAATGCCGTCGATCACCGCACGGGCGACGAGATCGCAATACAGCGAGATCGCACGGCCGGCGTCGTCGTTGCCGGGCACCACGTAGGAAATGCCCTTCGGGTCGGAATTGGTATCGACGATCGCAGCCACCGGAATATTCAGGCGGTTGGCTTCCTGGATCGCGATGTCTTCCTTGTTGGTGTCGATCACGAAGATCAGGTCAGGCAAGCCGCCCATGTCCTTGATGCCGCCAAGCGAACGGTCGAGCTTGTCGCGCTCGCGCGTCAGCGTAAGGCGCTCTTTCTTCGTGTACTGATTGCCTTCACCCGAGCCGAGCATCTCGTCGAGCTGGCGCAGACGCTTGATCGAACCGGATACAGTCTTCCAGTTGGTCAGCGTGCCGCCGAGCCAGCGCGAATTGACGAAGTACTGCGCGGAGCGCTTCGCGGCTTCAGCCACGCCGTCCTGTGCCTGACGCTTGGTGCCGACGAACAGCACGCGGCCGCCCTTGGCGACGGTGTCGCTGACAGCCTGCAACGCGCGATGAAGCAGCGGCACGGTCTGCGCGAGGTCGATGATGTGAATGTTGTTGCGGGCACCGAAGATGTAATCCGCCATCTTCGGATTCCATCGATGAGACTGGTGACCAAAGTGAACGCCAGCTTCCAAAAGCTGACGCATCGAGAATTCGGGTAGCGCCATAGTTCTATTCTCCGGTTGGTTCCTCCGGAAGCGTGTGAGCAATACGAGCCTTATGGCCCGGTTGCCACCGGACGGCCTTTGAGAGCCATGCTTCCGTGTGAGATGCGCGGCTTATACCCACGCGACCGTGGTTAAGCAAGCAAATCCGGCCGATTTTACGGCCGGATGCTGCCGATCCCGGTGCGGAGCGCTCGCTGCGCGATCCCCTAGCCCGGCGGTGGTCTTGCGGGCCTTGCGGCCGGTGCGGGCCGGGGCGCCGGGGCTGCGCGCGGCGGCGGCGGAGCCGGACGCGGGGCCATTTGCGGCCTCGGCGCCATTTGCGGACGCGGAGCCATTTGCGGCTGAGGCCGTGGGGCCATTTGAGACCTCGGAGCCATCTGAGGCCGTGGAGCCATGGCCGGCCGCTGGAATTGCGGCTGTGGCCGCGGCGCCATCTGCGGACGCGGAGCAGCCGCAGGGCGCTGGAACTGAGGCCGCTGGACCTGTGGACGGGGAGCCATCTGGGGCCGTGGCGCGGCCGTCGGCCTCTGGAACTGCGGCCGGGACTGGGCGGCAGGCCGTTCCGGACGGCCGGGCCTTGCCGCCGGTCCAGACGGTGCAGCGGTCTCCGGCTGCGCCGATGGCCGCGCAAGGCCGGGTCTGCCGCCGGGACTCCGGTCGAATCGTCCGGGGCGGCTATCCTGACCGGGCTGCGGGCCGGACACACTGGGTGCCGGCAAGGCATTGAGCAGCGGACGACCGCCCGGACGAGCCGCCGAACCGATTCCCGGCGTCTGTCCCGGCAGCAGGTTAGGCGCAGGAAGATTGCCTGGCCGTGAGATACCCTGCTGTGTCTGGCCCGGTCCGGGGCGGCTACGACCGGCAGCGCCGGGCAGCACACCCGCAGGCGCTGCTACACGGCCTTGCCGGATCAGATTGCCCCTGCGTTCAGCCGATGGCGGCAAGCCCGGAGCGAAAGCGGGACGGACCGTCGCTGCACTATCCAACCTGCCGGCCCGGCCGGGCCGGAATTGACCGCCAGGAGCAGTACGAGCATCGGCAGACGGCGGACGCCGGTTGATGATGGTGTTGATGACGTCCCTGTTGTGGATGTTCGTGAACAGGAAACGGTTCCTCGGCGGACGCACGTAGATCGGCGGCCGGATAAAGACCGGGATCGGAATGAATACCGGCTGCGGCAGATAATAGACGTCGTCGTAATACATCGGCGGATCAAGCACGATGAAATCGTCCGGCGGCGGCGGCAGGAAGAAGATCGGCGGCGGCGGTGGCGGCGCGAATGCGAACACCGGATCGTCGAACATCAGGTACGGCCGATCGACATACTCATATTCGTAGTCCAGCGGCGGCGGCACGTCGTAGGCATATTCGTCGAACGCCGGCGGCGGCTCGAGCGCAGCCGCGATGTTGGCAAGACGGCGGCGCGCGTCTGCGGCATGCGGTCCCTTCGGATAACGCTTCAGATACGACCAGTAGGATTGCTGCGTGTTGGCGCGGTAGGTCTGCCGCCAGGTGATCGCCTCGCGGCGCGCGGCGACGATCGCCCTCACCCGCTTCGCCATCGGATCGTCCGGATAAGCAGCGAGAAACGCTTCGTAGTCCGCAATCGTGTCACGCTCCAGCGCCGCAGTGTAAGCCTCCTGCGCGCTGAAATCGCGTATCGGCTTTGAGCGGGCGGTGGCATCCTGATTTGCCGCAACCGGCGGCGCATCGGGTGCGCGCTCGAAGAACACGAAGTCACCTTCGAGTTTCTGCGCATCCCACGGCACCTGCGCGCCCTTGGTGACATCGTTGACGCGAAGGCGCGTGCGGTTGAAAATTTCGGGAAGCGAAATGCCGCCCGTGCGGATCATCTCCGCCAGCGCCTGTGCATACGGTCCATAGTTGCCGGTCGGCGACGGGGCGATCGTGCCAGGCGCGGCGTTGAACGCGATCAGGCCTTTCGGCTCTGGCTCTATCAGCGCAAGACCGCCCGCGAGCGGCTGGCCGTCCTTCGCGAATGGGGGATTGTAGGCGGCATCGAGCACGACGACATTGGCCTTCAACGGCAAAGCCGACAGTTGCCGGATGTAGTCGCCGATCCGCAGGCCTTCGACCGGAACGTCAGTGTCGCGCGCCATGGCCGCATCCACCGGCGCGAAATAGTTTTCGCCCGCAAGCTGCAAGCCATAGCCCGCGAGATAAACCACCGCGACGGTATCCGGTCCCGCCGTTTTGGCTTTCTGGATGAAATCGCGGAAGGTCTGGCGCAACGTTTCGCCATCAAGATCGCGTGCGCCGACCACATCGAATCCCGCCGCCTGCAATGTCTGCGCGATGAGACCGGCGTCGTTTGCGGCGGTCGCCAGGGGTGCTGCCGGATAGTTGCCGTTGCCGATCACCAGCGCGATGCGGTTCTGCTGGGCCTGCGGTTGCTGTGTTTGCGTCTGCGCGTGAAGCGGCGACATCGAGGCGGCGGCAAGCAATACCGCCGCGACATTCAGGAGTCTGGCAATTCCGCGCATGAAACGTGTCCCCGTTCAGCCCATCACGCGCAGTCAATCCTGCGCCGCATGAACATTGTTTGAACGAAAGGTAGTCGGAATAAGGCAGCAGGCATGCCTGCGTGCAAGCGTCACACCGTCTGCACGTCCACCACGCCGGAGACCGCCTTGATCGCGCCGGCAATCTGCGGCGACACCCGGAACTTGCCCTGTAGCTTGATCTCCACTTCTGTTTCGAGATCGAGCATCATCACCAAGGTGACTTCGCCGTCGCTTCCGCCGGGCGTCGGGGTGACGGGCTTTGCCGGCTGGAACCGGCTGACGTTTCCGGCCGGGGCCTGCTGGCCTTCCAGCCGCTTTGCAATGGACTCCAGCGGCTTGTCGTCGCGCACGAAAATGCGCAGACCCTTTTGCGTTTTGGCCGCGGCATCATCGAGCGGTTCGGCATGCAGCACCCGCGCGCGCACGTCCTCGCCCTGGAGTTCTGCGCCGAGTTGCAACAGAACCGCCGATCCGGGTTCGAGCACATCGCGATATTGCGCCAGTCCTTCCGAGAACAGCACCGCTTCGAAATGGCCGGTGGGATCGGACAGGCCCATGATGCCCATCTTGTTGCCGGTCTTGGTACGACGCTCCATGCGCGACACAACGGTGGCCGCAACGCGTCCGGCCGTCGCACCCGTTTTCACCGCACGGGAGAACTCGCTCCAAGATTGCACGCGCAGTCGCTTCAGCGCCGTGGCGTAATCGTCTAGCGGGTGCCCCGACAGGAAGAAGCCGATGGCGTCGTATTCGCGCCGCAGGCGTTCCGCCGGAAGCCAGGGCTCCACGTTGGGAAGCACGATGCTCGGCGCATCCGCCATACCGCCGAACATGTCGTTCTGCCCGCTGGTGGCAGCTTCGTGACCGCGCTGGCATGCAGCAACGATGGCCTCCGCGCCCGCGAACACCCGCGCACGGTTGGCGTCGATGGTGTCGAACGCGCCCGCCGCCGCGAGGCTTTCCACGACGCGCTTGTTAATGGCGCGCGGACTGACGCGGGAGGCGAAATCGGCCAGCGAAGTGAAGGCGCGGTCTCCCCGCGCCTCCACAATCAACTCAACCGCCTGGGCGCCGACGCCCTTCAGAGCTGCGAGCGCGTAGTAGATGGTGTTGTCGTTGACCTCGAACGTCGCGCCGGAGCGATTGACCGACGGTGCTTCGACCTTGATGCCGAGCCGCTGCGCCTCAGCACGGAATTCCGAGAGCTTGTCGGTGTTGTTCATGTCGAGCGTCATCGACGCGGCGATGAATTCGACCGGATAGTGCGCCTTCATGTAGGCGGTCTGGTACGACACCAGCGCGTAGGCCGCGGCGTGGCTCTTGTTGAAGCCGTAGTCGGCGAATTTCGCCAGCAGTTCGAAGATGGTTTCCGCCTGCCCCTTCGGCACGCCGTTCTTGACGGCGCCGGCGACGAAGCCGGCGCGCTGCTTGTCCATCTCCGCACGAATCTTTTTGCCCATCGCGCGACGCAGCAGGTCGGCGTCGCCGAGCGAGTAGCCAGCCATGACCTGCGCGATCTGCATCACCTGTTCCTGATAGATGATGACACCGAAGGTCTCCTTCAGGATCGGCTCCAGCATCGGATGCAGATATTCCGGCTCCTCGTCGCCGTGCTTGCGCGCGCAATAAGTCGGGATGTTCGCCATCGGACCCGGCCGATAGAGCGCGACCAGCGCGATGATGTCCTCGAAACGGTCGGGGCGCATATCGACGAGCGCGCGCCGCATGCCCTGACTTTCAACCTGGAACACCCCGACCACTTCGCCGCGCGCCAGCATCTCGTAACTTGGCTTGTCGTCGAGCGGTAAGGTAGCGAGATCGACGTCGATGTTGCGCTGCTTGAGCAGCTTCACCGCAACATCGAGCACCGTCAGCGTTTTCAGGCCAAGGAAGTCGAATTTCACCAGTCCCGCAGGCTCAACCCACTTCATGTTGAACTGGGTGACCGGCATGTCCGATTTCGGATCGCGGTACATCGGCACGAGTTCGGAGAGCGGCCGGTCGCCGATCACGATGCCCGCGGCGTGGGTCGAGGCGTGGCGCGTGAGGCCTTCAAGGCGCTGCGCGATGTCGAAGGCGCGCGCGACCACGGGGTCTTCGTCACGGAAGGCCTGCAGTTTTGGCTCGCTGGCGATCGCCGCCGACAACGTCACGGGTGCGGCCGGATTCTGGGGCACCAGCTTCGTGAGCCTGTCGACCTGCCCGTAAGGCATCTGCAACACCCGGCCAACGTCGCGCAAAACGCCGCGTGCCTGCAACGTACCGAAGGTGATGATCTGGCCCACCTGATCGCGGCCGTAGCGCTCCTGCACGTAGCGGATCACCTCGCCGCGCCGGTCCTGACAGAAATCAATGTCGAAGTCCGGCATCGACACGCGTTCGGGATTGAGAAAGCGCTCGAACAGCAGACCGAACCGGATCGGATCGAGGTCGGTGATGGTGAGTGCATAGGCGACTAGCGATCCCGCGCCCGAGCCGCGGCCGGGCCCCACCGGAATGCCCTGGGCCTTCGCCCATTTGATAAAGTCCGACACGATCAGGAAGTAGCCCGGATATTTCATCCGGATGATGACATCGATCTCGAACGCCAGCCGCGCGCGGTAGTCCTCCTCGGACACACCTTGCGACAGGCCGTGCGTTGCCAGCCGCCGCGCCAGCCCCTCCTCGGCTTGCCGCCGCAGTTCCTCCGACTCCTCGCTCTCCGCATCTACAGCGTTCGCGCTGCCGACCACCGCAAAGCGCGGCAGGATCGGCTTGCGCGTCTTCGGACGGAACGCGCAGCGCCGCGCGATCTCGACCGTGGACGCGAGCGCCTCCGGCAGGTCGGCGAACAGCACGGCCATTTCGGCGCGCGTCTTGAAGCGATGATCGGGCGTGAGTTGATGCCGGTCGGTCTCAGACACCAATCGTCCGCCTGCGATGCAGAGCAGCGCGTCGTGAGCTTCGTAGTCATCAGCACTGGCGAAATATGGCTGGTTGGTCGCAACCAGCGGAAGATCCATGGCATAGGCCATGTCGATCAGCGCGGATTCGCAGCGGCGCTCGCTGTCCAGCCCGTGGCGCTGTAATTCGATGTAGAGCCGGTCGCCGAACAATTGCGCCAGGGTATCGCAGCGCGCCTGCGCCAAGGCTGGCTGATCGGCGGCGACAGCCTGCGCGATCGGCCCTTCCGGGCCACCGGTCAATGCAATGAGGCCGCCGGTTTCGCCCTCCAGCCATTCGACCTTGATATGCGGCGCCTGATGGGTCGGCGTATCCTGAAACGCGCGCGAGTTCAGCTTCATCAGGCTGCTGTAGCCGGCCTCGTTCATCGCAAGCAGAACGATCCGCGCCGGAAGCAGCGCGTTGCGCGCGGCGGGGTCCTGATCGCCGAAGTCGATCGACATCGCGCAGCCGGTAATGGGCTGGATGCCGTAGCCCGCCAGTTTGTCGGAAAACTCCAGCGCGCCGAACATGTTGTCGTTGTCGGTCAGCGCGAGCGCAGGCTGGTGATCGGCCTTGGCAAGGTCGAGCAGCTTGCTGATGGTGATCGAGCCTTGCAGCAGCGAATAGGCCGAATGGACGTGCAGATGCACGAACCCCGGGTCCGACCCGGCCGATTTCGTAACAGTTTTGGACATGGTGACCTTGGCAACCTTCGCAGGCGGTCACTCGCAAATCGTCTTGGACGCGATGGACCACGAGCGGCAACAGAGCGACTCAGAGTTTGATGGTGGTGCCCCGACTGGCGAGAGTCCATTCAGAACACGGGGACCCGCTGATCCATCATCCTTATCCCCAGCCTCGGACTGTCCCGAAGCCGGGCCTTCCTCACATCTGGGGAATGACCTGCGCCCAGATTGCGACCATTCCAACGAACAGCACCAGTGAGGTCAGCGCAGCGGCTTCTTCCACGAACGTCTTCAACATGACCGAACTCCCTATCGACTCCATGAGAACGTAATAAGAACATTGTTCCTTTTTTGTTCTCAATGTCAAGGATAGGAGCCTGAGGTTCCTCTTTCGACAAAGCAGTGTTGCTAACAAAGCGTAAACAGCCGGAACGGCTCGCAAATCCATCAACTGCTACGCGGGAACGTGAGTTGACGAACGGCGCGAACAACGATCTGTGGCTACATCAACACTTCAGGCAAAGCGGGCGACAACCCGACAGGAGAACAGAATGCGCAGTTTGCTTTTGGCCCTCGCCGCCTTCACGGCGCTGACAACGATCGGCAGCGCTCCGGCCGAGGCGCGCGAAGGCCCCTGGTGCCTGATCGGAGCGGAATTTTCCGGCAACTCGCGCGGCGACTGCCGTTACTGGTCCTATGCCCAGTGCCAGACCACAGCCTCCGGCACCCGTGCCTACTGCGATCGCAACTACTTTTACAGCGGCGGTTCCGACGACGACGGGTACGATCAGGGATACGCGCCCCGCCGGCGCTTGCGCTAAGCGAGCCGAGTTCTCGCTCCGTTGACGTCTAACGGCTCAGTCGAGTTCGACGACATGGCCATCCTGAATCGACACACGACGGTCCATCCGCGCAGCGAGGTCCATGTTATGCGTCGCGATCAGCATCGCGACGCGTGTCGCCCGCACAAGCTGGGTGAGCGCGTTGAAAACGTGATCCGCGGTATGCGGATCGAGATTTCCCGTCGGCTCGTCGGCCAATAGAACGCGCGGCGCGTTGGCGACCGCGCGGGCGATCGCGACCCGCTGCTGCTCGCCGCCGGATAATTCCGCCGGGCGATGCGTGACCCGGTCCGCCAATCCGAGATAGGCCAAGATTTCCTGCGACCGCTTCACGGTCTCTTTCTTCGGCAGGCCGCGGATCATCTGCGGCATCATCACGTTCTCCAGCGCCGAGAACTCCGGCAGCAGCCGGTGCGACTGGTAGACGAAACCGATATCGGTGCGGCGGATCTGGGTGCGTTCGGAATCGGAAAGTCCGGACGTGGCGGTGCCGCCGACATAGACCTCGCCCTCGTCCGCCTGCTCGAGCAAGCCTGCGATATGCAGCAGCGTCGATTTGCCGGTGCCCGACGGCGCGACCAGCGCGACCGACTGTCCTTCCCACAACGCCAGATTGGCGCCGCTGAGAATCGTCAGCGTCGCTTCGCCCTGTTTGTAACGCCTGTGGACGTCGTGCAGATACACGACCGGAACGCCATTTTCCCCCTGCTCCATCTGTGCGCTCATTCGTACCTGAGGGCTTCGATGGGATCGAGACGCGCAGCGCGCCAGGAGGGATACAGCGTCGCCAGAAACGACAGCGTCAGCGCCATGATGACGACAGCGGCGGTTTCGCCGACATCGACCTCGGCCGGGAGCTTGGAAAGGAAGTAAAGCTCGGGCGAGAACAATTCCGTGTTGGTCATCCATGAGATGAACTGGCGGATCGACTCGATGTTGAGACAGACGATCAGTCCCAGCAGAAAGCCCACCAGCGTCCCGACCACGCCGATGGCGGCGCCGGTGATCAGGAAGACCCGCATCACCGAGCCCTGCGACGCACCCATGGTGCGCAGGATCGCGATGTCGCTGCCCTTGTCCTTCACCAGCATGATGAGGCCGGAAACAATATTCAGCGCAGCCACCAGCACAATCAGGGTCAAGATCAGGAACATGACATTGCGCTCCACCTGCAACGCATTGAAGAACGTGGAATTGCGCTGCCGCCAGTCGACCAGAAAGATCGGCCGCTGCGCCGCCTCGGTCACCGACTTACGGAAGGTGTCGATCCTGTCCGGATTGGTCGTGTAGATCTCGATGGCAGTGACATCGTTGGCGCGGTTGAAGTAGGCCTGCGCCTCCACCAGCGGCATGAACACGAACGAGGAGTCGTATTCCGACATCCCGATCTCGAACACGGCGGCGACCTTGTATGGTTTGATGCGCGGCGTCGTGCCCATCGGCGTCACCGCACCGCGCGGCGCGACCAGCGTGATGCTGTCGCCGGCGCGCAGCGACAGTTGATCCGCAAGCCGGCGGCCGATGGCGACGCCCTGCCCTTCGTCGAAGCCTTCCAGCGTGCCCTGCTTGATGTTCTTGGTGATCGAGGTAACGCCGTTGAGATCCTGCGCGCGGATGCCGCGCACGAACACGCCGGATGCGTTGAACGGCGACGATGCGAGCGCCTGACCGTCCACCACCGGAGCCGCGAGGCGGATGCCCTGGACCCTGCTGATACGCTCGGCCACGTCCTTCCAGTCGGTCAGCGGCGATTCCAGCGGCTGTACAACGATATGGCCGTTCAATCCGAGAATCTTGTCGAGCAATTCCTTGCGGAAGCCGTTCATCACCGCCATCACGATGATAAGCGTCGCCACCCCGAGCATGATGCCGAGAAACGAGAAGCCGGCGATGACCGAAATGAACCCTTCCTTGCGCCGAGCCCGCAGATAACGGGACGACAACATCCATTCGAAGGGTGCGAAAGGTGGGGTCCGAACTGGCTCGCTCATGTCTGTTCCATGGTTCGGATTTTCACACGAATCGGGCAAATTCTAGTCTCGTGCCGCGGTAACTGCGACACGACCTGCACATAAAACAGTGTATGACTTCAGGCGGCGAAGCGATTGATCGCGTCGTCCAGACTCATGAACTCGCGCGACCCATCGCTGCGGCGCTTGATTTCGACCTTGCCGTCGGCAAGCCCCTTCGGCCCGATCAGGATCTGCCAGGGAATACCGATCAGATCGGCGGTCGCGAATTTACCGCCGGGCCGCTGGTCGGTGTCGTCGTAGAGCACGTCGACGCCCTTCGCCGTCAGCGCGGCATAGAGTTTCTCGCACGCCGCGCCGGTCAAATCATCGCCCTGCTTGAGATTGAGGATGGCGATGCGGAAAGGTGCCACCTCTTCCGGCCACTTGATGCCGTTTTCATCATGGCAGGCCTCGATGATCGCGCCGACGAGACGCGACACGCCGACGCCGTAGGAGCCGCCGTGGATCGGCTTCTCCGCGCCGTCCGGACCGGACACCAGCGCTTTCATGCTGTCGGAATACTTGGTGCCGAAATAGAAAATCTGCCCAACTTCGATGCCCCGGGTCTGCACCCGCTTGTCGGCCGGCACTTCGCTTTCGTAGCGCGCGGTGTCGTGAACATCCTCGGTGGCGGCATAGAGATCCGTCCACTGCTTGATGATCGGCGTGAGGTCGCCGTTGTAGTCGACATCCGCGCCGGGCACCGGCAGGTCGAGCACATCCTTGTTGCAGAACACGCCGGACTCGCCGGTCTCCGCCAGCACGATGAACTCGTGGCTGAGATCGCCGCCGATCGGGCCGGTCTCGGCGCGCATCGGGATTGCCTTGAGCCCCATGCGCGCGAAGGTGCGCAGGTAGGCGACGAACATCCTGTTGTAGGACAGCCGCGCCGCCGCCTCGTCGATGTCGAAGGAATAGGCGTCCTTCATCAGGAATTCGCGGCCGCGCATCACGCCGAAACGCGGACGCTGCTCGTCGCGGAATTTCCATTGGATATGATAGAGATTGAGCGGCAGGCTCCGGTAAGACTTCACATAAGCGCGGAAGATCTCGGTGATCATTTCCTCGTTGGTCGGCCCGTAGAGCAGTTCGCGCTTGTGCCGATCGGCAATGCGCAGCATCTCCGGGCCGTAGGCGTCGTACCGCCCGCTCTCGCGCCAGAGATCGGCGAGTTGCAGTGTCGGCATCAGAAGTTCGATCGCGCCCGCGCGGTCCTGCTCTTCGCGCACGATCTGCTCGATTTTCTTCAGCACCCGGAAGCCGAGCGGCAGCCACGCATAGATGCCGGCCGCTTCCTGCCGCATCATGCCCGCGCGCAGCATCAACCGATGCGAGACGATCTCGGCCTCCTTCGGCGTCTCCTTGAGGATGGGCAGAAAGAAACGCGACAGTCGCATGGGAACACTCGGAGTTTGCTGGATGATGTCAGGAATCGAATGAGGCCTGAGGCGGCTAGTGAAACCGGATCGGCTGCAAAAACACAAGTAAAAGAGGCTAGATCCAAACCAAATCCCGGAAAAAGCTGCTCTTTTCGACCTTCTCCGGCCATGCTAACAAATGACGGGGGTTCAGCCGTGATCTTCACGTCGCGCATCAAGAGAATTGGACGTTTTGCCGCCTGGGCGGCAGCTTATGCGCTTGTCTTCAACGTGATGCTGACCAGCACCGTGTTGGCGACGATCTCCCCGCTCAAGTTCAACGCCCTCCATGAGCTCTGTCTCAACGCCGGTTCGGCCTCCACTAACGCGGACGGCAGCACTGACGACAGCAAGCCGATCATCCGCTGCCCGCTCTGCATTTCCGGCGTCGCGGCCGTTGACCTGCCGCCGCAGTCGCCCGCGCTGGCAATCCGGATTGCGTTGCAGATTCTGTTCGAAACAGCCCGGCACGACGACGGCATTGCGCTCTTTGCCGCCACCGACCACCAGCCGCGCGGCCCTCCCCACCTGAGCTGACGACCCGCGCTCCGGCGCATCCGTTCAATCGTCTCTCATTGGTGGAAGTTCATCCATGTTTTCCGTTTCCGTACGGACGCGCAGCATCCTGCTGGCGTCCGCTGCCGCCGTCGCGACGGTATCGTTCGCACGCGCGCAAACCGCTCCTCAAACGCTGCCTCCCGTCGTCGTCGAGGCTGACAAACAAGACCGGGCCACAACAAATCGTCAGCCAACAAGCGCTCCCGCCGCGACCTTGAACGCACCGGCAGGTCCGCAAGGACCGCTCGGGGTCAAGACCGCCGATCAGGCACGCCATGACATTCAGCAAACGCCCGGCGGCGTCGCAGTCGTCGCCGCCGAAGACTACAAGAACAACTCCGTCGCGAGCACAATCAAGGACGTGCTCGGCTACGTGCCCGGCGTATTCGCGCAGCCGAAATGGGGCGACGATACGCGCCTTTCGATTCGTGGTTCGAGCCTGTCGCGCAATTTCCATCTGCGCGGCATTCAGCTCTACATGGACGGGATTCCGATCAACACATCGGACGGCTACGGCGATTTCCAGGAAATCGATCCGACTGCCTACAAATATGTCGAGGTCTACAAGGGCGCGAACGCGCTGCAGTTCGGCGCGAACTCGCTCGGTGGCGCGATCAACTTCGTCACGCCGACCGGCCGCGATGCCAAGGTCAACAGCGCCGCCATCGACCTCGGCGCTTTCGGCTATCGCCGCTTTCAGGGCAGCGTCGGCGGCGCCAGCGGTCCGTGGGATGCGTTCTTCACGGCGTCGAACCAGAGCGCCGAAGGTTTCCGCGATCACAGCTACGGGCACTCCACGCGCGCCAGCGGCAACGTCGGCTACCAGTTCTCGCCGGACTTCGAGACGCGCTTCTACATCAACGCGAACGACGTGCGTCAGCGTATTCCGGGTTCAGTGACAAGGGCGTCTGCGCTCACCTCGCCGGAGACGGCTGCAGCCGGGAACGTCATCAACGACCAGCAGCGCAATATCGACAGCGGGCGGATCGCCAACAAGACGACCATCCGGTTCGATGCCACGACTGTTGAATTCGGTGCATTCGCAGTGGATCGCCACCTGATGCATCCGATCTTCCAGTGGCTCGACTACCAGTACCGCGACTATGGAGGCTTTGCGAAAGCGACCGACGACCGCCTGATCGGCGGCTTTCGCAACCGGCTGATCGCAGGCGTGAATGTCGTCAACGGCGAGATCGACAACAAGCAGTATGCCAACGTCGGCGGTTACAAAGGATCATTGCTGTCTTCATCGCTCGACAAGTCGAAGAATACCTCGGCCTATATCGAAAATTCATTCTACTTCCTGCCGAACGTTGCAGCGATCGGCGGCACGCAGTTCCTGTACGCGACGCGCGACCGCACGGCGCGGTTCGGAGCCTCGTCGAGCGGTTCGACGGAATTCAATCTATGGAGTCCGAAAGGCGGTCTGCTGTGGGACATCGATCCCACCTGGCAGGCCTTCGCCAATATCTCGCGCAGCGCCGAGGTGCCAAGCTTCGGTGAAAGCTCATCCGCGCCCGCCATCCCGTTCTGGCTGATCCAGCCGCAGACGGCGACGACCTACGAGATCGGCACGCGCGGACGACGTCCCGATCTGACGTGGGAGCTGACCGGCTACCGCGCCAACATCCGGAACGAACTGCAATGCATGTATGGCGCGCCGGGCCAATGCAACGTGGTCAATGCCGACCGAACGATTCATCAGGGTCTCGAGGCGGGCCTTGGCGTCGCGGTGTTCAGGAACATCTTCTCGAACATCCCCGACGCGGACAAGATCTGGCTCAACCTCGCCTACACGCTGAACGACTTCCGTTTCGATAATGACGTCACGTTCGGCAACAACCAGTTGCCCGGCGCCCCGCGTCACTTCCTGCGCGCGGAAGTGCTCTACAAGCACGCCAACGGATTCTACATTGGCCCGAATATCGAATGGGTGCCGCAG
Organism: Bradyrhizobium sp. G127; assembly: GCF_021502575.1. Taxonomy (NCBI): domain Bacteria; kingdom Pseudomonadati; phylum Pseudomonadota; class Alphaproteobacteria; order Hyphomicrobiales; family Nitrobacteraceae; genus Bradyrhizobium; species Bradyrhizobium sp. G127. Next base: position 350,084 of record NZ_JAKFGN010000002.1, read on the forward strand.
GCCTACTACGTCGACAACGCCAACACGCTGGCGGCTGATGCGTATGCGATCTGGGGACTCAAGGCTGGCGTCGATGACGGCACGTATTCAATGTACCTCGAAGCCCGCAACATCGCCAACACGGCCTACATCGCCAGCTCAAGCATCGCGCGAACGGCGAACGCCGCCTCGCCGCTGTTCGAACCCGGCACCGGTCGTGCCGTCTATGCGGGGATGCGCGTAAAATGGTAGTTCAGCACCACCGATATGGCTCGCCTTGTTCGCGCCCTTCTTCGGGCCTCCGAAAACATCAGATATCGTGCCGAAATAGCCCATTTGTGCAGTGCCGCATAAGTAGACATTTCATGCCGAAAAACGTGACAACACAGAATCCTTCAGCTACAAATCCCCCGTCAGAAGTGTGGCAATCAGCTTGCACATTCTGGTGGTCCAAGTCTCGGGAGGAGTCCCTGGCGCGCACAAGCAGCGTCGCCCCGTTCAATCAAGGATAAATCCAACCTTTTCGGGGAAAATAGGGTCGACACAATTTTTAGAGCAGGGCTTTGGCCCTGCTCTTTTTTATTTGGCCACGGTGTTCGACAACATCTGTCCGAACACGACGCCGAACATATAGCAATTCATTGATGCATTGAGCGACGGTGATCAGGCCGGCACGGTCCCGCCGCTTAGAGCGGGATGCCCATCAGTTTGGTCAAGCGCTCGATGTTGAGGTAGCCGGCCTTGAAGGCCGCCATGCCGGCGGCGAAGATCACCGCCGAAACCACCGTGGTCCACAGCAGCTTCCGCGCCATGCGGGGCACGCTCGGCGCGCCCGGGTCAGTGCCTGCGATCTCCTCGCCGCTTTCCTGCTGACTGCGCACGCCGAAAGGCAGCACCGCAAACAGCACCACCCACCAGAGTACGAAGTAGATCGCGATCGCGGTTGAGATCGAATAGACCATAATTACGACTGCTCGATTTCGACGAGCGCACCGGAAAAGTCCTTCGGATGCAGGAACAGCACCGGCTTTCCGTGCGCCCCGATCTTCGGGTTGCCGTCGCCGAGCACCCGCGCACCCTCCGCGATCAGCTTGTCACGCGCCGCGATGATCTCCGGAACCTCGTAGCAGATGTGATGAATGCCGCCGTCGGGATTCCGCTCGACGAACTTCGCGATCGGCGAATCTTCGCCGAGCGGCTGGATGAATTCGATCTTGGTATTGGGCAACGTCGCGAACACCGTGATGACGCCGTGCTCCGGCAGCGGCACCGCGCCGGAGATCTCAGCTCCAAAGGCCGTGCCATAAATCTTCGCGGCCTTTTCGGCATCCTTCACCGCAATCGCCACATGATTGAGCCTGCCCAGCATGTCTCTCTCCGCACAAAACCAATAACGAGAATCAAACCATCAGGACGTGAACGATGCAAAGCGTCTTCTTGCCCCACTGATCGTTGATCTCGGCACGCACTGCGCGCCGCACGGATTCGGCGACCGCATCGGGATCGCGGCGCTTCGCGCGCGGCAAGCTCTCCACGGTGGTGACAACCGCATCGAACACATCGTCTGCGATCACCACGCCTTCCTTATTCTTTTCCGGAATACCGACCAGATCAACCTCGGGATCGTCGGCCAGTTCGCCTTTGTCCGTCAGTGCAATGGCGACGAAGGCGCAGCCGGCGAACGCCAGCCGCCGCCGCTCGATCACCGCGCGCGCCTTATCGGGCTCAAGGATATTGCCGTCCTTGTAAAGACGGCCGTTGGGTAGTTCCTCGATGATCGCCGGATCGCCCGGCCCCAGCCGCACCAGATCGCCGTTCTTGCAGATCAGCACCTTCGGCACGCCACAGGCCCGCGCCAGCTTTGCGTGTTCCGACAGGTGCAGCGCCTCGCCGTGGACCGGGATCAGCAGTTGCGGGCGCACCCACGAGATCATGTCGCGCAATTCGTCGCGGCGCGGATGTCCCGAGACATGCACCATGTGGGTGCGGTCGGTGATGATCTCGATGCCCTGCGTGACAAGACCATTGATGATCGCGCTGACGGCCTTCTCGTTGCCCGGAATCGTGCGCGATGAAAAGATCACGGTGTCGCCCCTGTTGAGCGTCACCTGCGGATGATCGTCATTGGCGATCCGCGCCAGCGCTGCACGCGGCTCGCCCTGGCTGCCTGTACACAGCGCCAGCACCTTGTCCGGTGGGAAATGGCCATAGAGATCTGCGCCGCGAAACGGCTGCACGCCGTCGAGGTAGCCGGTTTCACGCGCGACCTGCACCACGCGCTCCATCGCGCGGCCCACAACAACAACCTCGCGATCGGCGGCTTTCGCGGCATCCGCCACGGCGCGCAGCCGCGCCACGTTGGATGCGAATGTCGTCACCGCGACGCGCCCGCGTGCGGCCTTCACCAGTTCGGTGATGTTCTTGGCGACTTCCTGCTCCGAGGGCGAGCGGCCTTCGCGCACCGCATTGGTCGAATCGCCGACCAGCGCCAGCACGCCCTCGTCGCCCAGTTCGCGCAGCCGCTTCTCGTCGGTCGGCTTGCCGATGATTGGCGTCGGGTCGATCTTCCAGTCGCCGGTGTGTAGCACCGTGCCGGCCGGGGTCTTGATCCCGAGCGCATGGGATTCGGGAATCGAATGCGCCACCGGAATGAATTCGACGCTGAAGGGACCGATGTTCACCGTGCCGCCGGACGGCACGACGGTGACCGGGATCTTCGGCGGATTGCGTTCGCTGGCACATTTCGCCTCGAACAGCGAAGCGCTGAACTGGGTCGCGTAAATGGGACATTTCAGCTGCGGCCACAGATCGATGATCGCACCGAAATGATCCTCATGGGCGTGGGTCAGCACCAGACCCATCAGGTTCTTCCGCTCCTTCACCAAGAAACGGATATCCGGCATGATGACGTCGATACCCGGCAGATGCTCCTCATTGCCGAAAGACACGCCGAGATCGACCGCGAGCCAGCTCCGCTGGTGGCGGTTGCCGAGACCATAGATCGACAGGTTCATGCCGATCTCACCGACGCCGCCGAGCGGCGCAAACGTCAACTCATCCGGACGAGACATCAGGCTGCTCCAGACGATTTGGCCGATCCGAAATGCACGTCGCCGGCGGCAATCGGTGTGCGCTTGCCGTCATGGCCCGCGATGATGAGACAACCGGTGTCATCGATGGTCTCGAAAATTCCCTCGACGCTCGCTCCACCCGACTGTACCGAGACAGGCTCGCCGAGCCCTGCGGCACGCTCCAGCCACAGCCGGCGGATGTCGGGAAAGCCTTTGCCGTTTTCCCAGACGCCGCGATACTCGACCCATGAGTCCGACAGCGCCATGAACAGGTCTTCTGCGCCGGCCGTGATCCCCAGCGCCGCCAGCGACGTCGCGGGATAAGGCGTTCCCTCCGGCGCGGACACCACATTGGTTCCCATGCCGACGGCAACCGCGAGATTGCCGCCGATGGTTTCCGCCTCCAGCAAAATACCTGACAGCTTCTCGCCGCTCGCCAGAACGTCGTTCGGCCATTTCAGAAGAAACGTGCTGTTGGCTGTGCCGCCAGATCGCATTCGGTATTCCAGACTGATGGCCTGCAAGGCCGCTTCGAGTGCGAGCCCCGCTGCAAAGCCCAGCGTCGCTGCGACGGGGGGCTGCACGTCGATGGTCTCGACGATGGTGGCTGCGAGATTGCCGCGCGGGGATATCCATGCGCGCTGACGGCGTCCGCGTCCAGCGGTTTGCTGGTCCGTCACCAGCCATAGAGGACCGCGTTCCCCCGCCCGCGCCCGTTCGAGCGCCTCGGCATTGGTCGATCCAATACTGTCGAACGCTTCCAGACGGTAGTTCTGGGCTCTGGCTCGCGGACCGAGCGCGAATACCATTAAAACAGCGACTTCGCGGCCGCCGTGGCTGCGCTGACCAACGGCGCGGGATAGACGAAGAACAGCACGTTGAAGACACCCGCGATGGCCAGCACGAACCTAAGTTCGCCACCCATCGGCTCGACCGCTTCCTTCGGCTCGTCGAAATACATCACCTTGACGATGGTGAGATAGTAAAACGCGCCGACCACGCTGGTCAGGACGCCGATCACGGCGAGCGTGAACAAGCCGGCATTGATCGCGGCAAGGAACACATAGAACTTCGCGAAGAAGCCTGCGAGCGGCGGAATGCCGGCCAGCGAGAACAGGAACATCGCAAAGAAGAATGCCAGCAGCGGATTGGTGCGCGACAATCCGGCGAAGTCGCTGATGGTTTCGACGGCCTGACCATTGCGCTTCATGGCGATGATGATGGCGAAGGTGCCGAGGGTCATGGCGACATAGATCGCGATATAGACCAGAACGCCCTGCGCGCCCTGCTGGGTTCCGGCGGCGAGGCCGACCAGCGCGAAACCCATGTGGCCGATGGAGGAGTACGCCATCAGGCGCTTGATGTTCTTCTGACCGATGGCGGCAAACGATCCCAGCGCCATCGAGGCGATGGAGACGAACACCACGATCTGCTGCCACTGCGGTACGATGCCCGGAAACGCGGTGAGCGCCACGCGGGTGAACACAGCGAGCGCCGCGACCTTCGGCGCGGATGCGAAGAACGCGGTGACTGGCGTCGGCGCGCCTTCGTAAACGTCCGGCGTCCACATGTGGAACGGCACGGCGGAAATCTTGAAGCAGAGACCGGCGAGCAGGAACACGAGACCGAACAGCAGGCCGACATTGGCGCTCTTCGCTTCCGCCGCGATGCCAGCGAAGCTGACCGTGCCGGTGAAGCCGTAAACCAGCGACGCGCCGTAGAGCAGCATGCCGGACGACAGCGCGCCGAGGACAAAGTACTTCAGGCCCGCTTCGGTCGACTTGGTGTCGTCGCGGTGGCTGGCCGCCACGACATAGAGCGCGAGGCTCATCAGTTCGAGGCCAAGATAGAGCATGATAAGATCGCCGGCGGAGATCAGCACCATCATGCCGACGGTCGAGAGCATAATCAGAATGGCGTATTCGAAAATCTTGGCCTGCTGCGCGAGATAGCCGCGCGACAGGATCAGCGCCGTGCCGGAGCCGATCAGTGCCAGCACCTTCAGGAACCGCGCGAAGTCATCGACGATGAAGCTGCCCCCGAACGTCGTCAGCTTGCCTGCCGGCAGCCAGAAGATCAGCACGCCCGTTATCGCGAGAAGAGCAATCGCCAGCCCCGTCACAAGCTGCGTCGTCTGCTGGCCGCGGAACGCGCCCAGCATCAGCAGCGCCATGGCGCCTATCGCCAGCACCAGTTCCGGCAGCACGGGGAGCAGCGAATACCCAGCGAAAGTCATAAGCCCGATCCCGCCCTTACTGAACCAACGCCGCCGCTTTCACAGCGGTGATGGCGGTGTTGTAATTATTCACAAGCTGCTGCACCGACGCCGCCGACATATCGAGCACCGGCTTCGGATACACGCCAAAGAGAATGGTGAGGACCACGAGTGGCGCCAGAATGACCCCTTCCCGCAGCGTCAGATCCTTGATGCCCTGCAAGGCCGGCTTGTCGAGCACGCCGAACACCACCTTGCGATAGAGCCACAGCGCATAGGCCGCCGACAGGATGACGCCCAGCGACGCCACCGTCGCGGTCGGGATGCTCACCTTGAAGGTGCCGAGCAGCGTGAGGAATTCACCTACGAAGCCCGAGGTTCCCGGCAGGCCGACATTGGCCATCGTGAACACGAGGAACACGAAGGCATAAAGTGGCATCCGGTTCACCAGGCCGCCATAGGCCGCGATCTCGCGGGTATGCAGCCGGTCGTAGACGACGCCAACGCAGAGGAACAGCGCACCGGAGACGATGCCGTGCGAAATCATCTGGAACACACCACCTGCGACGCCCTGCATGGTGCCCGCGAAAATGCCCATGGTGACGAAGCCCATGTGAGCGACCGACGAATAGGCAATCAGCTTCTTGATGTCTTCCTGCATCAGCGCGACCAGCGACGTGTAGACGATCGCAACGGCTGACAGCGTGAAGATCAGCGGCGCGAAGTCATACGAGGCCAGCGGGAACATCGGCAGCGAAAAGCGCAGGAAGCCATAGCCGCCCATCTTCAGCATGATCGCGGCGAGCACAACGGAGCCTGCCGTCGGCGCTTCGACGTGCGCGTCTGGCAGCCAGGTGTGGACCGGCCACATCGGCATTTTCACCGCGAAGGACGCGAAGAACGCCAGCCAGGCCCATGTCTGCAGGCTGCGCGGCACGGCGGTGTGCATCAGCGTCGGAATATCAGTGGTGCCGGCGTTCAGATACAGCGCCATAATGGCGAGCAGCATCAGCACCGAGCCCAGCAGCGTGTAGAGGAAGAACTTGAAGCTGGCATAGACCCGGCGTGGGCCGCCCCACACGCCGATGATCAGGAACATCGGAATCAGGCCGCCTTCGAAAAACAGATAGAACAGCACGAGGTCGAGCGCGGAAAACGTGCCGATCATCAGCGTTTCGAGGAACAGAAACGCCATCATGTATTCGCGCACGCGCTTGGTAACCGACTTCCAGCTCGCCAGAATGCAGAACGGCATCAGCGCAGTGGTCAGGATCACGAACGGCAGCGAAATGCCGTCGACGCCCATGTGATAGGTGATGGTGTTGGCGAGCCACGGCGCCTTTTCGACGAACTGGAAGCCCGGATTCGACGGATCGAACCGCAACACCAGAATGATCGACACCGCGAAGGTGATGATCGTCGTCCACAGCGCGATCCAGCGCGCGTTGCCGCGCGCGGCCTCGTCGTCGCCGCGGCTCAGATAGATCAGGATCGCGCCGACAACCGGCAGGAACGTGACGACCGACAGGATGGGCCAGGTTGTCATCATTGGCCCCCAAGACCGAAGATAAACCATGTGATGAGACCAGCCACGCCGATCAGCATCGCAAAGGCATAGTGATAGAGATAGCCGGTTTGCAGACGCACCACGTTGCGCGTCACATCCAGCACGCGCGCCGACACGCCGTCAGGCCCGAAACCGTCGATGACGAAGCCGTCGCCCTTCTTCCACAGGAAGCGGCCAAGCCACTTCGTCGGGCGCACGAAGATGATGTCGTACAGCTCGTCGAAGTACCACTTGTTGAGGAAGAAATTATAGAGCAGCGGCTGCTGGTGCGCGAGTTCGACCGGCAGATACGGCTTACGGATGTAGAACAGCCACGAGACGAGGAAGCCGAGCGCCATCATCACCGTCGGCAGGAACGCGATCATCGCGGGGATGTGATGCATCTCCTCGATGATTTTCGGATTCATCTTCAGCGACGAGCGGAAGAACTCCCCGATGCCGTGCCCGGCAAACAGTTCCTTAAACGGGAAGCCCGCGAGGATCGAACCCGCGGCCAAGAGGCCGAGCGGGATCAGCATCGTATAGGGGCTCTCATGCGCCGCCTCATGATGGTGCGCGTCATGCGGTTCGCCATGGAACGTCTTGAAGATCAGGCGCCAAGAATAGAACGAGGTGAGGCCCGCCGCGACCACGGTGCAGAGGAAGCCGTATAGCGCGAACGGATTGTGCGCGACGAAGGCGGCCTCGATGATTGCATCCTTGGAGAAGTAGCCCGCCGTCAGCGGGAAGCCGGTCAGCGCCAGCGTGCCGATCACCATGGTGATGTAAGTGAACGGAATCCGGTCCTTTAGACCGCCCATGGCGCGGATATCCTGCTCGTGGTGCATCGCGTGGATCACGGAGCCCGCGCCGAGGAACAGCAGCGCCTTGAAGAAGGCGTGGGTGAACAGGTGGAACATGCCGACCGAGTAGGCCCCCGCGCCCATCGCCACGAACATGTAGCCGAGCTGCGAACAGGTCGAATAGGCGATAATGCGCTTGATGTCGTTCTGCACGAGGCCGATGGTCGCGGCGAACAACGCCGTGGTCGCGCCGATCAACATCACGAAGGCTTGCGCATTCGGCGCGAGTTCGAACAGCGGCGACAGGCGGGCCACCATGAACACGCCGGCGGTGACCATGGTCGCGGCGTGGATCAGCGCCGACACTGGGGTCGGGCCTTCCATCGCGTCCGGCAACCAGGTGTGCAGCAGGAACTGCGCCGACTTGCCCATCGCGCCCATGAACAGGAACAGGCAGATCAGCGTGAGCGCGTCGATGTCCCATCGGAAGAAGTGAATGGTCTTGCCGACAAGTCCCGGTGCTGCGGCAAAGATTGTGTCAAAATCGACCGACCCCACCAGCATGAAGATGCCGAAGATGCCGAGCAGGAAACCAAAGTCGCCGACGCGGTTGACGACGAAAGCTTTGATCGCTGCGGCATTCGCCGATGGCTTCTGGAACCAGAAACCGATCAACAGATAGCTCGCAAGACCGACGCCTTCCCAACCGAAGAACAACTGCACGAGATTGTCCGCCGTCACCAGCATCAGCATGGCGAAGGTGAACAGCGACAGATACGCCATGAACCGCGGCCGGTTCGGATCTTCGTGCATGTAGCCGATCGAATACAGATGCACGAGCGACGATACCGAGGTGACCACCACCAGCATCACGGCGGTCAGCGTATCGACGCGGAACGCCCAATTCACGACGAGATCGCCCGAGCCAACCCAGGTCAGCAGTTGAACTCGCGCATCATGATGCAGGAAGCCGACATCGAATAACGTCACCCATGACAGCGCCGCTGAGATCAGCAGCAAGGCCGTGGTGACGACTTCCGCCGCACGCGAGCCGGCGGCGGGTGGCTCGACCGGGCCGTGATCGTCGTGCGCATGATCGTCGTGCGCAGCGTGGGTATGAGCCGCATCGTGCCCGTGATCGCCATGCCCATGACCGTGCGCATGGTCCATTTCGTCGCCGCTCGGATTGCGCCGATGCGCGCCATACAGCGTGATCGCGCCCGCGAGGAGCGCGCCGATCAGCGGCAGGAAGACGATGGCTTGAATCATAACGACGTCCCCAAGCGAAGCCCGGCGGCACAAAGCATCGCCCGACCTCTGCTCATATCATTGAGCATGATCTGATCCGAAAACCGGTTCCCACTTTTCGGGATCATGCTCGTTAGCCCTTCATCAGATTGATGTCCTCGACCGCAATCGATCCCCGATTGCGGAAGAACACCACCAGCACGGCGAGACCGATCGCGGCCTCGGCGGCGGCGACCGTCAGCACCAGCAACGCGAACACCTGTCCCACGATGTCGCCGAGGAACGACGAGAACGCCACCAGATTGATATTCACGGCCAGCAGAATGAGTTCGATCGACATCAGGATGACGATCACGTTCTTCCGGTTGAGGAAGATGCCAAGAATGCCGATCGTGAACAGGATCGCGGCGACAGCGAGATAGTGACCGAGGCCGATCGTCATTTCACCCACTCCCCGGAATCAGCATCCTGCAAGCCCTGCCCCACGGCGACCTTGCGCACGTCCATCGCGGCGGCCTTCGTGCGCGCGTTCTGGACGTTGATGTCCTGCCGCTTCACGCTCGGCTTGTGCCGCAGCGTCAGCACGATGGCGCCGATCATGGCGACCAGCAGCACCATTCCCGACAACTGGAAGTACGGCAGATATTTCGTGTACAGCACGAGGCCGAGCGCCTCGGTGTTGGTGACGCCGCCCGGAATCGGCGACGTGATCGCCTTCGCGATATTCGGGTTCAGAACCCAGCCGCCGGCCACCAGCAGCAGTTCGGCGAGGAACACCGCGCCGATCAAAAGGCCGAACGGCAGATATTCGATGAAGCCCTGGCGCAGTTCGGCGAAGTCCACGTCCAGCATCATGATGACGAACAGGAACAGCACCGCGACGGCGCCGACGTAAACGACGATGAGGATCATGGCGAGGAATTCCGCGCCGAGCAGCATGAAAAGCCCCGCCGCGTTGACGAACGCCAGGATCAGGAACAGCACCGAGTGCACGGGATTGCGCGACGTCACGACCATGATCGCGGACGCCACGCAAACGCCGGCGAACAGATAAAAGAAGAGCGCTGGACCGATCATACCTTCACCTCACCGGTACGGCGCATCGAGTTCGATATTCTTCGCAATCTCGCGCTCCCAGCGGTCGCCGTTGGCGAGCAGCCTCGCCTTGTCATAATAAAGTTCCTCGCGCGTTTCCGTCGCGAATTCAAAGTTCGGCCCCTCAACGATGGCGTCGACCGGGCAGGCTTCCTGGCAAAGTCCGCAGTAGATGCACTTCACCATGTCGATGTCGTAGCGCACCGTGCGGCGGGTGCCGTCGTTGCGGCGCGGACCGGCCTCGATGGTGATGGCCTGCGCCGGGCAGATCGCCTCGCACAGCTTGCAGGCGATGCAGCGTTCCTCACCGTTCGGATAACGGCGCAGCGCGTGCTCGCCCCGGAAGCGGGGTGAGATCGGCCCCTTCTCGAAGGGGTAGTTCAACGTCGGCTTCGGCTTGAAGAAGTAACGCATGGCGAGAATGAACGCCGAAACGAACTCTTTCAGCAGAAGCGAATTGGCTGTGCTTGCTATGCTCATGACATCCTCACTTCGGCGCAAGCCCCGCGAATTGCAGAACACCGGCGACGATGATGACCATCGCCAGCGACAACGGCAGGAACACTTTCCAGCCCAGACGCATGAGCTGGTCGTAGCGGTAGCGCGGCACGATCGCCTTCGCCATCGCGATCATGAAGAACATGAAGAACAGCTTGAGGCTGAACCAGATCACGCCCGGCACCCAGTTGAAGGGCGGCAGATCGATCGGCGGCAACCAGCCGCCCATGAACAGGATGGCCCCCAGCGCGCACATGGTGCAGATCGCGACATATTCGCCGAGCATGAACAGCAGATACGGCGTCGAGCCGTATTCGGTCATGAAGCCGGCGACCAGTTCGGATTCCGCTTCGACCAGGTCGAACGGCGGGCGATTGGTTTCCGCCAGCGCCGAGACGTAAAACACGACGAACATCGGCAGCAGGGGCAGCCAGTACCAGTTCAGGAACGTCAGCCACGGCAGGCCGATCAGGCTGGCGAGACCGCGGGTGTGCTGCGCCTCAACCACGGCCGTGAGATTCAGCGAACCGGCGCACAGCAGCACCGTGATGATGACGAAGCCGATGGAAACTTCGTAGGACACCATCTGCGCGGCGGAGCGAAGCGCGGCGAGAAACGGATACTTCGAGTTCGACGACCAGCCGGCCATGATGATGCCGTAGACCGACAGCGACGAGATCGCGAAGATGTAGAGGATACCGACATTGATGTCGGCGATCACCCAGTTGAGGTTGACCGGGATCACCGCCCAAGCCGCGAGCGCCAACACGCAACTCACCAGTGGCGCGAGCAGGAACACGCCCTTGTTGGCGCCGTCCGGAATCGTCGGTTCCTTGAGCACGAACTTCAGCAGGTCCGCGAAGGATTGCAGCAGGCCCCATGGCCCGACCACGTTAGGGCCGCGCCGGATCTGCACCGCCGCCCAGATCTTGCGGTCTGCCAGCAGGATGTAGGCAATCGCGATCAGCAGCACGACGAGCATCAGCACGCTCTGCGCGACAATGATGATCAGCGGCCACAGAAAGCCTGTCCACAACTCGCTTGTGAAGAATTCGGTCATCGGATCACATTCACTCCGCTGCCGTCAGGACTTGCCCGGAGGCGAGCTTGGAACATTCGGCCATCACGGCGGATGCCCGCGCGATGGGATTAGTCAGGTAGAAATCCTCGACCGGGCTCTTGAAGACGCCCTTCTCGACCGAACCGCCGCGCGCCGCAAGCGTCTTCACGCTCGCTGCATCACCAGCCTCGATCTGGTCGATCCGCATCAGGTGCGGCGCGGCCCTGAAGATCGCCTGCCGCAACGCGCCCAGCGAGTCATAAGGCAGCTTCTTGCCCAGTGCATCCGACAGCGCGCGGACAATGGCCCAGTCCTCGCGCGCGTCGCCCGGCGGGAACGCGGCGCGGTTGGCCATCTGTGTACGGCCCTCGGTATTGACGTAGATGCCGGCCTTCTCGGTGTACGCCGCGCCCGGCAGGATCACGTCGGCGCGGTGCGCGCCCTTGTCGCCGTGGGTGCCGATGTAGACCACAAAGGTGCCTTCGGCCGGCGCAATGTCATCCGCGCCGAGCGAGAACAGCACGTCGAGCGTGCCGAACGTCGTCATCTGCGCCACATTCAGGCCGCCCGCACCCGGCGTGAAGCCGATGTCGAGCGCGCCGACCTGCGAGGCCGCCTTGTGAAGCACGGCGAAGCCGTTCCAGCCGTCCTTCAGCGCGCCGAAGTCCACCGCGAGTTTCGCCGCCAGCGCCAGCACAGCCGAACCATCGTGACGCCCTGCAACGCCTGCGCCCACCAGCACGATCGGGTTCTTGGCGCCCTTCAGCACATCGGCGAAGGAATGCTTGCCCGCAGCCAGATCGCTCAGCGTATCGGTGCCCGCGCCTAGATGCTCATAGCTATAGGTGAGATCAGCCTTGTCGCCGATCACGCCGATCTTGAGCTGACCCGTGCGCCAGCGCTTGCGGATGCGCGCGTTGAGCACAGCCGCTTCCTTGCGTGGATTGGAGCCGACGATCAGCAACGCATCCGCCTGCTCGATGCCGGCGATGGTCGGATTGAAGATGTAGGACGCGCGGCCCGCCTTCGGATCAAACGCGGCGCCGTCCTGCGGGGCGACATTGGCCGAGCCGAACTTCGCCAGCAGTTCCTTGAGCGCGAACATCTCCTCGACGGCGGCGAGATCGCCCGCGACCGCACCGATGCGCTTGCCGTCGGTGCGCGCAACCGCCGCGGCGATCTTCGCGAAGGCTTCGCTCCATGTGGCCGCGCGCAGCTTGCCATCTTCACGGACATAAGGCCGGTCGAGACGCTGGGTGCGCAGGCCATCGACGATGTGCCGCGTCTTGTCGGAAATCCATTCCTCGTTCACGTTCTCATTGATGCGCGGCAGGATACGCATCACTTCGCGGCCGCGCGTATCGACTCGGATCGCCGAACCGACCGCGTCCATCACGTCGATGGACTGGGTCTTCTGCAATTCCCACGGACGCGCCGCGAACGCATAGGGCTTGGAGGTCAGCGCGCCGACCGGGCAGATGTCCACGAGATTGCCCTGCAACTCTGACGTCAGCGCACTTTCCAGATAGGTCGTGATCTCGACGTCCTCGCCGCGGCCGGTCAGGCCCATTTCCGGCACGCCGCACACTTCCGTGGTGAAGCGGACGCAGCGCGTGCACTGGATGCAGCGATTCATCGAAGTCTTCACCAGCACGCCGATGTATTTGTCTTCGACCGCGCGCTTGTTCTCGGCGAACCGGCTGGTATCGACGCCGTAACCCATCGCCTGATCCTGCAAATCGCATTCGCCGCCCTGATCGCAGATCGGGCAATCGAGCGGATGGTTGATCAGCAGGAATTCCATCACGCCTTCGCGTGCCTTCTTCACGATCGGCGACTTGGTGCTGACCGACGGCAGTTCGCCTTTCGGACCCGGGCGGCAATCGCGCACACCCCAAGCACAGCTTGCGACCGGCTTCGGCGAACCCGCAACCTCGACGAGGCACATGCGGCAGTTACCGGCGATGGACAGACGCTCGTGATAACAGAAGCGCGGAATTTCAGCGCCCGCCGCCTCGCACGCCTGCAACAGCGTGTACTCGGCCGGAACATCGATCTCTTTGCCGTCGATGAGAATCTTGGTCATCGCATTCACTCCGCCGCGACCATGTGGGCCGGATCGAGGATGCCCTGGTCATCCAGCGTGGCCTTGCGCGTGAAATCGTCGATGCGCCGTTCGATCTCCGGACGGAAGGCGCGGATCAGGCCCTGGATCGGCCACGCCGCCGCGTCGCCCAGCGCGCAGATGGTGTGGCCTTCGACCTGCTTGGTGACTTCCAGCAGCATGTCGATCTCGCGCTTGTGGGCGCGGCCCTCGACCATGCGCGACAGCACGCGCCACATCCAGCCGGTGCCCTCGCGGCACGGCGTGCACTGGCCGCAGCTCTCATGCTTGAAGAAGTAGGAAATGCGCGCGATGGCCGCGACCACGTCGGTCGACTTGTCCATCACGATCATGCCGGCAGTGCCGAGGCTCGACTTCACCGCACGGGTGCCATCGAAATCCATGATCAGTTCCTGGCAATCCGCCGCCGGGATCAGCGGACAGGATGCGCCGCCGGGGATGATCGCCAGCAGGTTGTCCCAGCCGCCGCGAATGCCGCCGCCGTGCTTCTCGACCAGTTCGCGGAACGTGGTGCCCATGGCGTCTTCGACGACGCAGGGCGTGTTCACATGACCCGAGATGCCGAACAGCTTGGTGCCGACATTGTTCGCGCGGCCGATGCCCGCGAACCACGCCGCACCCCGGCGCAGGATGTCCGGCGCGACCGCGATCGACTCCACGTTGTTCACGGTGGTCGGGCAGCCATAAAGACCGACGTTGGCCGGGAACGGCGGCTTCAGCCGCGGCTGGCCCTTCTTGCCTTCGAGGCTTTCGAGCAGCGCGGTTTCCTCGCCACAGATGTAAGCACCCGCGCCGTGGTGGACATACATGTCGAACGGATAGCCGTGGATGTTGTCCTTGCCGATCAGCTTGGCCTCGTAAGCCTGATCGACGGCAGCCTGCAGATGCTCGCGCTCGCGGATGAATTCGCCGCGCACATAGACGTAGCAGACATGCGCGCCCATGGCCGCGCTGGCGATCAGGCAGCCTTCCACCAGCAGATGCGGATCGTGCCGCATGATCTCGCGATCCTTGCAGGTGCCCGGCTCGGATTCGTCGGCATTGACGACAAGATAGCTCGGCCGTCCGTCGGCATTGTCCTTCGGCATGAACGACCACTTCATGCCGGTCGGGAATCCCGCGCCGCCGCGTCCGCGCAGGCCGGACGCCTTCATCTCGTTGACGATCCAGTCGCGGCCCTTGTCGATGATGGCCTTGGTGCCGTCCCAGGCTCCGCGCGCGCGCGCGCCCTTCAGGCCCCAGTCCTCGAGGCCGTAGAGATTGCGGAAGATGCGGTCCTTGTCGTCGAGCATGATCGCTACCTTAAGACCCCGAACGCTTGGATTGCTGATAGGCGAGCCCCGCCGCCATCACGCCGAAGCCGATGGCCCAGAACACGGCGGACTGAAGTTCGGACTTCAGGATGTAGAAGTTCAGCACGAAGATGAAGACCGCCGCGCAAAGCGCATGCAGCCCGATGTAACGGATCTTGTCGGCTGTCATGACTTGTCCCCCTTCGGCGGATTGGCCTTGCTGGCGTCGCCCATCGGCGGCTTCGGCGCAGGGCGCTCCTGCACGTTGGCGGACTCGGTCTGCTTCTTGGGTTCGGCATCTGCCAGCACCGGCTCCTTTTTCGGAGCGGATGTGCTGCTCTTGGTGCCGGAGTCGGACTTGAGCGAGGTCAGTCCAGTCACGGGCGCGGCATACTGACGGTCGATCTGCGGACCCGGCTTCGGCGGATTGCCAGTCTCGAAGCCGTCGAGCACCTTGTTCAGCAGATCCGGTGTCAGATCCTCGTAGGTGTCCTTCCAGATCATGACCATCGGCGCGTTCACGCAGGCACCGAGGCACTCGACCTCTTCCCAACTGAAGTTACCGTCATCAGATACATGGAACTGATCGTGATGAATGCGGTGCTTGCAGACCTCGATCAGATCCTTCGCGCCGCGCAGCATGCAGGGCGTGGTGCCGCAGACCTGAACGTGCGCCTTCTTGCCGACCGGCTCGAGCTGGAACATCGTGTAGAAGGTCGCGATTTCGAGCACGCGGATATAGGGCATATGAAGCAGATCGGCGACCGCACGGATCGCGGCTTCCGACACCCAGCCCTCATGCTGCTCCTGCACGCGCCACAGGACCGGAATCACCGCCGACGCCTGCCGGCCCGGCGGATACTTCTCGATCTGCGCCTTCGCCCACGCCAAATTCTCCGCGCTGAACGCGAAACTGGCGGGCTGCTTTTCTTTCGGGGCCAAACGGCGAACGGCCATCGTTTAGGTCTTTCGATCTTTCATTGCGCCAGCTTTTATTGCGTCATGGCGCGGCGCGCATTGCCTGAGTTCAAACCGTAGATGCGCTCTTCCCAGAACGCGCTCGACGTGGCGAAAACATTGTAGCCGACATGCGAGGCGACCTTGATGCGGTCGAGCGTGGAGAGTTGCGTCAGCGCCTCGAAGCGATCGGTGGCCGGGTCGTGGATGATGGCCTTCATCGGCGTCTGTTCGAGGATGTAGCGCGACACGCTGTGGGTCGGGTCGTTGCCGTGCTCCTCGCAGACCACCACCGAGTCGGTCTCCAGAATCCGCTTGCCGCCCTTCATGGCGTCGATCTCGACGCCTTCGACGTCGAGCTTGATGATGTACTTGCCCTCCGCCGCCACCCGTCCATCGTCGATCAGGTTGTCGAGCGAAAGCACCTGAACTTCCTCCCCACCCGCGTTTTCGCCGCCGGCGATGCTGAAAGCTTCATGCTTGGTGCCGGACAGGCGCGCGATGCCGCGCGTCGCGCCGATGGCGGCATGGATCGGATAAAACCGGTTGCCGTTGATCTTGGCGTTATGCGCGAGCCGCGGAAAATTTTTCGACGATGGCTCCATCGCAATCGACCGGTGCGAGCCGAAGCGTCGGCTGGAAACCATCACCGACCAATAGCCGTAATTGGCGCCGCAATCGATCAGCGTGTAGTCGACGTCCGCGGAATCCAGCAGGAACAGTTCCAGTTCGTCCTCGTACTTGAACGTACGGTTGAGCAGCTTGCTCCAGTAGCCGTCGCCATAGGGGAACGAGAACGTCGCGTCGGGATTGAGCATGATGTTGATGTCGCGCTCCGGCAGCAGCGTTTTCAACAGATTGGCGCAATCGTTATAGCCGCGGTGCGAGATGAGCGCGCCCACCTTCGATCCCGCGATCAGCGCAAGGCCAATGCCGCGCTCCCACGGACTGGCGCCACGCATGTCGCCGGTGACGCGATCGAAAACGATGGGCGGCTGGGCCATCACCGGTCCACCTCACCGAACACGATGTCGAGCGAACCGAGGATGGCGGAAACGTCGGCCAGCAGATGGCCCCTGCAAATAAAGTCCATCGCCTGAAGGTGGGCGAAGCCCGGCGCGCGGATCTTGCATTTGTAAGGCTTGTTGGTGCCGTCAGCGACCAGGAACACACCGAACTCGCCCTTCGGCGCTTCCACCGCAGCGTAGACTTCGCCGGCGGGAACGCGGACGCCTTCGGTGTAGAGTTTGAAGTGATGGATCAGCGCTTCCATCGAGCGTTTCATCTCGCCACGGCGCGGCGGCACGATCTTGTTGTCCTCGACAACGACGGGGCCCTGCCCGTCCGGCGCGCGCAGCTTCTCGATGCACTGCTTCATGATGCGCACCGACTGGCGCATCTCTTCCATGCGGATGCAGTAGCGGTCGTAGCAGTCGCCGTTCTTTCCGATGGGAATATCGAAATCCATCTCGGCGTAGCATTCGTAAGGCTGCGACTTGCGCAGATCCCATGCAGCGCCCGAGCCGCGCACCATCACGCCCGAGAAGCCCCACTCCCACGCCTGCTCCAGCGTGACCACGCCGATATCGACGTTGCGCTGCTTGAAGATGCGGTTGTCGGTCAGAAGGGTCTCGAGGTCGTCAACAACCTTCAGGAACGGATCGCACCAGGCATCGATGTCGCCGATCAGCTTCGGCGGCAGGTCCTGATGCACGCCGCCGACGCGGAAGAATGCTGCGTGCATGCGCGAGCCCGAGGCGCGCTCATAGAACACCATCAGCTTTTCGCGTTCCTCGAAGCCCCATAGCGGCGGCGTCAGCGCACCGACGTCCATCGCCTGCGTGGTGACGTTGAGGAGATGCGACAGGATGCGGCCGATCTCGCAGTAAAGCACGCGGATCAACTGGCCACGGCGCGGCACGGTGATGCCGAGCAGCTTTTCCGCCGCGAGGCAGAACGCATGCTCCTGATTCATCGGCGCGACGTAATCGAGCCGGTCGAAATACGGAATCGCCTGCAGATAGGTCTTCTGCTCGATCAGCTTCTCGGTGCCGCGATGAAGCAGGCCGATATGCGGATCGACGCGCTCGACCACTTCGCCGTCGAGCTCCAGCACAAGCCGCAACACGCCGTGCGCCGCCGGATGCTGCGGTCCGAAGTTGATGGTGAAGTTGCGCATGCCGGGCTGTTCAGTCATCAGCCACCTGCCTTCGGCGTATCAGCCTTCTCGTCGCCCGGCAGCGGATAGTCCGCGCCTTCCCATGGCGAGAGGAAATCGAACTTGCGGAATTCCTGATTGAGCCGGACCGGCTCGTACACCACGCGCTTTTCGGAATCGTCGTAGCGGACCTCGACGAAACCAGTCAGCGGGAAATCCTTGCGCAGCGGATGACCGTCGAAACCGTAATCGGTCAGCAGGCGGCGCATGTCGGGATGACCGGTGAAAATCACGCCGTAAAGATCGTAGGTCTCGCGCTCGAACCAGTCCGCGCCCGGAAACACCGTGATAATCGACGGCACCTGGGTGGATTCGTTGGCTTCGCCGCGCAGCCGCAGCCGTGTGTTCAGCACCGGCGACAGGAAGTGATAGATCACATCGAAGCGGTTCTCGCGGCCCGGATAATCCACCGCCGTCACATCGGTGACGTTGACGAAGCGGAAGCGCGGATCGCTCTTCAGCAGGCGGACGATATCCACGATCTTCGCCAGATCGACCGATACCGTCAGTTCATTGAACGCCACCGCATACCCGAGCGCCGCGCCCGGAAGCGCGGCCACAATCGTTTCGCCAAGCGTGTTGAGTCGCGCGTCGTCCATCAGCGTTACCGTTCAATCGTGCCGGTGCGCCGGATCTTCTTCTGCAGCAGCAGCACGCCGTAAAGCAGCGCTTCCGCCGTCGGAGGACAGCCCGGAACGTAAATATCGACGGGCACGATGCGATCGCAGCCGCGCACCACCGAATAGGAATAATGATAGTAGCCACCGCCGTTTGCGCACGATCCCATCGAGATCACATAGCGCGGCTCCGGCATCTGGTCATAGACCTTGCGCAAAGCCGGCGCCATTTTGTTGGTCAGCGTACCGGCGACGATCATGACGTCGGACTGGCGCGGCGACGCGCGCGGGGCGAAGCCGAAGCGTTCGACGTCGTAGCGCGGCATCGAGACCTGCATCATCTCGACCGCGCAGCAGGCAAGACCGAAGGTCATCCACATCAGCGAGCCGGTGCGCGCCCATGTGATCAGGTCGTCGGTCGCGGCAACGAAGAAGCCCTTGTCGGACAGTTCGTTGTTCACCTCGAGGAAATATTTGTCATCCGCGCCGATCGGCTGACCGGTGCGCGGGTCGAGAATCCCTGTGGCCGCCTGGGAAACCATTGGCTGCCTGACGGGAGCAACTGTCGGGTTCAATCCCATTCGAGCGCTCCCTTCTTCCACTCATACGCAAAGCCGATGGTCAGCACGCCAAGAAACACCATCATCGACCAGAACCCGGCGAGGCCGAGCTTTCCGAACGCCACCGCCCACGGAAACAGGAAGGCGACTTCGAGATCGAAGATGATGAAAAGGATCGCGACGAGATAGAACCGGACGTCGAACTTCATGCGCGCGTCGTCGAATGCATTGAATCCGCATTCGTAGGCCGAGAGCTTTTCCGGGTCAGGCTGCTGATAGGCGACGATGAAGGGCGCAATCAGGAGCGCAAGACCGATCACGGCCGCTACCCCGATAAACACCACTAGTGGCAGATAATTCTGCAGAATTCCGCCCATCGGCGACCCTCGTGCTGCCCGAATTTGCCTCGCGGATTCGCGAAACATTGGAATGGTTCGAAAGGGATAGCGCAGCGCAACAGGGAGGGCAAGACAAGCTGTTTTGAGGCGCGTTCCCGCTTCCATCGCCCCGGGAAAACCGCCCCTGACCGGATTGTCCTGGATCAACAGGCGCCGCCGATGGCCTGATCCGGTGCGCCTATTACGTGCGCGAACGACGCCGGGGACCGGCGCATCTGCGACCTTTGGCTTAGTCCTGCGGTCCTGTGCAATTTATGACAGCAGCCGTGCGATTTCCTTGCCGCATGCCACCGTATCGGCCTTGCCGCCTAGGTCCCGCGTCCGCATTTTCTCGTCCGCCAGAACGGTCTCGATGGCGGAGACAATGGCTTGGCCTGCATCCGGCTCTCCGAGATGATCCAGCATCATCGCCGCCGACCAGATCTGGCCCACCGGGTTGGCAATCCCCTGCCCGGCAATGTCCGGCGCGGAGCCGTGAACCGGCTCGAACAGCGAGGGAAACTTGCGTTCCGGATTGAGGCTGCCCGACGGGGCAATGCCGATGGTTCCGGTGCAGGCCGGCCCAAGGTCCGACAGGATGTCTCCGAACAGGTTCGATCCGACCACGACGTCGAACCAGTCCGGATGCAGCACGAAGTTCGCGGCCAGAATATCGATATGATACTTGTCCCATTTCACGCCCGGATAGGCTTTCGCCATCTCTTCCACGCGCTCGTCCCAGTACGGCATGGTGATCGAGATGCCGTTGGACTTGGTCGCGGATGTCAGGTGTTTCTTGGGGCGGCTCTGGGCCAGTTCGAACGCGAACTTCAGAATCCGGTCGACGCCGGTGCGCGACATGACGGTTTCCTGAATCACCACCTCGCGGTCGGTGCCGGGAAACATGCGCCCGCCGATGGACGAGTATTCGCCTTCAGTGTTCTCGCGCACGACGAAAAAGTCGATGTCGCCGGGCTTCCTGCCGGCCAGCGGCGACGTCACGCCGGGCATCAGGCGCACGGGACGCAGGTTGACGTACTGGTCGAACTCCCTGCGAAACTGGATCAGCGAGCCCCACAGCGAAATGTGGTCCGGCAGAATCGACGGCATGCCGACCGCGCCGAAGAAGATCGCATCATGGCCGCCGATCTGGGCCTTCCAGTCGTCCGGCATCATCTTGCCGTGCTTCTGATAGTAGTCGCAGGACGCGAAGTCGAAGGAGTCGAGCGTTAGTTCAAAATTGAACTTCTTGGCCGCCGCTTCCAGCACGCGCAGGCCCTCCGGCACCACTTCCTTGCCGATACCATCGCCGGGAATCACGGCCAGCCTGTATTTCCTGTTGGTCCCGGTTCTGGTGGACGACATGCTGACGTTCCTCGCCTGACATATGTTTTGAGGGGAATTCTTGGCGTCCGGAGCGAACGCGCCCCAGCAATACAGGACAGCGTGCGGCGGCCAAAACCCTGAATCGCAACTGGCGGGAATGCGGCAGGCGCAGTTCACGGCCGGACAAATCGGCCCGGCGGGCGCGCCGCGCACCTCGCGTCGTCAGTAAACCACTGAATAAATGGGGGGATTTTTTAAGGATGGCGCGAGAGACGGGGCTCGAACCCGCGACCTCCGGCGTGACAGGCCGGCGCTCTAACCAACTGAGCTACTCCCGCGTGGATCGAATACGAACCGCACAGGAGGTGGGACTTAAAGGGGCGAACATTCCAAGTCAAGGTTGTTGCAAATCCCCTTGTGTGTCAGCCTCTTTTCCACCGTCGATTTAAATAAGCGCCTGTTTATGGGCAAAACTCGTAGTCAGGACTCTCCCGAATCAACTAAGCCCTGATATATCGTTAGTTCCGCACCGCCACGTGCCCTAGAGGAGGACCAATATGGCGAAGAAAGCAGCTACCCCGGCCACAGTGACCCTCAAGCATCTCGCCGCCGCGCTCGCCGAAGAGCACGAGTTGTCGAAGAAGACCGCCGAAGCCATCCTCGGCGACCTCGTCACCAAGATCACCAAGCACCTCAAGAAGGGCGAGCGCATCCGCATCGTCGGCCTCGGCATCCTTCAGGTCCGCAAGCGCGCCGCCCGCATGGGCCGCAACCCCGCCACCGGCGAAGCGATCCAGATCAAGGCCAGCAAGAAGGTTGCCTTCCGCGCCGCCAAGGAACTCAAGGAAGCCGTCTAAACAACGGCCTAACTCGCAGAGATCAAACGCCGTTCCGGTCGCGACACGCGATGCCGGGATGGCGTTTTCTTTTGGGGGGCACCGACACGAGATCGCGCGCAATGTCCAGATTGTCATTGCCGGGCTTGACCCGGCAATCCATCTCCCAGGAAATGTATTTCCCGAAGTGAGATGGATACGCGGGTCAAGCCCGCGTATGACGATCGAAACCGGAGCCGCCCATCTTGTCCCCTAACTTCACCCACACCGTCCTCGACAGATTCCTGCGTTACGTCCGAATCGACACCCAGTCCGATGCGTCGTCGCCCACCTGCCCCTCCACAGAAAAGCAGAAAGACCTCGGCCGCCTGCTCGCCCAGGAATTGCGCGATCTCGGGCTCAAAGACGCGCATATGGACGAGCACGGCTATGTCTATGGCACGCTGCCCGCGAACACCGGCAAGACCGTGCCCGTCATCTGCTTCTGCTCGCACATGGACACCTCGCCGGACTGCACCGGCAAGGACGTGAAACCGCAGATCGTTCGCAACTACCGGGGCGGCGACATCATGCTGCCCGCCGATCCAAAGCAGATCATCCGCGCCGCCGAGCATCCCGCGCTCGCCGAGCAGATCGGCAATGACATCGTCACCACCGACGGCACCACGCTGCTCGGAGCCGACAACAAGGCCGGCGTCGCTGAGATCATGGACGCCGTGCAGGTGCTGCTCGCCAATCCGCAGATCAGGCACGGCACCATCAAGATCCTGTTCACACCCGACGAGGAAATCGGCCGCGGCGCGGACAAGGTCGATCTGACAAAACTCGGCGCCGCCTTCGGCTACACCATCGACGGCGAAAGCGTCGGCCACCTTGAGGACGAAACGTTTTCGGCGGACGGCGTGACCATCACCATCCAGGGCGTCAGCGCGCATCCCGGTTTCGCCAAGGGCAAGATGGAGCACGCGCTCAAGATTGCCGCGCGCATCGTCGACCGGCTGCCGCAGGACATGACTCCGGAAACCACCGAAGGCCGCGAGGGCTTTCTGCATCCTGTGGGCCTGGAAGGCGGCCTCGACAGCGCAACGCTGTCCCTGATCGTGCGAGACTTTACCGAACAGGGCCTGAAGGAAAAGGAAGGCCTGCTCGAAGACCTTGTCCGTGCCGTCATGAAGGATTTTCCGCGCTCGTCCTACCGGATCGAGGTCAAGCAGCAGTACCGCAACATGAAAGAGGTTCTCGACCGTCACCCCGAAGTGGTCGAGAACGCGCTGGAAGCGATCGGCCGCGCCGGCGTGCAGCCGGTGCTCAGCAGCATCCGCGGCGGCACCGACGGGTCGCGCCTGTCCTTCATGGGTCTGCCCTGCCCGAACATTTTCGCGGGCGAACACGCCTTTCACTCGCGCCTCGAATGGGTCAGCGTTCAGGACATGGAAGCGGCGGTGCGAACCATCGTGCACCTCGCGGCGCTCTGGGAAGAAAAAGCATGATCCGGAATATCAGACGCCTCGGCGCGGCCTTCGCGTTGGCGCTGGTGCTCCTCGCGCCACTGGCTGCAGGAGCACAGGAACAGCTGTTCGACATCACCGTGACGGCGGATGCGACGAAGGCCAACGGCAGCCCGTGGGACGGCGTGCCGCGGCTCGGCAATTCAAAGCTCAATCTCAACGCGGCCCCCGATATCGCGGTGTGCCTCGTGCGTGCGAATGCAAAGCCGGAATGCCTGTGGCGTCCCGAAGGACGCCGCCTGTTGTCGGTTTGTCAAAACCAAACGACCTGCACGTTCAGCAATGTCGCGCTCCAGCCGATGCCGATCGGACTGGTGTTCGTCGATATCGACGCGCGCAACCACGACATTATCGACGTGGCCATCCTGACCGACAAGAACGACGCCAGGGCCAACGAGGAGATTGCGGATTCGCTGCGCACCGCGATGACGGTACTGACGCCGCAGCGCTCCGAGGACACCAAGGAGCATCTCGTCCGCGATGCGAAGCTGCTGGCCCTCGCCGATTGCACTGGCGGCAAGCCGTGCCGGCTGACGCGGTCGCAGTTCACGCTAACGAAAAAGTAGCCAGACAGCGTGATGAGCGCATCTCGTTTACACCGAGAAAGCCAAGTATTTATTCCCGCATCCGCAACTGAAGCATCGGCAGCACGTCGTAGCGCGCGCCGATATTCGCCTTGATCATCGGGTCTTCCGCGACGATGGCGCGGACGTCATCCATGGTTTCGTTGTCGGCGGTTTCGAACAGCGACATGCCCCA
Organism: Bradyrhizobium sp. G127; assembly: GCF_021502575.1. Taxonomy (NCBI): domain Bacteria; kingdom Pseudomonadati; phylum Pseudomonadota; class Alphaproteobacteria; order Hyphomicrobiales; family Nitrobacteraceae; genus Bradyrhizobium; species Bradyrhizobium sp. G127. Next base: position 374,174 of record NZ_JAKFGN010000002.1, read on the forward strand.
GCCGCCTGACGGATCGGCCACCGGACCGTGTGCGACGACGCCGCCTTCTGCCAGCAGCGCTTGCAGGAAGTCGCCATGCGCTTTCATCAGCGACTTCTGCTCGAGCGTCATGGTCTTGAGGAAATCGGGGCCGGGAGGAATGAAACGGCACAGGAAATACTTCATCACACACATCGCTCTGGGGGCCGACGATAGCGAGTTGCTTAGGCGGGCAACATGGCGGAGGCGTGACGGTGGTAGGCGGTGACGGATTCGAACCGCCGACCCTCTCGGTGTAAACGAGATGCTCTAACCAGCTGAGCTAACCGCCCTCGATGCCGTTGAATGACCGGCGATGCCCGCGTGTTTTAGCTGGACGGGCCCCTTTGGCGCAACCCGGCATCGCCCGCGGCAGGGAATTTGTTTGGGCATGATTCCCCACACGGACAGCCTGCTTCGGAGAGGATGCTCCCCTTAAAACAAAGAAAAACGGCGCCCTTTCGGGCGCCGCTTCCATCTCGTTCAAAAAGCCGCTCAGTGCGCGGTCAGGCCGCCGGCCGCTTCATCGGCGCCATCCGGCTTGGCCAGCGCCTTGACGTCCTCTTCCCAGACGATCGGAACGGGCTTGCGCACCAGCGCCTTGGCCAGCACTTCGTCCATCCGAGCGACCGGGATGATCTCCATGCCGCCCTTGATGGCGTCGGAAATCTCCGTCAGGTCCTTGGCGTTGTCTTCCGGAATAAAGACTGTCTTGATGCCGCCACGTGCGGCCGCAAGCAGCTTTTCTTTCAGACCGCCGATCGGCAGCACCCTGCCCCGCAGCGTGATCTCGCCGGTCATGGCGACATCATGCCGGATCGGGATGCCGGTCAGCACCGACACGATCGCGGTCGTCATCGCAACGCCGGCCGACGGACCATCCTTGGGCGTCGCGCCTTCCGGCACGTGCACATGGATGTCGCGACGGTCGAACAGCGGCGGCTCGATGCCGTAGTTGATCGCCCGCGAGCGGACGTAGGACGCAGCAGCCGAGATCGACTCCTTCATCACGTCGCGCAGGTTGCCCGTCACCGTCATGCGGCCCTTGCCGGGCATCATGACGCTTTCGATGGTGAGCAGCTCGCCGCCGACATCGGTCCACGCCAGACCCGTCACGACGCCCACCTGGTCGTCGCTCTCGATCTCGCCGTAGCGATACTTCGGCACGCCGAGGAACTCCTCGACCACAGCCGCCGTCACCTTTACCGACTTCTTCTTCGAGATCATGAGTTCCTTCACACCCTTGCGGGCCAGTGTCGAAATCTCACGCTCGAGGTTACGCACGCCCGCTTCGCGGGTGTAGCGGCGGATCAGGAACGACAGCGCCTCATCGTCGATCGACCATTCCTTCGTGGTCAGGCCGTGCTTGGCGATCGCGTTCGGGATGAGATGCTTGCGGGCGATCTCGACCTTCTCGTTCTCGGTGTAGCCGGCAATCCGGATGATCTCCATGCGGTCCATCAGAGGGCCGGGAATATTGAGCGTATTCGCGGTTGTGATGAACATCACGTTCGACAGATCGTAGTCGACTTCCAGATAGTGGTCGGCGAACGTCGCGTTCTGCTCGGGGTCGAGGACCTCAAGCAAAGCCGACGACGGATCGCCGCGGAAGTCCGCGCCCATCTTGTCGATCTCGTCCAGCAGGAATAGCGGGTTCGAGGTCTTCGCCTTGCGCATCGACTGGATGATCTTGCCGGGCATCGAGCCGATATAGGTGCGGCGGTGTCCGCGGATTTCCGCTTCATCCCGCACGCCGCCCAGCGACACGCGCACGAACTCACGTCCGGTCGCCTTCGCGATCGACTTGCCAAGCGAGGTCTTGCCGACGCCCGGAGGGCCGACGAGGCACAGGATCGGTCCGGTCAGCTTGTTGGCGCGAGACTGCACGGCGAGATACTCGACGATGCGGTCCTTGACCTTCTCAAGCCCGTAGTGATCCGAGTCGAGCACTTCCTGCGCGGCAACGAGGTCCTTCTTGACCTTGGACTTCTTGCCCCATGGAATCGACAGCAGCCAATCGAGATAGTTGCGCACGACCGTGGCCTCGGCGGACATCGGAGACATCTGCCGCAGCTTCTTGAGCTCGTGGGTCGCCTTCTCGCGAGCTTCCTTCGAGAGCTTGGTCTTGGCGATCTTCTCTTCCAGATCGGCCAGCTCGTCGCGACCTTCGTCGTCGCCGAGTTCCTTCTGGATCGCCTTCATCTGCTCGTTGAGGTAGTACTCGCGCTGGGTCTTCTCCATCTGGCGCTTGACGCGCGAGCGGATCTTCTTTTCGACCTGCAGGACCGAGATTTCGCTCTCCATCAGACCCATCACCTTCTCAAGGCGCTGGGAGACGGACAGGGTTTCAAGGATCGCCTGACGATCGGAAATCTTGACGGCAAGATGCGACGCCACGGTGTCCGCGAGCTTCGCGAAATCCGTGATCTGCTGAACGACGCCCACCACCTCGGCGGAAATCTTCTTGTTCAGCTTCACGTAGCTCTCGAAGTCCGACACGACCGAGCGCGACAGCGCTTCCGCCTCGACGCTCTTGGCGTCGACGTCGGCGAGCGCGACTGCTTCGGCTTCGTAGAAGTCGGAGCGATCGGAATACTTGCCGGCCTTGGCGCGCTCCAGGCCCTCCACCAGCACCTTCACGGTGCCGTCGGGCAATTTCAGGAGCTGCAACACACTGGCGAGCGTGCCGATCTCATAGATGGAATCCGGAGCAGGATCATCATCGGACGCATTCTTCTGCGTCGCGAGGAAGATCAGCGCATCGTTCTTCATCACCTCTTCGAGCGCCTTGATCGACTTCTCGCGGCCGACGAACAGCGGCACGATCATATGCGGGAAGACGACGATGTCGCGAAGCGGCAGCACCGGATAGGAATGGCTTTCGCCGTGAACGATGGTTGGACGAGGCTTTGAGGCAGTCATGCCCATATTCCTTTTGTTGCGCCCCCTTGCACGCAGTCCGCCGTACTGACGCAACCGCCACAAGGTGCCGTGTGTACCGGAAAAGAAAGAGCTCTTTTGAGCCACTGGCCGCGATACGGCCACTCACCCGCCCGGGTCGATTGCTGCGAATCTCGGAAGGTCTTCGTTCCGCAGCACACCATTAGGTGGCTATGGCATATGGGGGTGTCAAGAGAGCGAAAACCCCTGCCAGTCTTGGCTTATTCTAAAGCGGAGACGAACACGACAATGGCTGCCGAAGGGCATTCGGCAGCCCGTTTTGTCGGAAAACCGCCAACGGTTTCCCTGCGCCTCAGGCGCTGGCGCTGTTCTCTTCTTTGGCCCGATCCGCGTAGATATAAAGCGGACGCGCCGTCGCCTCGACGACTTCTCGCGAGATCACAACTTCCTCGACGCCTTCCAGCCCGGGGAGATCGAACATGGTCTCCAGCAGGATGCTTTCAAGGATCGACCGCAAACCGCGCGCGCCGGTCTTGCGCTCGATGGCCTTGCGGGCCACCGCGCCAAGCGCCTCGTCGGCGAAGGTCAGCTCGACGTTCTCCATTTCGAACAGGCGCTGATACTGCTTCACCAGCGCGTTCTTCGGATCGGTCAGGATCTTCTTCAACGAGGCTTCATCCAGATCCTCGAGCGTCGCCACGACCGGCAGACGGCCGACGAACTCTGGAATCAGGCCATACTTGAGCAAGTCCTCAGGCTCGACGTGACGGAAGATTTCGCCGGTGCGGCGGTCTTCGGGAGCCAGAACCTGGGCGGCGAAGCCTATCGACGTGGTGCGGCCGCGCCCCGAGATGATCTTCTCAAGGCCGGAAAACGCACCGCCGCAGATGAAGAGAATGTTGGTCGTATCCACCTGCAGGAACTCCTGCTGCGGATGCTTGCGGCCGCCCTGCGGCGGCACGGAAGCGACCGTGCCTTCCATGATCTTCAACAGCGCCTGCTGCACGCCCTCGCCCGACACGTCGCGGGTGATCGAGGGGTTGTCGGATTTGCGCGAGATCTTGTCGATTTCGTCGATATAGACGATGCCGCGCTGCGCCCGCTCGACGTTGTAGTCGGCAGCCTGCAGCAGCTTCAGGATGATGTTCTCGACGTCCTCGCCGACGTAGCCGGCTTCGGTCAGCGTCGTCGCGTCAGCCATCGTGAACGGCACGTCGAGGATGCGGGCGAGCGTCTGCGCGAGCAGCGTCTTGCCCGAACCGGTCGGACCGATCAGCAGGATGTTCGACTTCGCAAGCTCAACGTCGTTGTGCTTGGTCTGGTGATTGAGGCGCTTGTAGTGGTTGTGGACCGCGACCGAGAGCACCTTCTTGGCGTGCTGCTGACCGATCACATAGTCGTCCAGAACCTTGCAGATTTCCTTCGGCGTCGGAATGCCGTCGCGCGACTTCACCAGCGAGGACTTGTTCTCCTCGCGGATGATGTCCATGCACAGTTCGACGCACTCATCGCAGATGAAGACCGTCGGGCCCGCGATCAGTTTGCGGACTTCGTGCTGGCTCTTCCCGCAAAACGAGCAATAGAGGGTGTTCTTTGAATCGCTCGTACCGACCTTGCTCATTCCTGTCTCCGTCCGCCGCTCGATCTTGTCTCAGGGGTTTGCCCCATCCCGGTACAGACCGGCATGACGTGTAGATAGGAGCAAAAACCGTACCAAAAAAGACCCTGCACTCCAGTTTCCCGTGCGAATCACGGTTCAATCGAATCCCCGGTCATCGTAACCCACAAACACTAGCCAATCATGGTGCCACCCGACTATCAAGAATTCGCTAACCCGCAAAACAGCCAACTCCGTGATCTTGGCGCAATTTTGCGCCTTTTCAGGGACAGTCGGCAACGAATTCATTGCAGCGTTGCGGGAATGACACGGGCGGACCGGCGGAACTCCGCCGGTCCGCCCTCGGTGGGCGTCAGGAGCCAATGATGCCCTTGAGGCCCGCGTAGATCGAGCCCGCCGCAGTCGACAAAATGCCGGCCAGCGGACCGGCCGTCTTCATCAATTCCTGAATAATTCTCGCCCGGCGCCGCAACTGGTCCTCCCCGACATAGGGGCCCAGGATCTTCGCCACGCGATAGGCCGCCGCATTCGGCTTGTCACCCTGCGACAGCGAACTGGCAAGAAGCTGCAGCATCAAAATGCCGAGGATATTACCGGTCACAAAGGCCAGCGCGATGCTCGCGGAGTATTCGAGCACCTCGCGCCATTCGATCCACGGTCCCGGAAGGATGGGAACATGGTCGTTGAAGCCGGTCACCGTCAGCATGCAGAATACGCTGAGCAGCGCTGTCAGGACTCCGACAATGGTTGCCCCGCGATATCCAACTTTCTGGATTGCGTAGATCGCAAAGCCGAACGGCAACGGAATCAGCACCGACGCAATGCGCAGATAGAGCGGCGACACGTTCAGCACGATGGTGACGATGATGTGGGCCGCAACCAGCAGGATCGTGGGGATCAGAATGTAGGCGATGCTGTGAACAGCGAAGGACCGGACCGGATGACGGCGGCGGTACAGTCGCGCGCTGACATTGTCGAACTCGCGCCTCACCTTTTCGATGTCGGCGACGATGTCCTCAATTTCGAGAAGCACCGGCCGCACAACGCGGAGATCGCGCGAACAATGCTTGCAGACGAGCGCTTCGTCTTTCACCTTCTCGGCGCAGAACGGACATTCCATCAGAATGCCGGTGCGTGTGGGGTGAACATGTCAGTTCCGCCGCAATGAGAGGCGCTGGCGGCGCCGAAGCGTTTCAAGTTCTGCCTTCGCATGCGCAAGTTCGTCCGTGGCCAAGGCCCGCTTGCGGATGAGATCGTCCCGCTCGGCAATCAGCGTTTCAGGAACCGTGATATCGCGCGAACATGAGCTGCAAACCATTGCGCGGGGAGCGACGGGTTGCGTGCAGAAGGGGCACTCGTCCGTCATGCGGGTCAGGGCGCCACTTTGAGTGTGAAGCTGGTGGTCGCGGTGCGGCCGTCGGAATCCTTCACATCGACGCGAATGAGGTGGTCGCCGGCGGGCAGTTCGGCGTCGGGCATATCGATGCCGGTGGGAACTACGAAGGGCTTCAGACGCGACGTCAGATCGACGGCGGGACTTTTTATATATGTCACCTTCAGTGAATCGGTGTCGATCTTGGCACCGCCAAAGGATTCGAATTTCAACTGCAGCCGCATCGGCGACCGCGCGGCGTCAGGACTGCCGACCAGTTCGATCTTCGGTCCGCGCGTGATGCCGCGGGTGGCGACAGCAACCCCGCCTTTCGGCGGCGGCAGCTTGGCCTCATCCGGAGAAATCAGAACCGTTCCCGCACTCGCACCGGGTGAAACCATCGACACAACAAGCCCGGCCGCCAAGCCAGCCGCCTGAAACAGCGAACGCCGCATTTCCAAATCTCCCCAACCGCCAAATCTCTTTCAAGCAATGCCGCGAGCCTACAGCACGGCGGGATTTTTCGAAAGACGTCTCTCTTTTTACCTTAACGCCCGCCGCCGTCACCGATGATCGAATACGGCGCCCAGAACAGCGGATGCGCATAGGCGAACTCCGTCTTGCCGTCCGCGCCGAGATAGCCGGGTCCATCGGCGAGCGCCATCATGGCTTGCCGCAGCGCCTCGCCGCGCGTCAGCTTCGGATCGTCCGCCTGCCGCTTGAACAGGTCGGTCACCAGTTCACGCGCCGATTGCGAATGCACCGACCAGTTCGTGACCAGAAGCGCGCGCGTCCCGGCGTAGAAGAACGCCCGGCCCAGCCCCGACGCGGCTTCGGCTCCCGCTCCAGCCCCCGCGCCGGTGTTACAGGCCGACAGCACGACCCAGTCGGCGTCGAGCTTCAGCGAAAGGATTTCTTCCATTGTCAGCAACCCGTCGCCGTCGGAATCCGACAGCGCGGGTGCAGACAGCGCCAGCGCCGGTTGGGTCAAACCATCCAGTTCGCCCGGCACCAAACCATGGGTGGCGAAGGCGACGATCTTGAACCCCGACAGGTCCATCGATTTCACCTTTTTCTCGTTGGCGTCCTTGCCGAGGTTGAGAACCTTGGCGGGATCGGCCTGCAAGGCGAGCGCGATGGAGGTGAGTTCGTCGGATGTGTCCGGCAGGCGCGGCAACTGTCCAAGTTGCGCGCTGTCGACGCCTTCAAGCTGCGGGCTGTTGCGCCGCTTCAGCGGGGCGCCACGCGTGACGTTCGACGCATCTGCGACCTGGATCAGCTTGTCGGCTTTCGCCGCGTCGTCGGCCTGCTCCTTGTTGAAATACGGATCGCCGAACGCGACCAGATCCTGCCGCGTGGCCTTGCCCGGGGGCAGCTTACGCAAGGTCTGCAGAGCTGACGCTGACGGCACCAGCGTCACAGCATGGGTTCGCGCCAGCCACGGCACGTTGCGGTAACTGACGAACAGCGGATCGTCGTCGGCTTTCACCTCCGCAGCCGCCGTCGGCAGCAGCGACAACGGCAACAGCCCGAGCGCGCCGTTGGTCACAACGATCAGGCTCTTCGCCGGCTTCCAGCCACTCTCGACGGGCTTCAGTATCTTGTCGTAAAGCTCGGACGCGAGTTTTACGTCGAACGCGGGAATATCCGAAATCATCGCGGCTTTCGGCTCCAGCGCCTCGCGCAGCTTGGTCACGGTCGCATTGAGGTCGCCGACCGACAGTCCGAGCCGGGCGAACTGAACCGGGCTGTCCTTGCGCAGCACCCAGACGAAACTGTCAAAGCGGCCGAAGTAGAACGACAGCAACGCCTCGTCGTCCCTGAGCTGCTTCTGGATGTCAGCGGAATTCGGCGGCGGCGGGTTCACCAGATTGCCGTAGTCCGGAAACTTCTTCGCGATGTCCTTCAGCGTCTGCGCACGCGATGCCTGTAACGCCGCGATCTCCGCCTGCGTCGCCTTGACCGCCTTCTCGTCGCGCTCCGCCGGCGGCAGCGTGAGCAGGTTGTTCAATGTCGCGACGGCCGCGCCGATCCGCTTCTCGCCGTCCTGCGACGCACGCATCAGCTTCGCCAGTTCAGGATTGCTGGCGGCGGAACGAGCCGACGAAGCCTGCAGCGCACGCTGTACCGATTGCCCACGCATCACGTCTGCGTAGCCGAAGGTTTCATCGGCCACATTGGCGGGCGCAGCGGCGGGGAAGACCGATACAAATCGAAGATACCCCTCGATCACGAAACGAACCCGTCCCTCCTGCGCAGCGGCGGTCGATCCGCTGTCGTCGTCGCTGCCGTTCGATGCGGTCAGCAGCACGGGGATCGCGGCCTTGAACTCCCGCAGCGCATCCTCCGGCCTGTTTTTGCGCGCAAGCGTCACGGCGTAGTAGCCGCGTGTCACGGCTGTGTTGACACTCTTGTCGCCCGATCTGCTGCGCTCCCGCTCGAAGGACCGCTGGGCGATTTCAAGCGCGTTGTCATAATTCTTCTGCGACAACAAAATCGACACGCGGGCCAGTCCGCCGCTCACCCCCTCGCGGCGCGACGGCTCCCACTTCGCCGTCCAGACATCGACTTGGTCGTAGAGCTTCGTCGCCTCGTCGTATTTACGTTCGAGATTCAGGATTTGCGCGAGGAACACATTCGCCGAAACCATCTGACCGGACTCGGGCGTGTAGCCGAGCCCCTTGTAGATGTCGATGACCTGACGCTGAAGCTGCTCAGCCTCCTGGTAGCGGCCTTGTTCCTGAATGACATAGACCAGCACGCCAAGAACACCGGCCGTGTCGGCATGAAACTTCCCCGACTTGCTCAGACGGCTCAACAGCGCGCGGCGCACATCCGCCTCGCCCTCGCCGACCCGGCCCTGCTTGACCTTGACGCGTCCTTCCAGCGCCAGCGCCCAGTCGGCGGAGCGCTCGATCTGCCCCTCCGGCGGTTTGCTTTCCCATTTCGAGAGCGTGGCGAGCGAATTTGTGTAAAAAACAGATGCCTTGTGATAGGCAGCCTCGGCATCGGCAAACCGGCCGCGGGCTTCCGCAACGCGCGCGTTGCCATCTTCGACGGTCGCCTGCCAGCTCATCCCGTAGATTGGAAACACCGGCCAGCGCTGCGCTTCTGCCAATAGCGAGCGATTTCGCGCGGCGTAGCTCTCCGCGGTATTGGTATCGCCATTCCGGATATAACCGATCACCTGCAAGTACTGCAGAACGAACAGCCGGCCTTTTGCCTGATTGGCAAACGCCGCCGACTGCTTGGACAACAGCGCGTTGGCGCGCTTGTGCTGCCCCGCGTCGCGCAGGTGACGCATCAGGAGCGACTCGTAGCGGCTGCCTTCGTTCTTGTAGTCCCCGCCCTGTCCATTGCTGACGGCCAGTTCGGAATCCGCAAGCGCCTCCTCGGAACGGCCAAGCAGCGTGCGGGCCTGCGCCCGCTTGTAGTGGAAGTCCGCGAGAGCCGTACCTTTCAAACCGGCGGGCACCGGCGCGTCGGCCGCCGCCGTCAATTCGGCGATCTTCGCCGGGTCGGGTTTCTGCTGATCGAGAATGGCGGTGATGTCGGAGACCGTGCGCGGCGGCGCGACGAGCGTGGTGTTTTCCTTTGCGCGCTGGGCGCCTGCTGCGATCTCGTCGGCCTTCGGCGCCGACACCTTCGCCGCGTCGAACAGCGCCGCCTTCGGGCGCGCGGCCATCATGGCATTGCGAACGCAAGGCGTTGCGGCGGCCTTGGCTCTCGCCATGCAGACTTCGTGCGGTCCACCGCTCTGCTTGCAGGCCATATAGGTCGGCCGGCCAATCGAATTGCGGCAGCTCTCTTGCGCTTGCGCGAGTTCAAGAGCGGAGGCTGGCGGAGCGGCTGCGAACGAGCAGAGCAAGCCGAGAAACGCCGCAACGCGGCTTCGTGCAGTTTTCGTCATGGCGCGCTCCCGGACATTGTCATTCCCACCGAAAATGCGGTGTGTCCGGGATGAAATTGGATGCCGTTCAAACATACGGAACTGAAAATAACGACGGGTCCAACGGTCCCGGATCAATAGGTATTATTAGGAGCAAAGACCGGCACAGGGTCAAGCGCGGCGCAGGATGGAACTCAAAAGTATTTTGCAATCACCCGAACAGGTGATGCGCTCAAACAAAAAGCGGACGCCGGAAAGGCGTCCGCTTCAATTTTCACAATCAGACCGCGATCCGGCTTACGGCAGCTTCGGAGTTGCTTCCTCCGGCCGCTTGTCGATCACCTTGTCGACGAGACCGAAGTCCTTCGCCATGTCGGCGGTGAGGAACTTGTCGCGCTCCAGCGCGTCCTCGATCGCCTTATAGTCCTGGCCGGTGTGCTTGACGTAGATTTCGTTGAGCCGCTTCTTCAGGTTCAGGATTTCCTGCGCGTGCAGCATGATGTCGGTGGCCTGGCCCTGGAAGCCGCCCGACGGCTGGTGAACCATGATCCGCGAATTCGGCAGCGAGAAGCGCATGTCCTTGTGACCGGCCGCGAGCAGCAGCGAGCCCATCGACGCAGCCTGTCCCGTGCACAGCGTGGAGACCGGGGGACGGATGAACTGCATGGTGTCGTAGATCGCCAGACCCGATGTCACCACGCCGCCTGGCGAGTTGATGTACATCGAGATTTCCTTCTTCGGATTCTCGGCTTCCAGAAACAGCAACTGCGCGACCGTCAGCGTGGCCATGCCGTCCTCGACCGGTCCGGTGACGAAGATAATGCGCTCCTTCAGCAGGCGCGAAAAAATGTCGTAGGCCCTCTCGCCGCGATTGGTCTGCTCGACCACCATCGGCACGAGGTTCATGTAGGTTTCAACGGGATCGCGCATTGGTCACCTGAGGGTTGGCGGAGGCAGCCGGCCGGGAATGCCTCGTGATGCAAAAGGTTGGGCACTACAGATATGAGCGGTTAGCCCGCCCACAAGAGCGGAAAACGGCATCGGCAAAAAGCCGAAGCGGCGGCAGTTGACGCTGATTCGGCGGGGGGCGCAAAGGTAGCGCGCGCCGCGCCGGGCTCATTCGGGGCGTATCGTTAATACGCCCCGAATGCCGGGCTTTGTCGTGGTTGAGACAACGGCCCCGATCAGGCAGCGGTCTTGTCGTCTTCTTCCTTGAGCAGGTCCTCGCGGGTCACCTGCTTTTCGGTCACGTTGGCGAGTTCGAGAATGAAGTCGACAACCTTGTCCTCGTAGATCGGGGCGCGAAGCTGGGCCAGCGCGTTCGGATTGCTGCGATAGAAGTCCCAGACCTCCTTCTCGCGGCCCGGCGACTGGCGGGCGCGATCGATCAGCGCCCGGCTGACTTCATCGTCGGTGACGGTGATCTTGTTCTTCTCGCCGATCTCGGAGAGCACGAGGCCGAGGCGCACGCGGCGGTCAGCGATCTTCTGATACTCGTCCTTGGCCTTTTCCTCGGTGGTGTCTTCATCGGCGAAGGTCTTGCCGGTGGACTCCATCTCGGCCTGGATCGAATTCCACATCAGCTTGAACTCTTCCTCCACCAGCGACGGCGGCGGATCGAAGCGATGGGTTTCGTCGAGCTTGTCGAGCAGGATGCGCTTGACGCGCTGGCGCGACGCCCCGGCGAATTCCACCACCAGACGCTCGCGCATCGCTTCTTTCAGCTTGTCGAGCGATTCCATGCCGAGGGTCTTGGCGAACTCATCATCGATCTTGGCGTCCTGCGGAGCCTCAATCAGGCTCGCGGTGGTCTCGAACTCCGCGTCCTTACCGGCGAGATGTGTCGCCGTGTAGTTCTTCGGGAACGACGCCTTGACGGTGCGTGTCTCGCCGGACGCGATGCCGATCAGCTGGTCTTCGAAGCCCGGAATGAACGTACCCGAGCCGATCACGACCTGAATACCATCGCCGGTGCCGCCGTCGAATGCCACGCCGTCGATGGTGCCCTTGAACGCGATTGTGACGCGGTCGCCCTTCTCGGCCTTCGCGCCTTCCGCCTTCGCTTCATAGGGACGGCTCTGCTCGGCAATGCGCTTCAACGCCTCGTCGACGTCGGCGTCGGTGACTTCGGCCACCGGCTTCTCGACGTTGAAGCTCTTGAAATCGGCCAGTTCGATCGCGGGCACGACTTCGATCGCGACCGAATAGTTCAGGTCGGACTTGCCGGCGAGAATCGCCTCGATCTCTTTCTCTTCCTTCGGCATGGTGACCTTGGGTTCGGTCGCCAGGCGGAAGCCGCGCTCGGTGAAGATGCCGGCGTTGGTGTCGCGGATCAGCTCCTCGACGGTCTCGGCGGCAACCGAACGGCCGTAAACCTTCTTGAGATGCGCGACCGGCACCTTGCCGGGACGGAAGCCGTTGAGCTTCACCTTGTCCTTCAGATCGACGAGTTTCGCGTCCACCTTGGCGTCGATGTCGGCAGCGGGAACGCTAACGTTGAACTCGTGCTTCAATCCCTCGGCGAGGGTTTCTGTGACCTGCATGGCGTCAATCTTCTTCCGGCTTGGCCCGGCATGGCCGGGTCGTTGTCAATCGGTTGGATGCGAACCGTTCGGCAGCAGAGCCGTCCGGCATGCATCGGTGGTGCGGCGGAAACGCTCCAATCGGAAACGCCTCCTCCAGAAATCTTGCGCAAACATAAGATCGCGCTTGGTGCGCTCGGAGGGACTCGAACCCCCACATCTTTCGACACTGGAACCTAAACCCAGCGCGTCTACCAGTTCCGCCACGAGCGCGCAGCACACATCAGTCTGGTTGGTTGAGTGTCCCGGCACAGCCGCGAGCGGCGGGCTTATAACATGGTGTAACCGCTTCGCGAGCCAAAAAAATGGCTTTCGCGACGCGGCCTTAGAGCGCGCGCCGGAGGCTTCGGCAGCGACCAACCGTCCGCTGGACAGGATGGATTGAAAATGGTCCGCATAGGCCATGACAAATCAGGTTTTTTCGCCGTCGAGACGGGGTCTGCTGGCCGGGCTGGGAGGGACCGCTCTCACTGCCGGGCTGCGGCTGCCCGCCGCCGCGCAGTCCGGAGCAAGCCTGTCCCTGCGGGCGCGGCCCGGAACGATCCCCCTTCAGGCCGGAGGAACCGGACAGGCGGTCTGGATGCTCGATACGGATCAGGCGGGTGCCCTGCGGTTCGGCAAAGGCGATCTCGCCGTCAACCTTTCAAATGAACTCCCCGCACCTATCGTCCTGAACTGGCTTGGAATCGACGGCGCAGCCGCCGCGGAGCCGCTGACCGGACAGGCTCCGGTCCTACCCGGTGGACGGGCGTCCTTCACCGTGCCCCTGCGGCAATCCGGAACCTATCTGGTCAACGCGCTGGTGCCGGAAGGCGCGCCCCCTCCGACGGCAGGCCGTGCGCTCATCGTCGAGGACAGCCCGCCGGTCGCCGTGGACCGCGACGCGGTTCTGCTGATCGAGGAATGGCGGTTCAAATCGGGTGTGGCGGTTGCTCCCGGAACCGCTCCCGACGCCACGCCCGCAATCTACACCGTCAACGGACAGTTGAACTTCAGCCTCAACGTGAAGATCAACGAGCGGCTGCGGCTGCGCTTCATCAACGGCTGCGCGCGGTCGCCGGTCGGATTGAAAATCGAGAATCACGACGTTCGCGTGATGGCAATCGACGGCGCACCCGCCGAACCTTTCACCGCCCGCGACGGCCAACTGGTGCTAGCGCCCGGTTCGCGCGTCGATGCTTTCATCGACGCGACGCGGGCGCCGGGCACCATCTCGCCGATTATCCTGCATGACGGCGCCTCACCACAAACCATCGCGCGGCTGATCATGTCGAACGACGCGCCCGTGCGGGCGGCGGCGCTGCCGCTGTCGGCTGCGCTTCCCTCGGTCGGCCTTCCCGCGCGTCTCGACCTGCAAGGCGCGCTGCGCGCCGAACTGTCGCTCGATCCGAACGCGCAATGGGGGTCGCCTGTGAAATTCGACGCCGCGACCGCGCCGGCCTGGCGCGTCAAGCGCGGACGCACCGCGGTGATGGCGATCACCAATCCGGCCACAGCGCCGGTGGTGTTCCGGCTGCACGGTCATCATTTCCGGCTGCTCGACCGGCTCGACGACGGCTGGAAACCGTTCTGGCTCGACACGCTGATGCTGGACAAGGGCCAGACCCAGCGCATCGCGTTCCTCGCGGAATATTCCGGACGCTGGCTGATGGAAGCCACCGCACTCAACTGGGCCGCACCGAAACTGTTACGCAGTTACGCGGTGGAATAGCGCAGCCTAGGCGGGCGACGGCAGCCCATGAACCAGCAGGCCGAGGGTATCCGCACCGGCGATGCGGTCCTTGGAAATCTCACGATAGCCGGGCGAATCCAGAAAGCCCCTCGCCCGTGCCTCGTCGGCGAACGACATCACAACGATCTTGTCACGTTCCCAGTCGCCATCGAGAACGACAGGCTTTTCGTCGGCGGCCAGCAACCTGCCGCCGGACTCCTTGAACACGTCGAAGAACCTCGCCTGATACTTGCGATAGCGTTCCGCGTCGGTGAACTTCAACTGGGCGATCACGTAAACCGTCATTCCTCTCCCCGTCGTTTCTTGCGGCACAACCGCTTAGCGAAAACGCGACCGCTTTCGAAGACTCAATCGCACGCAATTCTGAAAGCGTTTCAGGCGGGCTTCAGTACGCGATCCCCAGTTCGTCGTAGAGATTGCGCAGCACCGCAGGCAGCGCCTCGGGAAGATCTTCCGCGATCAGGCCGGGACCGAACTCGTGCGCCGCCTCGCCGTGCAGCCATGCCGCCATGCTCGCCGCCTCGAATGCCGGCACCCCTTGGGCAAGCATCCCGCCGATGATGCCGGCCAGCACGTCGCCCGATCCCGCCGTCGCCAGCCACGGCGGCGCGTTGGCCGTGATCGCCGCGCGTCCGTCCGGTGACGCGATCACGGTGTCCGCGCCTTTGAGCAAGACCACCGCGCCCGAGGTGTGCGCGGCCAGCCGCGCCTGTTCGAGTTTTGAATGAGCCGCCCCCGCCGTGAGAGTTTTGAACAGCCGCGCGAATTCGCCTGTATGAGGGGTGAGGACAACCTGTGGATCGGTCAGCTTTTTGATCCCGGCAAAAAGCGCCTCGGGACTTTCGGCGAAACTCGTCAGCGCGTCGGCATCGAGCACGAGGCTACGGCCCGCTAACAACACCGTCAGGACAAAGCTGCGCGTGCGATCACTGACACCGGCGCCCGGCCCAATCACGCAGGCATTGAGGCGCTTGTCCGCCAGCAGGTCAGCGAATTGCTGCGCGCTCTCCGTCTCGCGCACCATCACCGCCGTCAGCGCCGCCGCGTTGACCGCCAGCGCATCGCGCGGCGACGCCACCGTCACCAGCCCTGCGCCCGCGCGCAGCGCCGCCCGCGCCGACAGCCGCGCGGCTCCGGTCGACGTCATGTCGCCGGAGACCACCACCGCATGCCCGCGTGCATATTTGTGGCCGTCGATCTGCGGCGACGGAAAGATATCAGCCCAGAGGTCCGGCACGTTCTCGAATGTCTGCGGCGCGATCTCGTCGAGCACCTCCGGCTCGATGCCGATGTCCGCGACCTCGACCTCGCCGCAGTAAACGCGGCCCGGCAGCAGCAAGTGACCGGGCTTGCGGCGGAAGAACGTGACCGTCGCCGAAGCCTCGACCGCGATGCCCATCACCTCGCCGCTATCGCCACTGACGCCGCTCGGCAGATCCACGGCGAGAATAGGAACGCCGCTGGCGTTTATCGCCTCGACGATGGTGTGGGGGTCGCCTTTCAGCGGGCGGTCGAGACCGGCGCCGAACAGCGCATCGATGATCAGGCTGGGCCTGCCGAGGACCGACGGATCGCACGGCAGCACCGGGCCTTTCCATGCGGCGGCGGCCAGCGCGGCATCGCCTTTCAGCGTGGCGCGGTCGCACAGCAGCATGACCGAGACATCCCGCCCGCGCGCCGCGAGTTCGGTGGCCGCCACGAAGCCGTCGCCGCCATTGTTGCCGCGGCCCGCAACCACCAGGATCGATCCCCGTTCGGCCATCGCCTCGGCAACATCGGCAACGGCCCTGCCGGCCTCCCGCATCAGCGCAAATCCCGGCGTGCCGTCCCTGATCGCAATTTGATCAGCCCGCGTCATTTCAGGGACTGTAAGAACTTCCATGCTGCTTGCCTGTTCGGTTCGCCTCATCCTGAGGCAATTGCGGGATCAAACCCCGGAATCAATCGCCTTCTTTATGGGCAATTGCCTATTTTATAGCCTACCCCCATCGCCGAGGCGCTGAAGAAGCAGGCGGTTTTCAGCAGTAACAATCTGATATACCTAAAGTATTAGAGGCGTTAAGAATTTGGCACGGACCCTGCTTTTAGGGCGCTGGATACAGGTTCGTTAGGCTTTGCCGGCCGATAAAGCCACCGCATTCCGGCAACGGGAGGCGGTGAGCCGGAGGGTCGGCAATCGCGTATCTGCGAAAGCGCCTATCGGCTTGCGGACATCACGCGCGCAACTCCTCAGGGAGAAGCGCTCCGACGACGAAGCCTATTTTACACCGGACACGCTCGGGTGTGAAACGAGGTGCGCGACATCGCGCGATGTGGAAATAGACGTGCAGCAATTTGGAAGTGCCCGGGAGACGCTCAGTGAAAAAGATCGAGGCCATCATCAAGCCCTTCAAGCTCGACGAAGTGAAGGAGGCCCTTCAGGAAGTCGGGATTCAGGGCATCACCGTCACCGAGGCCAAGGGCTTCGGGCGGCAGAAAGGCCATGCCGAGCTTTATCGCGGCGCTGAATACATCGTGGACTTCCTGCCGAAGGTCAAAATTGAGATTGTGATTGGCGACGATCTTGTCGAAAAAGCCATCGACGCGATAAGGCGTGCGGCACAGACCGGCCGCATCGGCGACGGAAAGATATTTGTGTCCAACATCGAGGAGGCCATCCGCATCAGAACGGGCGAATCCGGCCTCGACGCCATCTAACCCTGTCCATCAGGACTGCCCGCCTCGCCTTCCTCGCGGCAGCCCGCATCGCCGGATTTGACCGGCGCGCGAATGACGCCACCACGACGACCACGAACCATCCACGACTCTAGCCCACCACGAACGACCAAAACGACACCAAGCAGCCATAAGGGGTATTCATGAAGACCGCCAAAGACGTCCTAAAGTCGATCAAGGACAACGACGTAAAATACGTCGACCTGCGTTTCACCGATCCGCGCGGCAAGTGGCAGCACGTCACCTTCGACATCTCGATGATCGACGAAGACATCTTCGCCGAAGGCACGATGTTCGACGGCTCCTCGATCGCCGGCTGGAAGGCGATCAATGAATCCGACATGACGCTGATGCCCGATCCGACCACGGCGACGATCGACCCGTTCTTCGCCGAGACCACCATGGTCATCACCTGCGACATTCTCGAGCCGTCCACGGGCGAGCCCTACAACCGCGATCCGCGCGGCATCGCCAAGAAGGCCGAAGCCCAGGTCAAGGCGCTCGGCATCGGCGACACCGTGTTCGTCGGCCCCGAAGCCGAGTTCTTCGTGTTCGACGACGTGCGTTTCCAGACCACGCCGTACAACACCGGCTTCAAGCTCGACTCCTCCGAACTGCCGACCAACTCGGACACCGAGTATGAAGGCGGCAACCTCGGCCACCGCATCCGCACCAAGGGCGGCTACTTCCCCGTTCCGCCGCAGGACTCGGTGCAGGACATGCGCTCGGAAATGCTCGGCTCGATGGCCAGGATGGGCGTCAAGGTCGAGAAGCATCACCACGAAGTCGCTTCCGCCCAGCACGAACTCGGCATGAAGTTCGACACGCTGACCCACATGGCCGACCAGATGCAGATCTACAAGTACTGCATCCATCAGGTCGCGCACATCTACGGCAAGACCGCCACCTTCATGCCGAAGCCGGTCTACGGCGACAACGGCTCGGGCATGCACGTGCACCAGTCGATCTGGAAGGACGGCAAGCCGGTGTTCGCCGGCAACAAGTACGCCGACCTCTCCGAGACCTGCCTCCACTACATCGGCGGCATCATCAAGCACGCCAAGGCCATCAACGCCTTCACCAACCCGTCGACCAACTCCTACAAGCGTCTGGTCCCGGGCTACGAAGCGCCGGTGCTGCTCGCCTACTCGGCGCGCAACCGTTCGGCCTCCTGCCGCATCCCCTACACCGCTTCGCCGAAGGCCAAGCGCGTCGAGGTGCGCTTCCCCGATCCGATGGCGAATCCCTACCTCGCCTTCGCCGCGATGCTGATGGCCGGCCTCGACGGCATCAAGAACAAGATCGATCCGGGTCCGGCGATGGACAAGGACCTCTACGACCTGCCGAAGGAAGAGCTGAAGCAGATCCCGACGGTGTGCGGCAGCTTGCGCGAGGCGCTGGAAAATCTCGACAAGGACCGCGCGTTCCTGAAGGCCGGCGGCGTCTTCGACGACGACTTCATCGACAGCTTCATCGAACTGAAGATGACCGAAGTCGCGCGGTTCGAAATGACCCCGCATCCGGTCGAGTTCGAGATGTACTACTCCCAGTAAGCACTCGCTTCACCGCGACTGTTTTTGCAAAAGACAAAAGGCGCTCCAAACGGGGCGCCTTTTTTGTTTCGCCGGCTCCGAACCGCCCCGGCCTATGTCACCGGCTTCGCTTCCGGAAACTTCCAGCTTCCGTCGAGAATGTCCTTGCGCGGGCGGTACATGCGCACGGTGTAATTCCAGCCTTTCGACGCTGGCAGGCAATTCGGGATTTTCCCATCGCAACCACCGAACTGCACATCGACCGAGCCGTCCGGGCTTTTCTTGGCCGTCAGATTGTTGAGCGAATAGGCGTTGTAGGGATTTTTCTCGAAGAACCCCGCCGCGTTGTAAACGCTGATTGACCAGAATGCGTCCACAGGCACGTTGCCGGGCACCTTGAGACGGTAGATCGTCGTGCCGTCGTTCTTCACAGGCGTGAAGCTCGAATAGCGCGCGTCCTTGTCCGGATTGCCGCCCCAGCCGGCCGCTGTGGAAATGAGATGCCGGATCGGATCGACCTGCCCTTTCACACCGAACGAATTTCCAAAGCCTTCATTCATCGACGCCAGCACCAGCAACGCGTCGCGAATCTTGTTCTGCGCCGCCTGATCCCAGTTCGGCGCGTCGAACGTGCCAATACTTGCCTGGGTGACCTTGATGGCGTCCTGCGCGGCATGAACTGCCTTGAGATCGTTCGGATCGGCGGGATCGACCAGCGTGCGCACCGGCGTCATGACGTAACGCGTGCCTACATTTGCTTTAGTCAACTTCACGGTGGCGGGCGCGTACACAACCATCGGCGTGTAGTGATCCTCGTTGATGACCTGCAAAGACATGAACCGCTTGCCCGTGGCGGGCAGCGTGATCGTGACCGGGCCGGCATCGAGATCGAACACCGCCGATGAATAGAGCGTGTCGCGGTTCATGCGGATGACTTTCTGATTGTCGATCTCGGTCGGCGTGCGGTTATGCACGAACTTTCCGAGCCCGCCGTCCTTTGCCGTCCGCCCCATGTAGAGATCGGATTCCGCACGCGTGAAATTCTGCACGGTGACGGGAGTCGGCTTGGCATCCTGCGCGAACGCCGCCGAAGTGAGCGCAAGCGAAGCGATGCCCAGCGCGATGCGGTTCAAACACTGCATAGCCGCCTCCGTTATTTGCCGGTGTCTTTCGGCACACCCAGTTCGTCGTCGACCTCGTCCTCGAAGGCGCGCTTCTTGCCCGAAATGAAACGCCGATAGCCCTCCGGATCGATCCACGCTGTCATACCCTCGGTCGCAGCCCGCTTCGCCTTACCTTCAAAATCGTAATACTCGTTGTGCTGAGCGAGCCAGATGTCGGGCTTGAGCATTTCCAGCGTGTGATGCGTGCGGCGATAGTCATGCTCAATACCCGGATAGGAGGGATTCTTGGCGATGCGATAGCCCGGATTGAATCCACTGCCGTCGGGAAACACCACGAGATAGGCTTTACCGTCGACCACAAGGTTCATCACCCACGTCGTCGCGCCGCGCGTATGGCCGGGCGTGTGATACGCCGTGAGCATGACGTCGCCCATCTTGATCTGATCGCCGTCGCGCAGAATGCGGTCGACCTTGACCGCCGGATAAACGAAGTCGTTGGCGTATTTGAAATCGTTGCTGTCGCCGCTCTCCATTGCGGCCACATCGTCCTTCATGACGGCAATCGGCGCGCCGAACTGCTGCTTCATGTAGGCAAATGCGCCGGCGTGGTCGATATGCGCGTGGCCGTTAATCATCAGCTTGATGTCTTCAGGCTTGAATCCGAGCTTGCGGATCGACTCCGCGATCATCGGACCGGAGGACGGCATGCCTGTGTTCATGAGGATGTGGCCCTCCGGCGTCGTGATGAGGAATACGCCAAGCCCCTTGGTGCCGACGAAATAAACCGGTCCGACGATGCGGACCGGCTCGGCCGGCTCTTCCCACTTGAAAAACTTTCGGGCGAGCGAGAGGAAGAGACCGTTGTCGTTGGCGAGCTGTTCCTTTGTCGGCAGATTTGGCGGCGCTGTCTGGGAATTGGCCTGCATCGCGGCGCCGGCCGTGAGCGCCAGCAACAGACCGGTAAGCCGCGGAAAACGAAGATTGCGCATTGCATCTTCCTCCGTTGGCAACCATGCAGCGGAAAGCATTCCTGCTGCTTGCCACGCGGATAATATTTTACAGCAAAGTGAGAGAGCCTTCAACGGTGCCGCCGGGGTCGCGGGGTTTGAGATGACCCCGCATCCGGTCGAGTTTGTGGTTTCGGAAAACATCGAAAACAGACGTGGCCCGGATGGAGCGAAGCGGGTTTTGGCAGGCGGCCATTCCGGATTTCGCGGCGCTTCAGAATGATTTTCCGCCCGTCATTCCGGGATGCGCCTCTTGGCGCAGGCCCGGAATGACGGCGAGCCGAAACATTTTGTGATGGGGATACGAATCCCCGCCCTTCAAACCGCTCTTAAGTTCGAAGCGTCCTGTTCGTGAGGGGCGCTTTCTAGAGGCGTCTTGAGGCGGAGCAGGATGCGGCGCCTGCACGCACGGTTCGCACCCGTTGTGTTCGGGAGGCTGGGGTCACCGTCCGGGCCAACTACGTGGCTCTGCCGTCAGCGGCTGGACGAGGACAGGATGAAGGCGGGGAAATCCCGCTGGATCAGAGACGCGCCGCGCTCGTCCTGTCCCGGAAGTACGGTCCTCTCGCCCAAAATCGCCGCAATGGAGCGCCGTGAGGCGACGCGCTTCCGGAGAACCATTCGCCTCGCAAGCGGATGCCGGCAGCGAAACAAGACAAGGTGCGCCTCGCGGCGCTCCATGCCCCTCGCTTTGAAGGGGCAAGACTGAAAGCACAACCCGCGCGACGTCGCGCAGGGGTAATTATGCGTGGCCGTATGACAATTGAATCTGGAGTTCGAGATAACACGCGCTGTCGCGCCATCCACAATCGTCATCACCGGGCTTGACCCGGTGATCCACGCCTCGCTTGCTATGTTGAAAGGAAGACGTGGATGGCCGGGTCAAACCCGGCCATGACGAACTGTAAGTCGTGTGGGCTGAGTGCTCGATACGCCGTCCGACGCTATCTTCGCTTGATCCGCCGCCGGCTTTCAGGAAAGAGTGGCGCAACCCAGTTCGGAGGACAGACGTGACAGCCCCCATCGAGACCAGAGTTCAGACCCGTGGCGACCTCGCATGGTCGATCGCGGTGGGCGGCATCGGCATCGTCACATTCGCCGTCTTCGTGCTGTTCGCCTGGTACTATGCGGCCACGCTGTTCCTGGTGTTCGCCGGCGCGCTGCTCGGCGTCGCCCTCACCGCCATGACGCATCTGCTGCAAAAGGTCATGGGCGGACCCCATGCCTTGCGCCTTGCGATTGTCTGCGTGGTGCTGGCCGGGCTGCTGTCGGGCGTGGTCTTCCTCGGCGGCTCGACCATCGCACACCAGGCGACGGTGCTGAGCAACACGCTCAAGTCGCAGATCGTCACCGTCAAGGCGTTCCTCGAACAGCACGGCGTCGATACGAGCTATCTCGAACTCGGCAGTCCCTCCACCGCCACGCCCGGGTCCACGACGGGCCCCGAAACCGCTCCGGCGGGATTGCCGAAAAATCTCCCGAGCGCGGGTGCGCTGGCCTCCGGCGGCGGCGCCATCGTCACGCAAACGCTGAAGCTGCTGCTGGGCACCGTCAGCGTGGTCGGCAACTTCTTCATCGTGCTGTTCCTCGGGCTGTCGTTCGCGGCACAGCCAAGCGTCTATCGCAAGGGCCTGCTGGCGCTGGCCCCCGCGCGGCATCGCCACAGCGTCACCGTCGTGGTCGACCGAATCAGCGATACGCTGGAGCGCTGGCTGATCGCGCAGATGATCACCATGGCCGCCGTGTTTCTCGTGACATGGATCGGCCTCTCGATCATCGGTATCGACAGTTCGTTCATTCTCGGAATCCAGGCCGGCCTGCTCGCCTTCATTCCGACGGTCGGCGCGCTGATGGGCGGGCTGATCATCGTGCTGGCGAGCCTCGCGTCGGGATGGGTCGCGGCGTTCAGCGCCTTCCTGCTGTTCCTGGGCGTGCATGCGCTGGAAAGCTACATTCTGACGCCGATCATCCAGCGCCAGGCGCTCGACATTCCGCCGGCGACGCTGTTCGCGTTCCAGATCCTGCTCGGCGTCGTGTTCGGGCTGTGGGGGCTGGCGCTGGCACTGCCGCTGATGGCCATTGTGAAGGTGATCATGACCTATCTGCGCGAGGATAAAGAGATCCGCGATCCCGAATTCAGGATGGCCTGACATGCAAGACGGTGTGACATGAACGCAAAAGGCGCCGCATCGGGCGCCTTTTTTCTTCAGTCCCGCGATCTCAGAACTTGATCACCGTGTTGGTGTGCTCGACTTCCGGCGGTGAGGCGAAATGCGGGCCGACCAGCCCGCGCCATTCGGTGAAATCGGCGGATTCGCGGAAATCGACCATGTGATTTTCCAGCGTTTCCCATGTGATGTGCAGCCGGTAGCGCGACGGCTTTTCGATCGAGCGATGCAGCTCGAAGCTCTTCCAGCCCTTGCAGCGCTTGAAGATCGGCTGCGCCATGGCAATCGCGGCCTCGAAATCCTTTTCGCTGCCCGGCTTGATCTCGATCTGTGCAATCTCGGTAATCATGGTCTTCCGCCCCTTTTTGATTATGTGAGGGCTGTAGCGCAGATTGACCGGCCAGAAAAGCAAAAGGACGCAGCAAGGCGTCCCGTCGTCCGGACCGTTTTCGTTCTGCGCTCAGATGAGCGCGAGCAGCATCCCCAAGAGGACAACCGCGCAGCCGCCGAGCAGCACCGGCTGCCAATCGAAGGATGAACCGTAGCGGCCTTCGGCGCGGCGTGCGGCGATCAGGGCGTGTTCGTACTCGTCGGATGTCGAGAACATGCAGGCAAATCCCGCGCGCGCGGAATCGACCGTGGCCTCAAGAGCGATGAGATCGGGATTTGTATCGTGGCTGCGTGCGGTGATCATGACCGCATCGTAGAGCGGGTATGGTAAACAGATGGTTAGAAGCCGGTGATGTCCCGATGAAAAGCGGCGCGCCGGCGTTCAGATGCGAAAATCCATCACCGGCTCTGCCCGGCCGATATCGGCCTCTGCCTTCGGCGCAGCGGCGTTCTTCGTCAGGCCGCGGCGGCCGCTCTGAAGCGACAATGGCTGCTCAGCCGCGACTTCCACACGGTTGCGGCCGCCGCGCTTGGCCTGATAGAGCGCGGTATCGGCCGAAGCCATCAGCACTTCGAGCTCGGTTTGCGCCGGGCCGCCTGCGATGCCGATGCTGACCGTGGTTTCCAGGGGCGCTTCATCGACCTTGATGCCGGACGCCTCGAACGCTTCGCGCACGCGCTCGGCGGCGACCAGCGCTTCCTCCACGGTGCAGGGCAGCAGCGCCGCGAACTCTTCGCCGCCAACCCGGCCGACTAGATCGCTGATGCGCAGATTGTTGACGACGACGTCGGAAAAAACCTTCAGGACGTCGTCGCCCGCGGCATGGCCGAAGCGGTCGTTGACCGACTTGAAGTGGTCGATGTCGAAGATCATCACGGTGATGGGGCGCCCTGCCTTGGCTTCACGGTCGATCATGCGCGCGGTCGCTTCGCTAAAGCCCCGCCGGTTGAGCAAGCCCGTGAGCGGATCGACCGATGCAGCCGTCTTGTGCGCGCTGACCGTCCGCTCGGACATCAGCATGACGATGATGAAAACAGTTCCAACGGCGTAAAGAAGCAACTCGGCTCCGAATGCCGCGATCCAAACCGGCCCCATGCTTGCCGCATCGCTGGAGCGGAACATATCGCCCAAAATGATCGGCAGCATCAGCACGCCACCGTGCATGACCGGTACGGCGATGGCGGGCCAGCGCGCGCGCAGACTCTTGCGCCGCTCGCGCCACAGCTCGCCCGCGGTCAGAGCAGCATAGAAGGCGACGATCCCCGCTCCGAGCAGCATCCGCAGTTCAGGATCGATCGGATCGAGCCAGACCACCGCCGCGACCCAGAGAGCGGGGCCCGCGATCACGCCGATCCAGTTGGCTGGGCGGCCGTGGAAGACACGTGCAGCATCCCAGACCAGACCACAGGCGATGAAGCCCACGGCGTTAACCGCAAGCGACAGTTCCCAGCCCAGATCGGACCCGCCAACCGACCACAACGCCACCGACGCTGCGCCCAGAACGTAGGCAGCACCCCACCAGCCAAGCGCCTCGATCTTTTCCTGATGCCACAAAAACAGCAGCATGGCGCCGAGCAGCGCAGCCGCCAGCGTCGCCGCGAGATAAAGCGTGGAAATATCGAGGGAGAGATGTGTACCAGCCGGCATTTTCTATGCAGCGCTTACAAAAACGAGACGGAACCTGAATAGCTCCCTCAACCGCCTTCATATTTAGCAGCGGTGTCTTGGCACTCCGTTTGCGGCGGTCACAAAGTTTTCTAGAAAAATCGCGGTAATTCGGTTGTATCTGGAACAAAAAAGAGCGCCCCCAAGGGCGCTCTTTGTAACTTTGTGCAGTCCGCAATTGCGGACAATTTGAACGAAACGATTAGCGCTTCGAGAACTGGAACGAGCGGCGGGCTTTCGCCTTGCCGTACTTCTTGCGCTCGACGACACGCGAGTCGCGCGTAAGAAAGCCGCCCTTCTTGAGGACGCCGCGCAGATCCGGTTCGAAATTCGTCAGCGCCTTCGAGATGCCGTGACGCACCGCGCCGGCCTGACCCGACAGACCGCCGCCGGCGACCGTGCAGACGACGTCGTACTGGCCCTGACGGGCGGCCGCGACGATCGGCTGCTGGATCATCATGCGCAGCACGGGACGCGCGAAGTAGACTTCGACTTCACGGGTGTTGACGGTGACCTTGCCGGAGCCCGGCTTGATCCAGACGCGCGCGACCGCGTCCTTGCGCTTGCCGGTAGCATAGGCGCGGCCCTGCTTGTCGACCTTCTTGACGTACTTCGGACCCTCAGGAGCGGCCGTCTTCAGCGCCGACAACTGGTCGAGAGACTGCATGGTATCGGACATTACGCGGCCCTCATGTTCTTGCGATTCATCGACGCGATGTCCACGACTTCCGGCTGCTGTGCTTCGTGCGGATGCTCGGTGCCCGCATAGACGCGCAGATTGCCCATCTGAACGCGGCCCAGCGGACCGCGCGGAATCATGCGCTCGATCGCTTTCTCGACGACGCGCTCCGGGAAACGACCCTCGAGGATCGACTTCGCCGTGCGTTCCTTGATGCCGCCGATGAAACCGGTGTGATTGTAATAGACCTTGTTCTCACGCTTGCGTCCGGTGAGAACGACATGAGCCGCGTTGATGATGATGACGTTGTCACCGCAATCGACGTGGGGGGTGTAAGTCGGGAGGTGCTTGCCGCGCAAACGCATGGCGACCAAGGTTGCGAGGCGACCGACCACCAGACCCTTGGCGTCGATCAGCACCCACTTCTTGTTGACCTCGGCTGGCTTTGCCGAAAACGTCTTCATGTGAGTTGTCCGTGAAATGGCACGTTCGGCGCAATCGCCAAACTGGCGCGGTTCTAGATAACCGAGTGCTGCGCGTCAATGCCTTGCATGTTAAAATAGCGCAGCAATAACAATTGTTTACAAATATGGTGCGATAATACCTGCAAAATCACTGAACATTCGGAATGGAGTAAGTCGCTGTGACGTGAGCAATCGGATCCGGCGAAGTCCCTGATAACAGGCTTATTTCGCCAACGGCGAGACGCTTGCCAAGTTTCATCAGCTTGGCCGCCGCCAGCACGTCCTGGCCGGGCTGGCCCTTGCGCAGGAAATTGATGTTCAGGCTCGTGGTCATGGCCAGTCCGACAGGACCGATGGCCGAAAGCAGCACGACGTACATGGCAAAATCCGCCAGCGCCATGAGCGTCGGTCCCGAGACCGTTCCACCGGGGCGAAGCATGCGCTCGCTGTAGGGCTGCCGCAGCAAACAGGTCGCACCATCCGCGCTCTCGATCAGAACATCGCCATTGGCGAACGCCTGCGGAAACTCCTTGTGGAGAAACGCTTCGACTTCTGCCACGGTCATTTTCGCTTTGTTCATGGAACGTATGTCCTGCCCTGCTCTCGTATGTGACGGTTTTGTATCTTAGGGTGAGCACGATGGCGAGCCTGACAGAACCGAAAAGCGAACCTCGAATCTGAGCCAAAACATGCCGCAAACATCCCGCTCCGCCGCTCCACAGGCGCCCTCGCCGCTGCTGCGTGAAACCATTGGCAGCATTGCCGTGCTGACGCTCGATTCACCATCAACGCGCAACGCGCTATCGGAAGCGATGATCGTGGCGTTGCATGACGAACTGAATTCCATTCGTGACGACAAGCACGTTCGCGCGGTCGTTATTGCCGCGAACGGTCCAGCCTATTCGTCCGGCCACAATCTGAAGGAACTGACCGCCCGCCGCACCGACGCGGACAAGGGCCGCGCCTATTTCGCTCACATAATGAAGTCGTGCAGCGACATGATGCAGGCCATCGTGCATTTGCCAAAACCGGTCGTCGCATCCGTGCAAGGCGTCGCGACCGCCGCCGGATGCCAGCTGGTCGCGACCTGCGATCTCGCGGTCGCATCCGAGAAAGCGACCTTTGGCACCCCGGGGATCGATATCGGCCTGTTCTGCTCGACGCCGATGGTGGCGCTCTCGCGTAACGTACCGCGCAAGCATGCCCTGCATATGCTGCTCACCGGCGACCATATTTCCGCCGAGCGCGCCCGTGAACTCGGTCTCGTCAACAGCGTGGTCCCCGCCGGAACAGAACGCGATACCGCGATCGAACTTGCGAAGGCCATCGCGCTGAAATCCGCCTATACGCTGAAGGTGGGCAAGGAAGCCTTCTACCGGCAGGCCGAGATGAATCTTGCGGACGCCTATACTTATGCGGCACAGGTGATGACCGAGAACATGATGGCGCGCGACGCGCAGGAAGGCATCGGCGCCTTCATCGAAAAACGCGCGCCCAAGTGGGAAGACCGGTAAATCCTGCGATTCGTCATTGCGAGAAGTGAAGCGACGAATCAATCCAGACTTGCTTTTCTCACGCTGGATTGCTTCGCTCCGCTCGCAAAGACGACAAGAATTTGATGGCCGCAAAGTGAACCACGACGTCTACGACGACAGCTATATCCGCGGGATCCTGACCAGCGTGAAGTCGATCGCCATGGTCGGCGCATCGCCGGTCAATGTGCGACCGAGCTATTTCGCATTCAAATATCTCGTCGAGCGCGGCTACGACATGATCCCGATCAATCCGGGCCAGGTCGGTAAAAGTCTGGTCGGCAAACCGTTCGTCGCTTCGCTCAAGGACATCGGACGTCCCGTCGACATGGTCGATATTTTCCGCAATTCAGATGCCGCCGCGGCGGTCGTAGATGACGCGCTCGCGCTGCCGGTGTCGCCGAAGGTGATCTGGATGCAGCTCGGCGTGCGGAACGACGAAGCGGCCGCAAAGGCGGAGAGCGCCGGCCTCAAGGTCGTGATGAATCGCTGCCCGAAGATCGAATACGCGCGGCTGACATCCGAAATTCAGTGGCTGGGCGTCAATTCGCGCACGCTGAGTTCCAAACGCGCGCCCATTCCGACCAGCAATATGCGACTGTCTCTGAATCGCAGCAGCGTCGTTGGCGGCGCAACGACGGCCGCCGACCGCGCCGCCAAAGACAAGAACGACGTACCTTAAACCCTGCCCGCTGCAGAACGATTGTCCGCGCGCAAAGAAAATAACGACAGGACTGTTGCCTGTTAACGTCAATGCTTGCTGATAGCTTGACGAAGGCTATACCTGCCCGCAGCATATCCTTCTCACGCCCGTTCGCGGCTCTCAAAGGGACATCTCATGACGGACAGACTGCCCGGCTTCTCCACGCTCTCCATTCATGCCGGCGCGCAACCGGATCCGACCACGGGCGCGCGCGCGACGCCGATTTATCAGACCACCTCGTTTGTCTTCAATGACGCCGACCACGCCGCCTCGCTGTTCGGGCTGCAGGCGTTCGGCAACATCTACACCCGTATCGGCAATCCCACGAATGCCGTGCTCGAAGAACGGGTCGCGGCGCTGGAAGGCGGTACTGCCGCGCTGGCCGTTGCGTCGGGACATGCTGCGCAACTGGTGACATTTCACGCCCTGCTCCAGCCCGGCGATGAATTCATCGCGGCGCGGCGGCTGTACGGCGGCTCGATCAATCAGTTCAATCACTCGTTCAAGAATTTCGGCTGGAACGTCGTCTGGGCGGACACCGATGACATCTCGACCTTCGAAAAAGCTGTCACGCCGAAGACCAAGGCGATCTTCATCGAATCCATCGCCAATCCGGGCGGCACGGTGACCGATATCGAAGCCATTGCGGCCATTGCGCGCAAAGCAGGCGTGCCGCTGATCGTCGACAACACGCTCGCGTCACCCTATCTGATCAAGCCGATCGATCACGGCGCCGATATCGTGCTTCATTCGCTGACCAAGTTTCTCGGCGGACATGGCAACTCGATCGGCGGCATCATTGTAGATGCCGGTACCTTCGACTGGTCGAAGAGCGGGCGCTACCCCGTTCTGAGCGAACCGCGGCCGGAATATCACGGCATCAGGCTGCAGGAGACGTTCGGCAACTTCGCTTTCGCCATTGCGGCACGCGTGATCGGACTGCGCGACCTCGGCCCAGCCCTCTCGCCGTTCAACGCCTTCCTGATCCTGACGGGTATCGAGACGCTCCCGCTGCGCGTGCAGCGTCACTCCGACAACGCCAAGGCCGTCGCCGAGTGGCTCTCCAATCATCCTGCCGTTGCATGGGTGAGCTATGCCGGATTGCCCGGTGACCGCTATCACAATCTCGCCCGCAAATATTCACCGAAGGGAGCCGGCGCGGTCTTCACCTTCGGCCTCAAAGGCGGATACGACGCCGGCGTCAGCCTTGTGTCGAACGTCAAGCTGTTCTCACATCTGGCCAATGTCGGCGACACCCGATCGCTGATCATCCATCCCGCGTCGACCACCCACAGCCAGTTGAGCGACGAGCAAAAGGCGCAGGCGGGCGCAGGCGTGGACGTGGTGCGGCTCTCGGTCGGTCTCGAAGACAAGGAAGACCTGATCGCCGATCTCGATCAGGCCCTGAAAGCGTAGCCCGCCTTCCAACATCAAAAACCAAACGCGGCGCCGGGCATGGCGCCGCGTTTTTTATTGGTACAGAGCAAAATGGCTTTGTGAAAAATTCAGGTCTTTGCGGTTTCCATGGCGGCTTTCGCCTTGTTCTCACGGGCCAGCCGGGCATTGCGCTGGACAATCGAGAATGCCGCGAGAGCGACCAGAACCACCAGAAGCTGAGCCGACAAGGCCTCCAGGCTTGGATTGAGCCCGAGCGATTGCAGCCACGCAAAGCCCTTCAACTCGGTGAACGGCACGATGTTCTGTTCCTGGAATTCCTGAACCGCTTCGCCGATGAACTTGATGCCCATCGCGAACAGAAATGCCGATGTGATGATGAACAGCGGACGCAGCGGAATTCTGCGCGCGATCAGGTTGATGAAATAGAACAGCACCACGAGACCCGCGGTCGCGACGGCAAGACCCGCGAACAGCCCGGCGCTCCAGCCCCCCTCGGTGACAGCAAGCGCATTGATAAAGAGCACGGTTTCCGCGCCTTCACGAAACACGGCGAAGAACGCCAGCGCGCCGACGGCCCACGCCGTCTCCTGCGCCAGCGCGTCGTCAGCCTTGGTCGCCAGGTAGTCCTGCCAGCCGCGCGGATCCTGCTTCACCATCAGCCAGCCACTCACATAGAGCATCAGCGCCGCCGCGAAGAGGATAACAATGCCTTCGAAAATGTCATTGTGCTCGCCGGAATTGAGCACGGCGAAGAGCCATGCGGCGATGATACTGGCGCCGATCGCCGCCAGAGCGCCGGCGTACAGCGCCGTCACGCGGTGGCCGCCTCCCACCTTCCGCAGATACCCCGCAAGCGCCGCAATAACGAGCATGGCCTCCAGCCCTTCGCGCAACAGGATAACGGCGGCCTGGATGAATGCGTTGGACATGGATGACCTTGCTATAATCGGCGTGGGTGACCGTTCTATCGCGCGGCAAATCGAAGTTAAAGTACGCCCGGACCGCACCAAATCGTGACCGAGCACGAAATTGAAGAAACGCCCATTAACCGGGCATTTCTTTCATTCCGGGTTACTTTAGAATACTTCGATTTAGCGGCGTTCGTCGACGACAAGACGCAGCTTGGCTGGCGTCGTTGCCGGCAACGTGCGGCCCAGCCGCTCGACCTGAAACAATGCCAGGGTGAGCACCACGATCGCGACGGCCTGATGGGCAAGACCGAGATCGATCGGGACCTGATTGAGCAGCGTCAGGATGCCGATGGCGACCTGCACCAGCATCACAGCCGCGATCCAGACCGCGCCGGTGACGACGGCCGGACTGGTGCGGGAGCGGACGGCATCGACGGCATGAGCAGCGGCCACCACCACCAGTGTGTAGGCGATCATGCGATGGGTGAACTGCACCGTCAGCATGTTGTCGAAAAAGTTTCGCCACCACGGCTGTTCAAAGAACAGACGCGCGGCGGTCGGAATAAACGAACCATCGATCAGCGGCCAGGTGTTGAACACGCGGCCCGCCCGCAATCCGGCGACGAGTGCTCCGAAATAGAGTTGCAGAAACACCAGAGCCAGCAGAATCCTGCCGGTGATTTTCACGCGCGGCGGCGCAATGGCAGGCGGTTGGCGCTGAAGCCGCTGAAGTGTCCAGACGATCGCCGCGAAAATCACCAGCGCCAGCATGAAGTGGATGGCAAGCCGGTATTGAGAAACGGACACACGCTCTGTCAGACCGGACGAGACCATCCACCATCCGACTGCGCCCTGCGCGCCGCCGAGCACAAAGATCACCCAGAGCCGGCGCTTCAGTTCCCGCGACAGAAACCCGCGCCACAGGAACCAGAGAAACGGCAGCAAGAACACCGCGCCGATCAAACGACCGAGCAGGCGGTGTCCCCACTCCCACCAGAAGATGGTCTTGAATTCGGAAAGGCTCATCCCGCGATTCATTTCGCGATATTGAGGAATGGTCTTGTAGGCTTCGAACTGCCGCGTCCATTCAGCATCCGTCAATGGCGGCAGAGTTCCGGTAACCGGCTTCCATTCGACGATGGAAAGGCCGGATTCCGTCAGCCGCGTCGCGCCACCGACCATCAGGGTGCAGACAATGAGGGCCGCGACGACGATCAGCCACGCGCGGACGCTCCGCATGCCTGCGGCGCCTGCCGGTCGCTCGGTCGCGATGTGGGTCATGATCCGAAATTGCAGCCTTGAATGAATTCGCGCGGACCTTATAGTCCCCGCACTTTTCCGCGCAAGGCGCGCTGCCGCAGCGACCAGCACAATTCTGTTATGAATATCCGCACGCGAAAACTGATCGGAACATTCGGCCTGCTCGGCCTCGTCGTCGTCTGGTCCCTTGCCGGAATGGCAATTGCCCAGACGCCGTGGCTGGCGGCGTCAAAGCTCGCCCAGGCGATCTTTTATGTCGTCGCAGGCCTCGGTTGGGTACTGCCTGCAATGCCGCTGATCGCGTGGATGTCCCGGCCGGATCCTCAACCGTAGTTGATCGCTGGCTCGATCGCGCGGCGCTTCTCCCTGCGCGCCGTCATTCCCGAAAGAACCACGCGCAGCGCGCGCAACGATCGCCGTCCGTCCCATGAAATCCGCGGAAGCGCCATCAAGTTCGACTGGCCATCAGCCCTGACGACGCCGGGTTTGGTGGAAACTGCCGCGACAAACCCGGCTTCTCGCGCCAACAGCATCTCCCGTGGACCGAAGCTTCCTTCTCCGCCGAACGGATAGGCGAAGTGCGGACAGGGGCCGCCGAGCGCGGTCTCCAACACCGTCCGGCCCATGATCATTTCGCGCAACGCGGCAGTCCCCTTGGTATGCGCGAGGTTCGGATAATTGACAGTTGCACTTCCAATGGTCGCATGCGGGTCTCGCGCCAATTTCGTCAGGTCTTCCCAGCTCATCGCGATGTCCCGCGACACCGCAGCGAGATCGACGCCATAGCGCCCGCACAGGTCGCCGATCGCGGTTGCCAGGTCCGGCGGCGGCAATGTCATCATCCAGGCATGCAGAATGTCGTAAAGTTGGTACTTTTCCACGAGACTTGCGGCAAAGAAATGCCGCTCGACGCGGTTCATCACGAGGCCGATCCGATGATTGCACGTGATGACCTGCTCAAGTGCCAGCCACCACGCCTGGTCGATACCGTCGACAAAGCCGGTCGGAACGTACAGCGCGAACGGTATCCGGTGACGCGACAACACCGGATAGGCGAATGTCATGAAATCGCGATGGCCGCCATCGAACGTCAGGCAGACGAAACGGCGCGCGAGCGATGCCTGCTGCGCCCGCTCGACCACTTCATCAAGAGAGAGAATATCGAAATTCCACCGCTTTAGCGCAACAATCGCGTCCTCGAGAAATTCGGGGGTTATGTCCTGCGAACGCAATGGCTGGAACGGCTCGCTGCGCCGCGGACGAACATGCTCAAACTTCAGGATGATACCGGAGCCTCCGGTTCTGGCCTCGATGATGCGCGCCACGCCGCTGAAATACGCGAATTCCAGCCCCATATCTGCGAGAAGGCCCTTTCGAAACAGCACTTAATCCCTTTCCGATACACATAAATGCCAGCCGGAACGCCATTCTCATTACTCTTTGTTGACATTTCTTTGAATAATGTCGGCCCAAGCCATAAATCCTAAAATGTCAGAGAAAACAGGTCCGCCAATGGCCATGGCTGCAACGCTTCACGACGCAGACGCGCATCCGCGACCGCATGGCGATGCAAGCCGCATCGCGCGTGTCGATGTTATTCGTGACATGGTCGAAGCCGAACATCGCTGGCAGGCCTTTGAGGGCCCCGATTTCCTTTTTACGCCCTATCAGCGCTTCGAGTTTCTCGATGCCTGGCAGCAGACCATCGGCGTGCACGACGGCGCCGCTCCTTTCATCGTCATCGCCACCGACGCCGACAACCGTCCGCTGCTGCTGCTTCCCCTGACCGTCGGCCGCGAGAACGGCGCAAGAATTGCGCGCTTCATGGGCGGCAAGCATCCAACCTTCAACATGGCGCTCTGGCGACGCGAGTTCGCGGAAACCATTACGGGGACCGAACTCGACGGCCTGATCGCGGCCATTCGCCGGCAGCCGAACGGTCCCGACGTACTTGCTTTCACGCAACAGCCACAGCGGTGGCGGAACATTGCGAACCCGCTGGCTCAGCTCTCAGGGCAGCCCTCGACCAATCAGTGCCCACTGCTGATCATGACACCGGGTTGCAAGCCTGAAGACCGCGTCAGCGCGTCCACCCGGCGGCGATTGCGGAACAAGGAACGCAAACTGCAGTCCCTTCCCGGCTATCGCTATTTTGTCGCCGAGACCGACGCCGACATCAACCGCCTTCTCGACGCGTTCTTCATCATCAAGCCGCAGCGCATGGCGCTCTCCAGACTTCCCGATGTGTTTTCGGATGAGGCGACCAAGAAATTTGTTCGCGACGCCTGCCTGGCAACGCTTCCCAACGGCGCGCGCGCGATCGAGCTTCACGCCATCGAATGCGACAGCGAGATGATTTCGATTTTTGCCGCCGTCGCGGACGGTGAGCGTTTCTCGACCATGTTCAATACCTATACGATCTCGGACAACGCCCGCTATAGTCCCGGCCTTATTCTGCTGCGCTATATGATCGATCACTTCGGCGAGCGCGGCTACAGTTCAGCCGACTTCGGCGTCGGCTCGGACGTTTACAAGCTGACGTTCTGCAAGCACGACGAGCCGATGGTGGATACTTTTATTCCGCTGACCGCCCGCGGAAAGTTCGCGGCGCTCGGCATGTCATCGCTCACGCACGCCAAACGGCTCGTGAAGCAAAATCCGGCGCTGATGCAGATGGCGCAGATGCTGCGCAACGCCATCTCCCGCTGATTAGAAATATACCGTAGCGCGGACTTACGCCGCCACAAACCGGTCTCCCGGTACACCGAAGTCCATCGCTTTCGGCGGCGCGCTCAGAATGGTGACGCCGGCAAATCCAGATGCCCGCAATTGGCCCTTCATCACCTCGCGAGCAGTGGCGGTGATTGCCGGATCGGGAATGATCACGGCGTGCGACTGCGCAGCAATGACGCTCGCAGGCAGGTCCGATGCCGTGCCGGCATCCAGCACAACGTGATCATAGGCCCGTGACAGCGCGTCGATCGCAAGATTGATCCGCGGCAACTGCAACAGCTCGCGCTGAGCGGCGTCCCGGCCTGCGCCGACGATGTGAACCCCCGACAGGCGATCCTTGGTAATGATCTCGCCGAACGAAGCCGCCCCTTGCATCAATTCGGTCAGGCCCGGCGCAGACGGATCGGAGGATACCGCAGCAAGCGTCGGCGATTCCATGGCCAGATCGACCAGCACAACCTTGGAGCCCCGAGAGAGAAGGCGAGCGAGCGTCAGAGCCGTTAGCGTCACACCTTCATCCTGATGTGCCCCGATGACCGTGATCTTCCGTGCCGAATCGCCGCCGTGACGCAGCATGTCAGCCAGACGCTCGATCTCCGTGATGCCGGCCGGCATCTGTGGATGCGTGTCGTGCACGGGAGCAACCGGAATAAGGCCCCCGGAAACCGGGCGCGGTGCGGTCATGCGCAACAACTCGCCGGTGGCGATGTAACCCGCGGTCAGCATCAGCATGGCCATGGTCGCGATCAGCACGGTCGGAAGTTTCTTCGGGTACGCGGGCGTGTTGGAGACGATCGCTCGGGAGATGATCCTGCCATCGGCCGGGACCGCATCAATGTTCTCGCGCGTGGTCGCCTCGCGGTACTTGGCAAGATAGGATTCGAGCAGATCACGCTGGGCCTTGGCTTCGCGCTCCAAGGCCCGGAGTTGAACGTCCTGACCGTTGTTCGATGTCGCCTGACGTTTCAATTGGTCGAGGCTGCCGTTCAGCCCATCCGCCCGCGCGCTGGCGATTCGCGCATCGTTCTCCAGCGAACGGGAAATCTTGCTTGCCTCGTCGCGGATCTGGCGATCGATATCCGCTATCTGCGCCTTCAATTCCTTGATGCGCGGATGTCCCCCGAGCAATGTAGATGACTGCTCGGCAAGCTGCGCGCGCAGTGTCACCCGCTGCTCGGACAGGCGGCGCACCAGTTCGGAATTGAGGACTTCCGACGCTTCGATCGGCCTGCCACTCTGAAGCATCTCGCGGATCAGACGGGCTTTCGATTCCGCATCGGATTTCAGCGCACGGGCATTGTTGAGTTGCGTGTTCAGCTCACCAAGCTGTTGGTTCGACAGTGTGGTGTTGTTGGTGCCGACGAAGAGATTGGATTTCGAGCGAAACTCTTCCACGCGTGCTTCGGCGTCCGCGACCTTCTTCCGCAGGCTCTCGATCTCGACCAGCAGCCACTGTGACGCCGACTTCGCCTGATTCTGCCGCGCCGCCTGCTGAAGCACCAGATAGCCGTCGGCGATGGAATTGGTAACGCGCGCCGCCAGTTCCGGATCGCGCGACAGGAATTCGATCACCATCACCCGCGACTTGTCGACGGCATAGGCCGTCAGCCGCTCATAATAGGCCTCGAGCACCCGCTCCTCGGGCGTCATCTTGAATGGGTCCCGTCCGATGCCGAAAAGCGCCAGCAGCGTCCGCAGCGGCGAGACGCCGCGCAGCACCGGGTCGAACTCGGGCAGTTCGGCGAGCTTGTTCTCCTTGATGACCTCGCGGGCGAGATCGCGCGACAGCAGTAACTGGACCTGGCTGGTGACGGCTTCCGCGTCGAGGCTGCCACGCTCCTCGGTGCGCTCGCCGGTCGGGCGCAGGAAGAAATTTTCCCGGCCATCGATCAGAATGCGCGCCTCGGATTTGTAGCGCGGCGTGATCATATTGACCGCGAGCAGCGACAAACCGAATGCAAAGGCAGTCGGCACGATGATCCACATCCTCTTGCGGACAATCGCCTGCCAAATCGTGCGCAGGTCCACGTCGCTGAACTCAGGACTTGTGGTTGGAAGGGGTCTGCGCGGAGTGACGGACGCGGGCGCCGGGGCGGCCACTGCGGCATCCGCCTTTGTCCGGAACGGCATCTTGTCCGTCCAGTCACGCCAGAACGAAAAACGCATCGAACACTCCCCACCCGGACGCTACTGAACTCAGGCGACTGCTGAACTTTGTGGGGGCGATTACAGTCTATTAAGGTTGCCGCTGAGTTAATCCACGTTCCGATCCGGCTGTTTTCCAGTTGGGAAAAGCCCTGCGTCATACTTTATTAACCATGAAAGTCCTTAAATCGGCTTCGATACTTACCCGGATTCTCTCATGCTGCGCAGCCGCGCGCGCCTCGCCTGTCTTGTTCTTGCGCTCATCGTCTCGGGCTGCATGAGGACGGCTGCGCCGGTCGCCGCCGTCGACGACGGCAGCCTCGATGCGATCGCTTACGGCAAGGTACAGCCGGTGCGCGCGATGGAGGTTGCGACAACTCCTGTCCCGCCCGTCTACGCTTATGCCGCCCACGACGAGCCATATCGGCTCGATGCGGGCGACCGGTTGCGGATTGTGGTCTACGGCCAGGAAGGCCTTACCAACACCTATACCGTCGACGCCGGTGGCTCGATCACAATGCCGCTGATCGGTGCGGTGCGCGCGCGCGGCATGACGCCGGCCCAATTGGCCGCCGCAGTGACATCGCGACTGAAGAACGGCTATCTGCGCGAACCCTATGTCGCAGCAGAGGTGGAGACCTACCGCCCGTTCTTTATTCTCGGAGAAGTTGCCGCACCCGGGCAATACCCCTACGTGCCGAATATGACGATCGAGAGCGCCGTCGCCATCGCAGGCGGTTTCACGCCCCGCGCGCTGCGAAGCAGCATCAAATTAACCCGCATGGGCGAAGCTGGTACCGCTCAGGCTGTCGTGCCGCCTGGCACGCTCCTGAAACCCGGGGACACGGTCGTTGTCGCCGAACGCTGGTTCTGACAATGCCCGAGACGTCCAATTCGCCGCTCCGCATCCTGCACGCCGTTCGCGCGCCTGTGGGGGGAATATTCCGTCATATTCTCGACCTTGCCGCCGGACAGGCCGAGCGCGGACATGAGGTCGGTATTCTCGCCGACAGCCTCACCGGCGGGGAGCGTGCGGACACCGCGCTGAAGGAGCTTGGCCCGAAACTCAAACTAGGCGTCTTTCGCCTCGCGATCCGCCGTGAGCCTCATCCGATCGATACGGTGGCATCGCTGCATTTTCTTCGTCTCGTGCGATCCCTCAAGCTGGATGTTCTGCACGGTCACGGCGCGAAGGCCGGCGCCTTCGTCCGCCTGAAAGGAAAATCCAAAAAGACGATCCGGGTTTACACCCCGCACGGCGGCTCCCTGCACTATCCGCCGAATACACTCAAAGGCGCGTTCTATGCGCGGCTCGAACGCGCACTCATGAACCGAACAGAGTTGTTCCTGTTTGAAAGCGCTTTCGCGCGCGACACCTATGAGCGCGTGGTCGGTAGACCCGCCGGTCTGGTCCGCTGCGTCTTCAACGGCGTGACCGCGTCGGAGTTCGATCCAGTGCCGCTCGCGGAAGATGCCACCGACCTGGTCTATGTCGGGGAATTCCGGGAGATCAAAGGCGCCGACCTGCTGATCCAGGCGGTGGCGCGGCTTCGGGCCGACGGCAAACCCGTCACCCTGACGCTCGCCGGCGACGGCGAAGAGACGGCAGCGCTGAAAGCCCTCATTAAGCGTCTGAACATCGAGGACGCAGTCCGCTTCATCGGGCACGTCAGGGCGCGTTATGGTTTTTCGAAGGGCAAGCTGCTGGTCGTTCCATCGCGCGGCGACTCCATGCCCTATGTCGTGATCGAGGCCGCCGCTGCAGGTGTTCCCATGATTGCCGCAAGCGTCGGTGGCATTCCTGAAATTCTCGGGCCGCATACGAGCGGACTTTTCGTCGCGAGCAGCGTCGGTGCCCTTGCAGATGCGATCGAAACAGCGCTCGGCGACATCGGTGCCGCTCGCGAGCGCGCCAAAAGCCTTCGCGAACGGATCTTCATCCACTTTTCCCAGAAGGCCATGGTCGAAGGCGTCTTGGACGGCTATCGCGATGCATTCAACGCGCGTTAACCTATCCTTATCGAGATAACCAATTCTTCCGATTTGTTGGCTAGGCATAAGGCCGGGAACCCTTGGTTCCGCGTGGCTTACCGCCACATGACGGCACAGATCGGAAATTTGCACCTTGGAACCCATCGACGTCCGAACCATGATGAACGCCGCGACGGCGGGAGCCGCGACCATGGGCGACGCCGATGGCGCACCGCGGCCTGAACGCCGCAAGCGGCTGTCTCCTGCCGCGCTCGCGGTCGCCAATGAGAAGGTGAGAAAAGCCTACTCGACGGTCGTCATCAGCGGGATCGTCCGCATCGTCGACTTCCTGTTGCTGAGCGTGGTCGGCCTTGCTCTGTATCTCTGGTATGTGACGCCCATCGACGGCTTCTCATGGCAGTACACCGCCGCCGTCCTCGCGGTCGCCGCCTGCGCGGTGATCAGTTTTCAGGCCGCCGAAATCTACGACGTTCAAGTGTTCCGCGGACAGATTCGCCAGATGACGCGGCTGGCGTCGTCATGGGCCTTCGTCTTCCTGTTGTTCATCGGCGCCTCGTTTTTCGCAAAACTGGGCGGCACCATCTCTCGCGTCTGGCTGTCGGCGTTCTTCTTCGGCGGCCTCTCGGCGCTGTTCGCGGAACGGCTCATCCTGCGCGCCCTCGTCCGCCGCTGGGCCCGCGAAGGCCGGCTCGACCGCCGAACGATTATCGTCGGCTCCGACGAGAACGGAGAGAACCTGATCCGCGCGCTCAAGGCCCAGGACGATTCCGACATTCAGATTCTCGGCGTATTCGATGACCGAAATGATTCCCGTGCACTGGAGACATGCGCCGGCGAACCCAAACTCGGCAAGATCGACGATATCGTCGAGTTTGCCCGCCGGACCCGGATCGATCTCGTGCTGTTCGCGCTGCCGATCTCCGCGGAGACACGCATTCTGGAGATGCTGAAAAAACTGTGGGTGCTGCCGGTCGATATCCGTCTCTCAGCCCACACAAACAAGCTGCGCTTCCGGCCGCGCTCCTACTCCTATCTCGGCAAGGTTCCGACGCTCGATGTGTTCGAGCAGCCGATCACCGATTGGGACATGGTGCTGAAGGCGGCATTCGACCGGGTGGTTGGTGCAATCATTCTGGTGCTGCTTTCCCCGGTCATGGCGATCGTCGCGCTTGCCATCAAACTCGACAGTCCTGGCCCGGTGCTGTTCCTGCAAAAGCGCTACGGCTTCAACAACGAGCGCATCGACGTCTACAAATTCCGCTCG
This sequence comes from Bradyrhizobium sp. G127, assembly GCF_021502575.1. Classification (NCBI taxonomy): domain Bacteria; kingdom Pseudomonadati; phylum Pseudomonadota; class Alphaproteobacteria; order Hyphomicrobiales; family Nitrobacteraceae; genus Bradyrhizobium; species Bradyrhizobium sp. G127. The sequence continues at coordinate 413,969 of NZ_JAKFGN010000002.1, forward strand.
CTGTTTCACGACCAAGCAGATCCGCTGGCCTCCAAGGTGGTCACCAAAGGCGACAAGCGCGTCACCCGCGTTGGCCGCTTCATCCGCAAGAGCAGTCTCGATGAACTGCCGCAGCTGTTCAATGTGGTCTTCAAGGGCAATCTTTCGCTGGTCGGGCCGCGGCCCCATGCAGTGCAGGGCAAGCTTCAAAGCCGGCTGTTCGACGAAGCCGTCGACGGATATTTCGCGCGCCATCGCGTGAAGCCTGGAATTACGGGCTGGGCGCAGATCAACGGCTGGCGGGGCGAGGTCGACAGCGAAGAGAAGATCCAGAAGCGCGTCGAGTTCGACCTGTATTACATCGAGAACTGGTCGGTGCTGTTCGACCTTTACATCCTCTTCAAGACTCCATTCGCCCTGATCAAGGGTGAGAACGCTTACTGAGCGCATGGCTCCGAAAATCACGAGGCGGATTTCGGAAAACCTCGTGCTCACATCATTGAACTGACGCGCAGGATGCGCGGAGGGGATTCCAGTTCGCATGGCATTCGCAGCGGCAGACTACGCCCTTCCCGCGGCTGCGACGCCGCCCGGCATCACGGCCATCCAGCGTCTATTGATGTGGGGCGTCGGCGCTGGCGGCGCTATCGTTTTCATCGAGCCCAGCCCCTACGAACTCGTGACACTGGTGTCGGTCATCTTTTTCTTCGCCACGGGCCTGCGCATGCGCCCGGTCTTCCTCGCGCTGCTGATCCTGCTATTCCTGCTGAACATCGGCTACACGATCTGCTCGGTGTACCTGATGGACAAGAAGGAGATTTTGAACTGGATTCTGACCTCGTGGTACATGGCCATTACCTCGCTGTTTTTCGCGATGGTGCTGTCCGAGGACACGGCCAGCCGGCTTGAATTTCTTCGGCGCGGCCTGATTTTCGGGGCACTGATCGCCTCGCTCGCTGCCGTCGCGGGATACTTTCACCTTGTGCCAGGTGGATATGACCTGTTCACCCTGTACAGCCGCGCACGCGGTACATTCAAGGATCCCAACGTGCTGGGCGCCTATCTGATCCTGCCCGCGCTGTTCCTGCTGCAAACCGTCGTCACGCAATCTTTCTGGAAATCGGTTCGAAGCGCGGTGGCGCTCGGAATTGTCAGCCTCGCGGTGTTGCTGGCGTTCTCGCGCGCCTCCTGGGGCCAACTGGTGATCTGTTCGGCCTTCATGCTGGTGCTGATGTACCTGACGACACCGTCCCAAAAACAGCGCACCCGCATCGTGACCGTGGCAATCGCGGCTGCGATTTGCGCGGCGTTGCTGCTGGTCGTGCTGCTGTCACTCGATTCCGTCAGCAACCTCTTTCAGGAGCGCGCCAGCTTCAATCAGAGTTATGACACCGGGCGCTTCGGGCGCTTCGGGCGGCACGCTCTGGGCTTCCAGATGGCCCTGGAATTGCCGTTGGGGATCGGACCGCTTCAGTTCACCAGGTTCTTTCCCGAGGACACCCACAACTCATTCCTGAATGCATTCATGTCCGGCGGCTGGATCGCGGGGATCGCCTTCCCCGCACTAATTTTCACGACGGTCGTCATGGGCTTCAAGCTGATCTTCGTCCGCGTGCCGTGGCAGCGGACTTATCTCGCGATCTTTGCCGCGTTCGTGGGGACAGTCGGCGAAGCCTTCATCATCGACGTCGACCACTGGCGTCACTTCTGGATGATGCTGGGAACGATGTGGGCGATGTTCGCCGCCGCCCATGCCTACAGCTATCAGGCCCGCAAACACGCAGCGCAAGTACGTTAGTCCCCGTCGGCGCTTTGACCCACAGCCCCTGATCGTCGCAGCACCCGCCTGTTCCGCAATGAATGGATGTTCACGCAATATACCTGTTTCCGGCGGAACAGAGACTGTCGCTTCCCGTTGAAGAGCCGGGCAGACAACGAGGAGGACATCATGAGAAATAGCCTTTTAATTACGACAGCCATGGCTGCTTTGATCGGCTCGGCTGGCATTGCGACGGCGCAAGCTCCCAGCAACGCACCAAACGCTCCGGCTGCAACTCAATCCGCTCCGTCCACAACACAAGGCGCGCCGGCCGAGAGGGCCGCGCCGATGAATCGCGGAGAGTCGCCAAGTGGAATGAAAGGCGGCCAGGCTGAAATGCCTCGTGAGGGCGGTAGCGCCCAGCGAGCGCAGGACAATGCGCGCGATGGTATGAAGTCGAAGGGCGCCGAGACGACCCAGGATCAGAAGGGTGGCAAGGCCGCTACGGATTCGACGATGGACAAGTCGAAGAACGGCATGAAGGCCGATCAGAAGAACGCTGCCGAAGGCAAGGCCGGCACCACAACCGGTCAGGCCGGCGCCGGTGCGAAGCTGTCGAGCGATCAGCGCACGACCATTCGCACGTCTATCACCAAGCAGAACATCAAGCCTGTCACCAACGTCAACTTCTCGATTTCCGTCGGCACGCGAGTTCCCCGGACCGTGAGCTTCCATCCGCTGCCCGCGGAAGTGGTGACCATTTATCCTGACTGGCGCGGATATGAATTTTTCCTCGTCGGCAATGAAATCGTGGTGGTGAATCCCCGGACGATGGAAATCGTCGCCGTGCTGGACGCTTAAGTTCAGCACTGCGAATTCAAAAAAGGCCGGTCGTAAGACCGGCCTTTCTTTTTACGGTTTGTCAGAATTTATCGAAGGCGTCCGCTGGCGACATTGAAAGTCCAGGAGCGACGACCGCTGCTGAAGACCACCCGCCTGAACTGCAACGCCCTCGCCTGTTCGGGGATTTTTGCCGTTTCAACCAGCTGCATCGCCATCTGCCGGGTCATCTGCGGCGACACAAAGCGGACTGTGCTATTTCCGCGGCCTGATGCCTCGACTTTCATGCCGCCATCCCGCATCTGCTGGCCCATCTGGTGCGCGTAAAGCTCACGATTGGCGACGGCTGCGATTTGAACCGATGGCTGAAGAATCTCGTATTGGGCCATGCGCATGACATGCGCCATATCCAGCGCGGCCCCATTCGCCGGGTCCGCCGCAGCCGCCATCTGAAGGCGCAGCTCCATGCTGCGAAACGCCGAGATTGAAACCGGCGTCTTGCTTCTGCTTCGTCTGGCGTTTTCATAACTCGTTTTCAAGGCCGTCGCTTCAGCCAGGAGCGTGTCGAGGGCGGCTTTGTTGTCAGCGGCTTTTTGCTCAGCGGGCGTCAATGCCACCGGTGCCGGCGGTGATGCCGGGGGGGCAGCTTCACCGGATTGCGCAGGAGCTGCGGTAACCGGCTCCTGCTTAGTCGGAAGACTCCCCGTCGCCTGCGGCGGAACACCTGCATCGCGCGATTCTGAGGGAGACTGGATACCCGGGGCGGTGGTTTGAGCCGTCTGACCCATGGCGGCACCGCCGAATAGCACGGCGAGAGATCCCAGTGCCAAAGCAATGCTTTTTCGTCGCAACACGGTGTACCCAATCATCGTCGGGGATCGACGGCAATACTGATCGACACCCACCAACGCATCAAGAGGTATTTTTGTTCGGCCTTGATACAAATAATTTTGGAAGCTGATCGGGCCGTGAATACCGGACAAAAAAAATCCCGGCTGCCTTTCCGCAGCCGGGCCAAGTCTGGGAGTACCTTACAGAGCAAAAGACGCTGAGCGCCTTAGTGGACGATTTCGAAAAGACCTGCGGCCCCCATGCCGCCGCCGATGCACATGGTTACAACACCGTATTTGGCCTTGCGGCGGCGCCCTTCGATCAACACGTGACCGGCCAGACGCGCGCCCGTCATGCCATAGGGATGCCCCATCGAGATCGAACCGCCGTTGACGTTGAGCTTCTCGGGGTCGATCCCGAGCTTGTCGCGGCAATAGATCACCTGAACGGCATAGGCTTCGTTCAGCTCCCACAGATCGATGTCGTCGATCTTGAGGCCGTGCCGCTTCAGCAGACGGGGAATAGCAGCAACAGGACCGACGCCCATCTCGTCTGGCTCGACGCCCGCGGCAACGAAACCGCGGAAGATGCCGAGCGGTTTGAGGTTCTTCTTCGCGGCGACCTTGTCGCTCATGATGACGCAAGCCGAAGCGCCATCCGACAGCTGGCTGGCGTTTCCGGCGCTGATGGTCTTGCCTTCGAACACCGGCTTGATGGCGGCGAGCCCCTCGGCTGTGGTCTCTGGACGCGGCCCCTCGTCCTTGGTCAGGGTGACGTCCTTGAACGAGACCTGCTTGGTCTCCTTGTCCATCACCGCCATTTTGGTCTTGAACGGCACGATCTCGTCGTTGAAACGGCCGCCCTGAATGGCAGCGCCGGTCCGGCGCTGACACTCCAGGCTGTACTCATCCTGCTTGTCACGCGGAATGTTGTAACGCGCCGCAACGACTTCCGCGGTCTCCAGCATCGACATGTACATGTCGGGCTTCATCGCCATCAGTTCGTCATCGACCGCATGAAACTTGTTCATGTGGTCGTTCTGAACGAGGCTGATCGATTCAATGCCGCCGCCGATTGCGACCTCGACCCCGTCGAGCATCACCGAACGCGCGGCAACCGCGATCGCCTGCAAACCGGACGCACACTGCCGGTCGATCGTGGTGCCTGCGACCGTGACCGGAAGCCCGGCGCGGATCGCACCCTTGCGCGCGACGTTCATCACCATGGTGCCCTGCTGCATGGCGCAGCCCATCACCACGTCCTCGACCTCACCCGGATCGATTCCGGCCCGTTTCACGGCCTCAGCCATGACATGCCCCGCCATGGTCGGGCCTTCGGTGTTGTTGAGCGCGCCGCGATAGGCCTTGCCGATTCCGGTGCGGGCGGTGGAAACGATAACTGCATCGACCATGCGGTGACCTCCGATATATGAGCCGGCACAACCAAGTTTGCGGGCGGACTCTCTGTGAATGTCTACGTTATATGATAATCATCATTCAATTAGAAGCGCCCAAGGCCTTGGCAAGGCTGCCATGCCGAAGAGGCCCGAATGCTACGATTGAAAATCAGGCCGCGCGCGCATAGCGAAGCAGATGGTAAGTCGGGTCACCGAACTGGATATTGATTGCGGCGATGCGCTTGAAGTAATGCCCGACGTTGAGCTCGTCACTCATACCCATGCCGCCGTGAAGCTGGATCGCCTGCTCGCCAACGAAACGCGCCGCCTCGCCGACCTTTGACTTCGTGCCGGACGCCAGTTTCGATGCCTGCGGATCGCCCTCGGCGACGGTCAGGTTCAGGTGCTGCATCAGCGATGTAGCTTCTTGCAGCGCGATGAACATATCGACCATCCGGTGCTGCAGGACCTGGAAGGTCCCCAGCGTCACACCGAACTGCTTGCGGGTCTTGGTGTATTCCAGCGTCGACGCGTTCAGCACATCCATTGCACCGGTCGCTTCCGCGCAGAGCGCTGCGATGGCGCGATCCCGGCATGCTTCGAGTGCCACGACGCCCTCGCCTTCCTTCCCGAGCAAGCTGATCGCCGGAATGCTGACGTCTTTGAACGTGATTTCCGCCGCGCGCCGGCCGTCGATGGTCTTGAAACTTTGCAGATGAAGTCCCGCCGACTGCCGGTCCACGATGAAAAGGCTGACGCCGACGCGGTCGCGCGGACCGCCCGACGTTCGCGCAGACACGATGAGCTTGTCGGCCCACGGCGCGCCAATCACCGCCGCCTTGGCGCCGTTCAGAATATAGTTATCGCCACTGCGCTTTGCAGTCGTGCTGACATTGTTGAGATCGTAGCGCGACTTGCCCTCGGTCCAGGCCAACGCCCAAATCGCTTCACCCGCCATGATCGGCGGCAGCAGCGCCTCGCGCTGCGCGTCGGTCCCCTGGCTTTCAATCAGGCCACCTGCCAGCACTACGGTTTCAAAATAAGGCTCGACGACGAGATGACGGCCGAATTCCTGCATCACGATCATCGTCGCCAACGGACCGCCGCCGAGGCCACCGGACGCCTCGGAAAACGGCGCCGCCAGCAAACCGAGCTCGGCGAAAGCACTCCAGTGCTTCCGGCTCCAGCCGTCTTCGGTCGCGACGATCTTGCGGCGTGTGTCGAAGTCATACTGGTCCCGCAACAGACGCTGGATGCTGCTGCGCAGGAGTTCCTGCTCTTCTGTAAACTGAATATCCACCGGATGCCTCGTGCGACGCGTTAAAGTCCGAGCACCGCTTTTGCGATGATGTTGCGCTGGATCTCGTTCGATCCGCCGTAAATGCTGAGCTTGCGCGCGTTCAGATATTTCTCAGCCGCGGTGTGCCCTTCGGCAGGCCCTGGCATAAAGATATTGGCGCTGACCGGATGCTCGCGCAGCGCAAGTCCGTAGTTTCCGATAGCCCTGTGCGTCAGATCGGTGATGCGCTGAAAGATTTCAGTCCCCCTGATCTTGAACAGCGACGCCGCCGGTCCCGGATCGATGCCGCGCGACATCTGCGCGACAACCCGAAGCTCGGTAGCTTCCAGTGCCAGCACATCGAGTTCGACCCGCGCGATGTCCTTGGTGAACTCGCCGAAAGCCGGGTCGTCCTCGCCGATCTCGGTCTTCACGATGGTCTTGAGCTTGTTCAGGTAGCGGGTCGAACGCCCGATCCCGGCCATGCTGGTGCGCTCGTTGCCCAGCAGGAACTTCGCGTAGGTCCAACCCTTGTTTTCCTCGCCGATCAGATTTTCAACCGGCACACGAACGTTCTCGAGGAAAACGTCGTTGACCTCATGCGAACCATCGATGGTGATGATCGGACGCACGGTGACGCCCGGTGTCTTCATATCGATCAGCAGGAACGAGATGCCCGACTGTGGCTTGGCGGCGGGATCGGTGCGCACCAGACAGAAGATCCAGTCCGCATGCTGCGCCAGCGTGGTCCAGGTCTTGTGACCATTGACGATGTAATGGTCACCCTCGCGCACAGCCTTGGTGCGGACCGAAGCGAGATCGGAACCGGAGCCCGGCTCGGAATAGCCCTGACACCACCAGTCCTCGCCCGACAAAATCCGGGGTAGATATTTCTTTTTCTGCGTCTCGTTGCCGAAAGTGTAGATAACCGGCCCCACCATCGTCACGCTGAAAGCCAGCGGCGGCAGCGTCCCGGCGCGGGTCGTCTCCTGCTCGAAAATGAAGCGCTGCGTGATCGACCAGCCGGGGCCGCCGTATTCCTTCGGCCACAGCGGAGCGATCCAGCCTTTCTTGTGGAGAATTTTGTGCCAGAGCATCGACTGCTCTTTCGTCAGATCCGTTTCCGGATTCGGCACGCGCATTTCCTGCGGATAGTTTTCCGCGATGAAGGCTCTCACCTCATCGCGAAATGCCGCATCCTCCCTGGAAAGCTTCAGCTCCATCGGACGGCTCCGTTACCACTTCTCGCCGAACGGGCGGATTTCGGTCTCGAATGTCCAGGCGTCGCGGGGCTGCTGATAAAGCTGCCAGTAGGTTTCCGCGACGGCCGCCGGACGCATCAGACGATTCGGATCGAGGTTCTCGATCGCCTCCTTGCCTTCGCGGTTGGCGATCAACTGCCGCACCCACTCGGTATCGACGCTGGAGTCGATGATAAGATGGGCGACGTGAATGTTCTTCGGGCCCAATTCGCGCGCAATCGACTGCGCAACGGCACGCAGGCCGAACTTGGCGCTGGCGAATGCCGCGAAACCCGAACCACCGCGTAAGCTCGCCGTCGCACCGGTGAAGAAGATGGCCCCCTTGCCGCGCGGCAGCATCACGCGGGCGGCTTCGCGCCCAGCGAGGAAGCCCGAATAGCAAGCCATTTCCCAGACCTTGCGGAATACGCGCTCGGTGGTTTCCACAATGGGGAAGTTAACGTTGGCGCCGATGTTGAAAATGCAGACTTCCAATGGCGCATGCTTGTCGGCATCGGAGATGAAGGAAATCATCTCCTCTTCCTTGCGCGCATCGAGCGAGCGGCCAAACACCGTGCCGCCTGCATCGCGGATTTCCTTCATCAGAGGTTCAAGCTTCTCGCCTTGACGCCGGCCGACGAAAACAGTGAAGCCTTCGGCTGCGAATTTCTTGGCGATCTCGCCGCCGATGAAGTCTCCGGCGCCGATGACGGCCACGGTCGCGTTACGTTTCTGCAAGGTCTTTCTCCCGGCGAGAGTAAATTTCAGGATTTTGTCGCGATTTCAGTGACGCAAATCTTGCGTCACGTCTCCCGCAGCGATTCAGCCAGTTTGTGCTTCAGGATCTTGCCCGTCGATGTCGCCGGCAGAGCGTCCAGCACGATGATCTGCGACGGACGCTTGTAGGACGTAAGCTGCTTGCCGGCGAAGGCCATCAGCTCCGATGGGGTCACATTGGAGCCCTTCAGCAACTGAACGAAGGCCACCACTTCTTCATTGCCATCGGCAGAGCGCCCCACCACGGCGGACTGCACCACGGCATCGTGCGAACTGAGCACGGCCTCCACCTCGGCCGGATAGACATTGAAGCCCGACCGGATAATCATTTCCTTGGTGCGACCGACGATGAAGAAGCATCCGCCATCGGCGCGCGCAAGGTCGCCGGTATTGAACCAGCCGTCGCTGTCGATCGCTTTCGCGGTGAGATCCGGCGCGCGATAATACCCAAGCATGACGTTGCGGCCGCGGACATGCAGTTCACCGACAGTTCCGTCAGCGACAATTGCGCCTTCGCGGTTGACGATGCGCGCCTCGATACCGGGCAACAGTGTTCCGACCGCCTCATCCGGACGCGGCGAATCCAGCCGCACGCCGGAAATGCCCGGTGAGCACTCCGTGATGCCGTAGCCGTTCAGCAGCGACAGACCCAATTCCTGTTCAGTGCGGCGCTTGAGATCAAGATCGAGCGGCGCGCCTGCAACGGTGATCATGCGCAGCGAGCCGGTGTTCAGTTTATCGATGCCCTGCAACGTCTTGTATTCGAGCAACCGCTGGAAGGTTGCCGGTACGCCGTTGAGGATGGTCACGCCGTCCTCGGCGATGGCCTTTGCCAATACAGCGGGATCGTATTTGCTGACCATTTGGACCGTGCCGCCGGTCATCAGAGTCTGGAGCAACAGCGAGACACCGACGATGTGAGAGATCGGCAACACGACATAGACCCTGTCGCGATTGTCCATCTTCCGGAACAGCGCGATCGCCTTGGCACTGAACAGCAGGTTTTCGTGAGTCAGCATCACGCCTTTCGGCGTACCTGTAGTCCCCGAAGTATAGATCAGAACGGCGACCTGCTTGGCGGGATTGACGTGAACCGGCTCCGCCGCCGCAGTTTCATTCAGGAGTCCGATCCCGATATCTTTCAGCGGACCGACATTGCCAATAGTCGCGCCGACGCGCGTCGCATGGTTCGCGGACTCCGGCGAGACGTTCACCGTGAAGAACATCCGTCTTGCGCCGCTGTGGTCGCGAATCTGATCCAGTTCGCGCGGGGACAACCGCGGATTGACAACGATCGCCCAAGCATCGATCCGGCTGGCCGCGAGCAACAATGCTGCCAGCGCGATGCAATTCTCACTGACGATCATCATCCGGTCGCCGGGCCGAACGTTGAGCTCCCGCAGCGCCGAGGCCACCTGCTCCACGGATTCGGAAAGCTGCCGGTACGACCAGATTACAGATCCTTCGACTAGCGCCGGGTGATCGGGCGTCGCGGAGACTGCGCGATCCATGGTCTGGTGCAGGCGATCCGGGATCTCTTTCAGTATGTCAGCGACGTCAATCGCCTGAGCAGCGCTTGCCAATTTCAACCTCCCGGGCAATGTCCGGCCGCTTCCGGGGCGACCTTTGAACTTCGCTCAACCTATCGTTCTTTTTTAGAACTAGTCAATCGGATTTGATGCGGCGCAAGACAGATATGAACTGCTCTCCCGGGTACATAACGTTCATTCCGCAGCGCGATAGCCGTTTACAACGAGCATCCCGCCGGTTATGAAACAAAGTACCAAATAAGAACTATATAGGAGGATTCCGTGGCTCAAAGCAAAGGCGCAGTGGTGTTGGTTGGTGCGGGCGACGCCATCGGAGCAGCGGTTGCCAGGCGCTTCGCCAAGGGCGGATACAAGGTTTGTGTGGCGCGCCGCGATGCAGCCAAGTCTCAGGGGCTCGTCGATGAATTGAAGGCGGAAGGATGCGAGGTTCACGCTATCAGCGTGGACGCCCGCCAGGAAGCCGATGTGCAAGCCATGTTCGCCCGCATCGAAAAGGAAATCGGCCCGATCGAGGTTTGCCTCTACAACGCCGGATCCAACGTCAACAAACCGCTGCTGGAAACCACCGAGAAGTTGTTCTTCAAGGCATGGGAGCTTGCGTGCTACGGCGGGTTCCTCGTGGGACGCGAAGCTGCCAAATACATGATGCAGCGCGGCCACGGCACAATCCTGTTTACCGGCGCCACCGCCAGCGTCCGCGGTGGCAAGGGATTCGCGGCCTTCGCGTCCGCCAAATTCGGACTGCGCGCCGTCGCTCAAGCAATGGCCCGTGAACTCGGCCCGAAGAATATTCATGTCATCCATCTGCTGATTGACGCCGCTGTGGACAGCGAAGCCATTCACCAGCGGATGAAAGCTGCGAAGGGGATCGAAGCAAGCGACATCCCCGCCGACAGCCTGACAAAGACGGACTCCATCGCGGATGCCTACTGGTTCGCGCATCATCAGAGGCGCGACGGCTGGACTCACGAACTCGATCTGCGTCCCTCTGTGGAGACATGGTAAGATGGCTGCCGCTCCGAACCTCACGCTATGGGGCGTCGGAACCAGCCGCACGGTCCGTCCGCATTGGGCGCTGGCAGAACTCGGTTTGCGTTACGAAACTCGCGCCATTGGCCCCCGCACCGGCGAAACCAAGACATCGGAATACACAAAACTTAATCCGCGTCAGAAAGTGCCGATGCTTCAGGACGGCGACTTCTCGATCGGCGAGAGTGCCGCCATCGTCGCCTATCTGGCGCGGACGTATGGCAGTCCCGGCCGATGGCTGATCCCCGATGACAAGCAAGCCTACGCCAAGTGGCTGGAATGGTGTTTTTTCATCGTCACCGAACTTGATTCCACCAGCCTGTATGTCATGCGGCGCCATAGCGCCGGCGCGCTCGGACACATCTATGGCGTTGCGCCGGAAGTCACCACGAAAGCCGGTGAATACTTCCGCGAGCAATTGCGGCATGTCGAGGTCGCACTTGAGGACGGACGAACCTTCCTGATGGGCGAGCAATTTACCAGCGCGGACATTCTGTTGACGACATGCCTCGAATGGGCGATCGCCTACGGCGTCGGCATCTGCGACAACGCCAAGCCTTATCTTGAACGCATCCAGTTGCGGCCCGGCTACCAGCGCGGCACCGCGGCGAACGTTCCGCCCGCACCCGGCGAGCCGGTCATCCGTCCGGCCGGCCTGAGTTGTCCGTAACAGGATGAAGGAAAGGCTGCGGGCAAAACCTGCGGCCTTTTTGTTTCAGCGCGCCGCCCGCACCGATTTATCAGCAATCATCGCATCGATGGCGGCGTCGCTGTAGCCGAGATCGCGCAGCACGGTGCGCGAATGCTCACCGACCCGCGGCGCAGGGCCGCCGATGACGGCCTTGTTGACCTCGAAGATCGCCGCGGGCTTCGGCTGACGCACCCGCCCCACCGTCGGCTGGTCGAATTCCTCGATCAGGCCGCGCGCCACCACCTGGTCGTTGCCGATAATCTCGCTGCGGCGCAGGATCGGAGAACACGGCACATCGGCGGCATCCAGACGCTCCAGCCATTCGGCGGTGGTGCGCTGACTGATGTATTCCTGCATCTTGTTGATGCGCGCGGTGGCGTTGACGAAACGCGCGCTCGGCGTCGCGAAACGCTCGTCTTTCGCTAGCTCCGGATCGCCCGAGGCCTTGCAGAAACCCTGCCATTCGGAATCCGAAATGGTGCCGGCGGTGATATAGCCGTCCAGCGTCTGAAACACGAGGTCAGGCCGGTCGTTCGGGTCCCCCGCGGCCGCTTCGGAGCCGACAACGGTGTATTGCATCATGCCTTCCGGCCACAGATACGAGATCATGGTGTCGAGCATCGCCACCTGGATGTGGTCGCCCTTGCCTGTTTTCTCGCGGGCATACAGCGCCGACGAGACCGCCTGCGCCGTGAAGACCGAGGTTGTCTTGTCGCAGACGATGGTCCGGATCATCTGCGGGCGGTTGGTCACCGGCTGCGACTGGATGTCGGCAAAGCCCGACAGAGCCTGAATGATCGGATCGTAGACCCGCTTCTTGACGTAAGGACCGCTGTCGCCGACGCCGCTGATCGAGACATAGATCAGCCGCGGATATTTCTTGCGCAGCTCTTCCTGGCCGAGTCCCAGGCGCTCCATGGTGCCGGGGCGGAAGTTCTGCACCAGCACGTCTGCCTGCGACGCCAGCTTGGCCAACACCTCGCGGCCCGCATCGCTCTTGATGTCGATCGAAAGCGAGCGCTTGCCGCGATTGCACGACACGAACAGCGCCGAGAACTCACCGGCCGCATCGATCAGCGTCCGGCTCCGTCGCGTGCCATCGCCGCTGGTCGGCTCGATCTTCAGCACATCCGCGCCCTGATCGGCCAGAAACATCGTCGCATAGGGACCCGACACCACCGCCGTCAGATCCAGAACGCGCACGCCATGAAGGGGACCGGGCATCTGTTTCTTCCTGTTTGTCTTGACAGCTGGGCTGGCTGAGGGCCTTGCCGCTGGATTCCGGAGATCAGTTTAAACGCTAAGCAAGCGTTTCGAAATCAGGCGGATTTGGCTTTCGCTGCACCGAGCTGCTCGACGATCGATTCCTCGACATCGCGAAGCTGGTCCTTGCCGAAGAACATCTCCTTGCCGACGAAGAAAGTCGGCGAACCGAACGCGCCGCGGTTGACAGCGTCCGTCGTCACCTCGATCAGCCTCTTTTTCACATCGTCCTGCTGCGCGCGGGCAATCAAGCGATCGATGTCGATACCTGATGACAGGAAAGCGTTCCGGAAAATTTCGGGGTCGTCCATCTTCTTCGGCTCTTCCCACATGTGATGGTAGGCGGCGCGAAAGTACGGCTCGAACATGTTCTCGAATATCGCAGCTGTGGCGCCGCGCATCAGCATCAGCGTGTTCACCGGAAAGAACTGGTTCTGCTTGAATTTCGTGATGTTGTGGCGGCGGACGAAACGCTGCGTCTCGAGCGCGTTGTATTCCGGCTTGTTCTTGATGCCGCGAAGCGAGTCGAACGGCGACATGTTGTTGGTCGCCTTGTAAATCCCGCCAAGCAAAACAGGAACGTAGTCGAACTTCACGCCGGTGCGTTTTTCGATTCCCGGGAGGGCGTACTCCGCCAGATAGGCATTCGGACTGCCAAAATCGAACTGAAACTCGACTTTCAAGGGACTGGCCACCGCGCTTTTCCTCCTCTGCCGCACGCCATTTCCGCGTGCTTTTTTAACGCCCTGACCTTGCCGGAGCGACGGCTCATTCATAAAGTTCTAAAATCGAACTGTCAATTCGGGATAACTGTTCCTCGGTTTTGTGCTCGCAACCGCCCGATTAGGACTTTTGTCCAGCTCAGTGCCTATTTAGAATGGGACCACATCAGGCTATATAAATACCATTGGAACTACGCCTAAGGACCGAATCGGAGACGACTATGAGATGGGACGAACTTGAAGAGGAGCCATGCTCCATGGCCCGCACCATCGGCGTGATTGGCGACCGCTGGAGTCTGCTGATCCTGCGCGAATGCTTCCTCCGCACCCGCCGGTTCGAGGCCTTCCAGGCTGCGCTTGGGATCACCCGGCATCTGCTGGCGGAACGGCTCAAGAAGATGGTCCGTCTCGGCGTCTTGCGGCGGGTGCCCTATCAGGAATCGCCGAAGCGCCACGAGTATATTCTGACCCAGAAGGGCCTCGACCTCTACCCGATCATGATGGCGATCGTTCACTGGGGCGACATCCATATGGTGGACGAGCGCGGCCGCCCGCTGATCCATGTTCACAAGAATTGCGGCAAGCAGTTCGATCCGGTCATGGTGTGCTCGGAATGCGGTGACCCTCTCGTCGCCAAGGAAGTCGACGTCTTCCCCGGCCCCGGCGCCCGCCCGAAGACCGATACGCCGAAGCCGGCAAAAGTTGCCAAGGCAAAGCCTGCGCGCGCAAAGGCCCGCGCCGCCTGAGCACCGAACGTCGGGATCAACGGCCAAAACGACCAAAGGCGCCGGCCTTCCGGCGCCTTTTTGTCAGGCGCTCTTTTGCGACGTGTAGTGACCCGCGAATCGCCGCCGCAATTCCATCTTCTGCACCTTGCCGGTCGCACCGTAAGTTAATGCCTCGACGAAGATGACGTCGTCCGGCATCCACCATTTGGCGATTTTCCCTTCGAGAAATGACAACACGGCTTTCGCCGTCGCCGGCTCAGACGCCGCTGGCACCACGATGAGCAGCGGACGCTCTTCCCACTGCGGATGAGGAATGCCGATGACCGCAGCCTCCGCGACGCCAGGGCATCCCGCCGCCAGGTTTTCGACATCGATCGAACTGATCCACTCGCCGCCCGACTTGATGACGTCCTTGGCGCGGTCGGTAAGCTGGATGTAGTTGTCGTCGTCCATCACAGCGAGATCGCCGGTATTGAACCAGCCGTCCTCCAGCAAAGGCTTCTCGTCGCGATAGTAGCCGCTGAGAACCCAAGGACCGCGCACCATGAAGCGCCCGCTGGATTTTCCGTCATGCGGCAGTTCATTGCCGTTCTCGTCGGCGATCTTGACGTCCACGCCGTAGACCGGCGTGCCTTGCATGGTCTTGCGGCGAAGCTGTTCCTGCGGCGAAGCCTTCGCTGCCTTCCGCGACGGCTGCGTCGATGTCCCGCACGGACTGGTTTCGGTCATACCCCAGACGTGATTGACTGAAACGCCGAGACGCTCGAAACCTTCAATCATGCTGGGCGCGGGCGCGGAGCCTGCCACCACCAGCCGCTGCATCGTTCCCGCTCCCCGACCCTGGTCCTCGAAATGCTGGAGCAGTTTGGAGTAGAGCGTCGGGACGCCTGCGGTGACGGTGACCGCTTCGGTCTCTATGAGTTCGGCGATGCTCGCGGCATCCATTTTCGGGCCCGGGAACACAAGCTTCGCACCCACCATCGGCGCGGCATGGGTGAAGCCCCATGCGCCGTTGGCATGAAACATCGGCGTCATCGGCAAGATGGTGTCGGTTGCGGCGAGCCCCATCGAGTAGACGCCTGTGATGGACAGACAATGCAGCACATCCGAACGATGGGAATAAAGCACGCCCTTCGGATTACCCGTCGTGCCCGAGGTGTAAAACAGTGACGATGCAGACAGTTCATCGAACACCGGCCAGACAAAACCTTCGTCGCCTGAGGCGATGAAATCTTCATAGCACTGAAGATTGGGAATGTTGGTCACGGCGGGCAACGCGGCCCGATCAGCCATCAGAACGAACAGACCTACGGTTGATAGATCAGGCGCGAGTTTCTCCACCACCGGCAGAAAAGAACTCTCGAAAAACAGAACCTTGTCCTCGGCGTGATTGGCAATGTAAATGAGCTGCGCCGGGATCAACCTCGGATTGATCGCGTGCCAGATGGCGCCCATCCCGGTGACGCCATGTTCGATCTCGAAATGGCGATAGTTATTCCAGGCCAGCGTCGCGACGCGGTCGCTGTGTTCGATGCCGTGGCGTTGCAAGGCGCTGGCCAGTTGGCGCGCCCGGCGTGCAGCATCGCGATATGTGTAGCGATGGATCGGTCCCTCGACCGTGCGCGAGACGATCTCCGTGCTGGCATGAAACCGGTCCGCATGGCGCAAAAGCGACGACAGCAGCAGCGGCTGATTTTGCATCAGGCCCTTCACTGGCTTTCTCCCTGAATTTCGAAGGCGGTTTCGACGAGCAGAGTTCGTTACGCGGCCGGCATCCTTGTTCAGACGCCGGCCGCGATTTTCGTTCGACAAGCGCCGCGTTACTCGGACTTGGCGTCCAGCACGTCGCCGAACTGCTCCCAGTTCGAACCGCTCCAGCGCTGAAGCTGAAGCTGCGTCCAGAGCTGGTTGACCTTGTCGGTGGTGTTGATTTTGATTCCCGGCATTGCCGTCGGGAGCACAACGTCCTTCAGGCTCTTGGCTTGCTTGAGGACGTTTTCCCGGGACAGATCATCGCCGCACTGCTTGAGCAACTGCTCGAGAACCAGACCCTGCTGGTATCCCGTTAGGTAGTTGGTGTCACCAATGTCCGATCCCGACAGATATTTGTCGAAAAATGCCCGGTATTGCTTCATTCCGGCATCGTTGTCCCACTTCGAGTCCGTTGGGTCCTTGAGGAAGGTGCCGACGATCACGCCGACAGACTTGTCCAGGCCGGCCGGTTTCAGGGTTGCCGCAACCGACGTCGAGGGGAAGTTGATGATAAGGGTCGGTTTCCATCCGATCTCGGCTGCCTTGCGAATGGCCTGTGCGGAAAACTTCGGCGTGCCCGCAACCAGCAACGCCTCGGCGCCCGATGCCTTGAGCGTGACGACCTGCGAATCGACCGTTGGATCGGAAATTTCGTAAGCCGCGGTCACGACCCGCTTGTCGAAGTCGGGCCCGAGAAACTCCTTGAAGGCCTTGACGTAGTCTTTGCCGAGGTCGTCATTCTGATAAAGGATCGCATATTTTGCGTTCGGCAGCGTTCTGGTCAAATACTTGGCGTAGATCTTTCCCTCGGTGTCGTAGCTGACGAGGCCCGTGGTGGTGGTCGGAAAATCCGCGACGTTCGTGAACTTGGCCGATCCGCTGATGATCGCCAGCGATGGAATTTTCTTGCTGCCGTAATACTTCGACGTGGCGGAAAGACCGGGCGTTCCGAGTTGCCCGAACATGAAGGCGACCTCGTCGCTTTCGATGAGCTTGCGGGCATGTTCGACAGCCTTCGGCGGGCTGTAGGCGTCATCGTAGGCGATGTAATTGATCTTGCGGCCGTTGATACCGCCGCGGTCGTTGATCGACTGCACGTAGGCAAGCACGCCCTTGCCTACCAGTCCGATCGACGATGCGGGCCCGCTGAACGGGAATATGCCGCCGATCTTGATTTCCGTTGCGGTGACTCCCGGCGCATCAGCCGCAAACGCCGATCCGGACAGCGCCAGCACCAATGCCGACGCAATTTTGAAGCCCTTGAACATCGTATCTCCTCCCTGGCAATGAACTGCGCCCGTCCTCGCGACCGGCACAGGCGTGATTTTCGGCTGCGGCGTTTGGACTGGCCGTCATTGGCTTCGACGTTACAGTTCTTTTTTAGAACTAGTCAAGCGCCGAGACAGGGGAATGGATCGTTCGGTGCCGGTGAGAGCACCCCCCCGTAAAACAAGGACAACATGCGATATGAGGCAGAGCAGCATGCCATCCGCCTGCATCGATCGAATGAATCAGGAACCAAAATTCAATTTTTGAACTGAAGTAATTTGCACCACATCCAGCGTATGGTTCACGTCACGGCTTGTAGCGTCGCCGATCTCAGCGCACCGCGCGAGGCGGAACGATCAATGCGGCAATCCGCGCCGGAACGCCCGGCATGCCCCAAAGCTGCGGCTGAACGACGAAATCGAAGCTGATGGCACCTGGCGCAATTGCCGCGATTTGTTTCGACCAGATCAGGCAGGTCTCCTCATCGGGGAGACACATGGTCGCCCAGCCTCCCTGTAGTGCCGCCTCGGGCGGCATCTGCCACACGTATTGCTGGTTGAACGGAATCACGAACGCCGGGTGATCAGGGGAGTAGAACCCGAGCGCCATCGCCAGCTTGTCACCGCTGACGGTTTTCAAAGGGCTGACCGACGTCTGACGCCAGTGCTTCATTAACTCGTTCGTCGCGAGGCTGTAGTAATTCCGCCCCTCGCTAAAGGGGTGACTATTCCGGTAGTAGGCATGAGCTGGCGCAAGCAGGACCGCGATCACGGTCAGCGTCAGCACACCCAGAGCGAGCCGCCGCGTTTCCCGCCACTCGACCGGAAACCTGGCGGCGCAGACCGCCACGAGCACGAAGGCGAAAACTCCCGGGGATGCCCAGACCGCGCTGAGCGAGCTTCCGAGGATCAGGCTGATCAGCGGGGGAGTTACGGCGGCTCCAATGGCGACCAGAAGCAACAGCAGGAGACCCGGCTCCAGCGTCCTCAGGCCCCTGAGATAGTCCCCCGCCCGCGAGCGGATCATGACGGCCCACACCAGCGCCGGCAGGGCCAGCGTAGCCGCGAGGCTCAGCAGGAACATCAGGCCCGAAAGGAAGGCACGGCCGGTGGTGAAGCCGCCGTGGGTCGCCAGCGCGTAACCGAGGGGACTTACCCCCGAACTCAGCATCCAATGGATGTGCGGCCCCAGCAGCAGCAAGCCCGCCCCCGTTGAAATCCACGGGGCTCCGGACGTGAAATAAGCCCGGCGCGCGGGATGGCACACTGCCGCGAAAGCGAACCCCAGGATCAGAAAGACAGAATAGTACTTGCCGAGAACGGCTAAAGCGCCGGCCAACCCGGCCACGACAGCCCATCCGGCATGTCGAGTCTCGAAGGATCGCAGGAAGCAGTAGATCGCAAGCGGCCAGATCGCGAACAGGACGGAATTCGCGTTAAAGCGCTGCGCCTGGAATTGATACACCGGCAGCAGCATCAGCAGCAGCAGGATGATGGCGCGTTTGTCGTCGCGAATAAAACGGCGCGCCGTCAGATCGACGATCCAGAGTGCCATGGCTGAATTCGTCATGGCCAGCAGGTAAAGCGACCAGTCCCTGACCGGAAAAACCAGCATCCAGACATGACTGATCCAGCCCATCAGCGGCGGATGCTTGGCTCCGCTCCAGTCCGGCGCGCGCCCGATAGTCCAGGCCTCCAGAACGTCCGGATGCAGATCACCGTTGGCGTAGGCAATCCCGAGAAACACCGTCCACAGCACTACGAAGATCGCGAGCAGTGCGGGAATACCCCAGCCCTTCTCAACGCCATCGAGCCACGTATCGAAAAACGAGGCCATGATGGCAAGATCCCACCGGTTGCAACATAGAGATGTTAGCCCTATCCGACCGGGCACGGACGGGTCAACATTGGCAAGATTTCCGATGCAACCCAAGTCCACAAAATCCGACGTCGCCCGCCGGATTGCTGCGCAGCGATTCAGCGCAGAATCTGCCGGTATGCATCGACCATTAGACCAGCGCTGTGCCGCCAGTCGAACCGGCGGGCCTGTGCGATCCGCGCTTGCCGCTGCGCGAGGTCGGCATGCCCGCCGCTGTCCAGCGCGTCCTGAAGCGCATCTGTCCAGCCATCGACATCCAAGGCAGAGATCCGGTTGCCAAGGTTCGCGGAAATCTCGTCCATCGCGGTATCGGCGCTATGGGCTACCGGCGTCCCGCATGCCAGGGCCTCGACCACGGGCATTCCGAACCCTTCGTAAAGCGACGGCATCAGCAACAGCCGCGCACCCTCATACAGGCTGCGCAACTGCGCGCCTGACACATGCTGAACGAAGCGCAACGCACCTTCCGCGACAAGCGCCGCCGTTTGCGTCGGCAACTTCAGTTCTCCCCACCCCGCCCCGCCGGCTACAACCAGAGGAAAGCGGGCACGAATAGCAAGCGGCAGTTGCGCATAGGCCGCAATCAGCGTGCGAAGATTCTTCCGGGGCTCGAGCGTCCCGACCGCAAGAAAGAAATTTCCATAACGCAAATCCAGGATGTCGAGATCGCGCTGCGTCGCGCCTTCTCCCATCGGCGCAAACTGCGCCGCAGCCGCCGGCGGCGCGACAAAAATCCTGTCGAGCGGATAGCCGAAAAGTCCAGCGATTTCCCGCCTGCTGAACTCGGAAATTGTCTGCACTCGCGGCGCCTGAGCGAGAGTATCCCGCAACGGCGAGAGCCATCGCACCCGATCGTCCGGATGAAACTCCGGATGCCGGAACGTCGAGAGATCATAGATCACCGGCAACACCGGCACCCCGGGATCAGCCAGCGGGCGGAAATTAAACGTATGAAACAGATCGAGCGATCGGCTGCCGACCGACGACGCAAAACGCATTCGTCTCAATGCGCGATAGATCGTCCGGACTGAACCCAAGCCTGCGCGGCGACCGCCGTTGAGAAGCGACGTGCGCACAACGCTGCGCGCTCCTCGTCGAAGTCCGTTTTCCGCTCCATACGAATCTTGCCGTGCAGCGAACTGCTCCAGCGCTGCGAGATCGACCGTCTCCCAATTAAACCGGCGAAAACCGGAGAACCTCAGATCCGGCGACAACTCAAGCGCCGAGCGGATCATATGGAACGTATAATTCGCGATGCCCGTCATCGGGCCATCGAGAATGCCGGATTCAAAACCCGCGCGTATCATCTCTGTAGCGTCAGCATTGACATCGCGCTGACGTCTGTTGCGATACATTCATCTACGATTTGAGAAATCGACTGAGCTGTCATCCTCCAAGAATACGGCTTGTAATTCTCGCAGATGTTGGTCTCGCGCATCTTGACGTAGTCGGGATCATCGATTGCGCGGCGGACGAGCCGGTAGCAGGCCGGAACATCGAGCGGATCGAAATAATCGACGAAATCCCCTCCCGCCTCCGGAAGAGAGGTCCTGTCTCCAGCAATGCAATATTTTCCGACAGCGAGGCTTTCTGAAATCGGCAATCCCCATCCTTCATAGACCGAAGGGTACAACGTAAACAGACAGTGCCTGTAGTACCATGCCAGTTCCTCGTCTGTAATTCCGGTCAGTGGCATGATAAGACGATTGACCAGTCTGTCGTGCCGAATTTGATAGAGCAAATCGGTCACGTACAAATGAGGCGTGCCGATCAACAGAAGTTGCGGGCATTCCTCCTTAAGGTCTTCGGCCAGACGTCGCCATACCTGATAGAGAACGCTCTGATTTTTGCGGATGTCGAGTGTCGAGACGCAGATAGCGAACTTCCTGTCCGGAACAAAGCGGGGCAATGGAGGTGAGTTGCTGGCACCCTTTCGGCCGTAGAAGTTGGGATTATCACCCAAGCGAACGACTTCAACAGGCGGTGATGGCAACCTTTCATCCTCAATATACTTCGCTATCTCTTGTTTCTGAAAATTTGAAATTGTCAAAATCACATCGGCATTTCGAATCTGTTGGCGAACCCACAGGGTCACAACACGCGAGGCGCCGGGCGTCAGCCATTGAGGATACAGCGTCGGAATAAGATCATAGATCATGCTCACGCATTTGAAACGATACTTAGTCTTGTTCTCGGCAATCGTCTCTCCGTAGCGATGAATTCCCCAAGTGGCCGATAGCGACAAACACACATCGCCAGGCTGGAATACGATCGGTCGAACGCCGACACCTTCAGAGATGATTTTAGTTTTCTTTGCAGCGTTGATAACGATGCGATTTGCCCTTGAAAGAGCCGATTGAAGTTTTTTCTTTATAACTCGAAGCAAATGAAATCCGCTTCGCAAGAAATCTCGCAATGCATCCGTCATCTCGGCGCCGATGATGGGCCGCAAAAACCTGCCAGACCTGGATCTCAACCTCCCCGTGGCGTACGCCAATGGAGCCACCGGCGCCAGGGCGGCCGCTAAACTGGCGTGCGATCTGGACGTTCTGGCTTCCCCCAATATCGCTGGCGTATAGCTGTCAACAGCGGGGGCAGAATCCGGATCGCTGCCGGCCTGATCGAGATGCCGCCGCACGATTTC
Source organism: Bradyrhizobium sp. G127 (assembly GCF_021502575.1). NCBI lineage: Bacteria > Pseudomonadati > Pseudomonadota > Alphaproteobacteria > Hyphomicrobiales > Nitrobacteraceae > Bradyrhizobium > Bradyrhizobium sp. G127. The sequence continues at coordinate 435,597 of NZ_JAKFGN010000002.1, forward strand.
TGACAGAGATTGACTCGTCGTTACTTGAAGCGCGCGCGCTGCTTCATCATAGCAAAAAAGACCAACGTCCTTCCGCAACTGCAACAGTTCTGACAGAACGCCCACAGCGGTCCGCTGAATACCGGTCAGGTGAGAATGGTGCCATCTTTGCAGGTCAGTAACGTCGAACCAAAGCATTTGGTGACCGGAAATAAGACTTCTTGATAGCAAGTCCTAACACAAAATAGATTCTGTGTTCTACGGTCACAGCGTGACGTCGCCCGCCCGGAACCCGATGTTCGCCGATTTATGAGGTTAACGGATGTTACGGTCAATTTTGCGGAAAGGGGCAGAATATCTGGGAATCAGGATAGGACCGGATGGGTCCCTTGTCTTGCTGTCTCGATCGGCGAGAAGGAATGTCCGATCCACCGTCAGCTGGCAAGCGGACCGTTTCGCTCATATTCAGGATATACTTTCCCATCCTATGGATGGCCGAAGAGGCGTCGATTTCACGACAATTCCCGCAATCGGGGAGCGGCTCTATTTTCGCTCGTCGCTTTGCACGGCTCAGGACTTCCGCCATCCAGATTTCCATCGTTGGCTCGGCCTGATAAAGGAAACGCCGCGCGTTCACCGTAAGATCTGGGAACATGTGTTCATCGCCAGACATATCGAGGCCGCTGGGCTGATCCAGGCCGGACGCCGAGGGCTTGGCTTCGGCGTAGGTCGGGAGCCACTGCCTTCCGCTTTTGCCGCGCTTGGAGTTTCCGTTCTTGCGACTGATATGTCTCCCGACGCTGCCACGGCCGCGGGCTGGATGGAGACAAACCAACACGCGTCGCAACTCTCCCAATTGAACTCAAAGGGAATTTGTCCAGACGACGAGTTCAATCGCAAGGTTTCATTCGGAGTCTGCGATATGAATGCAATTCCCGCTACCTTCGCAGATTACGACTTCTGCTGGTCTTCATGCAGCCTTGAACACCTGGGATCGATCAAAGCCGGGCTGGACTTTATCAAGGCCTCGGTCAAAACCCTCAAGGTCGGCGGAGTTGCTGTTCATACGACCGAATATAATGTTTCCTCCAATGATGCGACCATCGACAACAATCCGACCCTCGTGCTGTTTCGACGACGCGACATCGACGGCCTCGTGGAGGAACTGCGTTCCGATGGTCATTTCGTTGCGGAGGTCTGCTACGATGTTCTGAGCGAGCCAATCGACCTTTTTGTCGATATTCCTCCATTCACAGCAGATACGCACATCCGCCTGGCTCTCGCTAATTTTGTCTCGACATCGATCGGGCTTGTGATTCAATGCGGAAAATAGCGCCACAATTATCGTCGCGTCGATAAAAGCTGTCACACGCGAGCTGACATGTTCTCCTGAGCGACGAACTTAAGTCACCGCGCCCTGATACGCCGCAATTACATCGGATACCGGGCCAAGCGCCCGTACTCGTCCCCGCTCCATCCAAAGTCCCTTATTGCACCATGTGCGGCAGATCTCGAGGTTATGCGACGCCAGCACAAGAACGCTCGCCTTCCGCAAGAACGATTCAATCCGCACATGTGCCTTCGCCATAAAGTGCGCATCCCCGGCCAAGATCCACTCATCCATCAGCAGAATTTCCGGTTCAAAGCAGGTGGCGACGGCGAAAGTAAGCCGCAATGTCATGCCCGATGAATAGGTCCTTACCGGCATATCCAGATATTCGCCAAGTTCCGTGAACTCCGCGATGTCAGGCAGCAGTCGTTCGATTTCCTGGGAAGAGAGACCGAGCAGCAAACCTCGGATACGGATGTTATCGTAACCGCTCAGGTCGGTATCAATGCCGAGCCCAAGATCGAACATCGGCGAGACGCGGCCATGTATCCGGACGGCTCCCGAGACAGGTTCATAGATACCGGCCATGACACGCAGCAACGTGGTTTTTCCTGCGCCATTCGCGCCGATCAGGGCTAGCCGATCTCCGCTGACGAGCGAGAGAGACACGTCGCGCAAGGCATCGATCATGACGCGGTCGTTGGCATCACGGGCAATGCGTCCCGCAGAACTGCGTGACAAGATGATCTTCTTCAGCGAACGTGACCCGCCGTGGTAGATTGGAAAAGACACGCTGACACGATCAAGACCGAGAATCGTTTCGCGCTCGCCAATTTTTTGCGGCTGCATCATCGGGATCAAATCCAGTATGAGATACGCGCGCGGAAACGAATAAAGAAACCCGCAGCCAGAAGGCCGTTGACGATCGTGATCAGCCCTACCGCCGCATAGTTCAGCGGCGACGCCATATATCCGAGCAAAGGCGCCCGCACGATCTCGACGAGATGAAAGAACGGATTAAAAATGATGAGTCCTGAATTCTGACCGAGCAATTCAGGCTTCCACATGATCGGTGTAATAAAAAAAACGATCTGAATCACGCTTCCGATGATCTGGGGAATATCCCGGAAGCGTGCAGACATCATACCGAGATACATACCCGCCAGCGCACCGTTAAGCGTTATCAGAAGAAAACCCGGGATTGCAAAAAGCGCAACGCTGCCGGGCCAGATCTGGAAATAGAGCAAAATGCCAAAGTAGATTGCGAAATTGTGGGCAAAGATGATGATTTTGCTCCACATGAATCGCAAGACGTAAACCGAATACGGCAAACGAATCTGCTTGATGTAGGATTCCGCCCCGGTAAAAAGTGCGCCAGCTTCCGATAGAACAGCAGCGATATAGTTCCAAAGCAAAAGCCCGACACAGAGAAACGGCATGAAGTCGCCGATTTCCGTTTTGAATATCCTTGAATAAATCAATCCGAGCGACACGACCATGATAGCCATGCTCGCAGTCAACCAGAGCGGCCCCAGCAGCGAGCGCCGATAGCGCTGCAGAATATCATTCCATCCAAGCGCGCCCCATAGCCTCCACAACGAGAGCCCGTCGACAACATCCTGCGATGCCATTTGCGCCTGACTTGGCATCTGTGTCTGCCCGATCACCAGCATCGCAGTTTCATTCACCTTGATGTCATCTGCCACACGTTGCGCTCAACCGCTCACCGAGCTGAACGGCGACGTTCAAAGACCTCGTTATAAACCGCTTGAATACGCGATAGGAACAATGACTGACTGAACTCCGAATGAGCCCGCTCCTTCCCGGCGGCACCCAACCTGGCCGCAAGGTCGGGCTGATCGAGCAGCCGGCGAAGCGACAGCGTAAATGCGGCCGGATCATTCGGCGGAACGGTGAAGCCCTCCATGCCATCGCGCGCCACATGCGGAACGGCGGTAGGAAGATCGGTATTGACGACCGGCTTGCCCGCAGCCATGGCCTCGAGCTGAACGAGGCCGAAAGCCTCCGCCTCCGTGACCGACGGAAATGCGAACACTTTTGCTGCGTGAAGATATTGTTTGACTTCGTCAGGTGGCAATACACCCAAAAATCTGACTCGGTCCAGGATGCCCAGTTGTGCGGCGAGGCCGGTGAGATCCGCCTTGAGTGGCCCGTCACCAATGATAATCGCTTCGGCATCCACGTCCTGGATCGCGCGCAGAAACACCTCATACCCCTTGTAGCTGACCAGCCGGCCGATCGCGATCACGAGTCGTGGATACTGTTCCTGTAATCTATCGACGATCTCTCGTTGGGCCGCGCTCAGTTCACTCCAGTGCGTCAGGTCACATCCGTATGGGACCACAATACATTTATCTGAGAAGTTTCGCAGAAAGGGCGAATTCTCGATAATGGCCGGGTCGGACACGATAATCTTGTCCGCACGTTTCAGCGAGCGTCGAAACAATGGCGCCAGAAACTTCATCAATGTGGGGCGACCGCTGACCTCGGCATGCCAATGAATGATGAGGCTGCAACTCTTCGGGATCAGCAATACCGCCAGATCTATCAGGGGAAAGGGCGCATGATGAACGATGATATCGAAATCTTTTGCCCGCTTGACCAGCCTGAAAGCATACGTCGGCGCCAGAGGCATCGACATCAACATTCCAATTGATCCGACTGCCTCGACTTCCACCCCCTCGAACTTGTACTTGCGCGCCCAACCGCGCACACGGGCAACTAGGACCTCGGTATCGAATCCCAAGGGCGGAAGCCTGGCCAGCATGGCTATAACGGAGGGAACACCGCCATAAACTTCCGGCAAATAACATTTATAGGCGTGCAAGATCCGCATTAGTTTTCGACACGCCGGTGACTGGCATCAGGCTGGAGGCGTGACAATGTCCGCCGCTCAATAAAATCAATCTGCGCTTTCACCATCATGGCAACAAGCTCGTCGAAAGCGACTTTTGGCTGCCAGTTCAAGATCGAACGGATTTTGGCGGTGTCGGCGCGGGTATAATGACTGTCCACCCTTCGAAACAAACTGGGATCGGAACTGACGTGCTCCGTCCATCTGCGGCCTACCAAGCCGAAAGCCCGGTCGCAAAACTCTTCAATCGAATGATCCTCGCCCGTACCGATGACATAGTCATCTGCCGTACGATGCTGAACGATCAGCCGCATCGCCTCAACGTAGTCACCGGCAAAACCAAAATCTCGCCGAACGCTTAGATCGCCCAAAGCCATTTTCCCATCAAGCAAGATCGGCCGGCCACGCTCGTCGGTTTCAGATGTCTCAGTCAAACCCAGGGATACAGCAGCCGCGGCATAGGCAATTTTTTGCGAAACGAAGGAAAGCGGACGCCGTGGGCTTTCGTGATTGAACATGATGCCCGTCGACGCATGCAAGCCATACTGGGCCCGATATGCGCCTATAATGCGATGAGCATAAAGTTTGGCGACGCCGTATGGAGATTTTGGCACGCACGGCGTTTGCTCATTTTGAATGCGATCAGCTCCGTCTTCAAAAATCTCGGAAGACGAAGCCTGAAACAAACGGCAACCCGGTTTGTGCCTGAGCAACAACTCGCAGAGATCCTGCGGAACAAGTCCGTTGACGTCTGCTGTTTCTCGCGGCAGCCCCCAGCTCAGGATCGGTCGAGAGATCGCGGCAAGATTGTATATCTCGTCCGGCATCACGCTGGACACCAATGAATCGAGAAAATCGCGATCGGCGGGATCTCCGACGTGCCAGCACGTTTCATCCTGACGACGGCTTGGATGCGGCAGGCGGCGCGACTGCGCGTGCACCACACATCCCTGCCGATGAAGCAGGTTGATCAGGTAAAAGCCGTCCTGCCCGGACGCCCCCGTCACCAATACTTTTTTCAACGGCATTCCTACGTCTCAACCCAGCTTACAATAGCCTCACATCCAAACAGATTAAAAAACATCCTCTGGAAGAACATACCTCCAGCGAGGTTAGGCCACCGGACGCATCCTCGCTTCAAAAATTCATTCGTTATAATTGAAATGCTTGAAGCCGTGCTGCTTCACGAGTTCATCGCGCTGCGCGACTTTCATATCCTCAACCATCATCTCCGTCACCAGTTCGACGAAAGACGTCTTTGGCGACCATCCCAGCTTGCGGTAAGCCTTTGCCGGATCGCCCAACAAAGTCTCCACCTCCGCCGGCCGGAAGTATCGCGGATCGACCTCAACAATACACCGGCCGGTGGCGATATCGTATCCCTTTTCGTCGACGCCGTTCCCTTCCCACCGGATGGCGATGCCTATTTCCTTCGCTGCGACTTCAAGGAACTCGCGCACCGAGTGCTGTTCGCCGGTGGCGATAACATAATCTTCCGGCACGTCCTGCTGCAGCATCAGCCATTGCATTTCGACATAGTCACGCGCATGCCCCCAGTCGCGGAGGGCATTCAGATTTCCCAGATAGACCTTCTCCTGAAGGCCGAGCTTGATGCGAGCCAAGGCTCGCGTGATCTTTCTCGTTACGAACGTCTCACCGCGGATCGGCGATTCATGATTGAAAAGAATTCCGTTGCACGCAAACAGACCATAGGCTTCGCGGTAATTCACCGTGATCCAGTATGCGTACAGTTTTGCAACCGCATAAGGTGATCGAGGGTAGAAGGGCGTGCTCTCCTTCTGGGGAGTCTCTTGCACAAGGCCATAAAGCTCTGAAGTCGAGGCCTGATAAAATTTGGTTTTCTTCTCAAGTCCGAGAATACGGATCGCTTCGAGTATGCGCAGCGGACCCAATGCGTCGGAATTAGCTGTGTACTCGGGCTCCTCAAAAGAAACCGCGACGTGACTTTGAGCCGCGAGATTGTAGATCTCGTCCGGCTGAACTTCCTGCACGATGCGAATGAGACTCGATGAGTCGGTCAGATCGCCATGGTGCAGCGTCAGGTCGTAACCCTTGTCGTGCGGATCGTGATAGAGATGATCGATGCGGTCAGTGTTGAAGAGCGAGGTACGCCGCTTGATGCCGTGAACCGAATATCCTTTGGACAACAACAGTTCAGCGAGATACGCCCCGTCCTGCCCGGTTATGCCGGTAATGAGTGCAGTTTTTCGCTTCATTTATATGACTTTCATTGCGACGCGAACCGCAACCCGGCAGGAAGGTCGCGGTACGGAATTTCTTGTACAGGAATGCTATCTGCCCTACAGACCGCATGTACGACGCAGTCCAACTGCATGTTTGGCCGGCAGGCTCCAAACTCGGCAAGGGCACGTCGACTGTGTCCAAATTACACTAAACCACCGTAGATGGCGAACTCCTACAATATAGCCATCCTATTGAAAAGACTTGACTTCAAAGAGCTTCCGTCAATCGGATAGTCGTTGTAGATACCTGGCCAAGGCACTGAAACAGCACCGCCCCGGACCTGGTTGGCTCTCGGATTCCTCGCGGTGCTATTGGCCGGACCTCAGAATATTGCCCGCATTGCCTTGCTGGCCGTCGACAATCGAGCACAACACTACGCCGTTCAAACCGCGGCAGAAATGGCCTCGGATCTGCGTTGAAAGCCACGGTGCGGCAGAGTTGAAAACGTAAGCAGCGTCCGATCCAAGGCCATCCCTTGCAATAGCCGCCGGCTGTGTTTCGCAGAAATACTCCAGTTGTTTCGGTGTATTGCGCCCCGCATAAAAACTGTTGATTGTCATGCCGTGATCAGCGGCAAGTTTTCCGAAAATCCAGTACCCGGAAAACCCGCCCGGCGTATCCTTGCTGTCTTTGCTACATTGCCAAGCCGGAATGACGATCAAATGCCGATGCTTCCGTCCGACCTCCTGCCAGATCGGGTCATCGGTGAATGCCGCTGAAGACGTGCGTGCCCAATTTTCACGAACTCCAATGTGCAGCGGGCGCAGGTCGAACATTTGAACGAGGAGCGCAAGCAATAAAGCCGTCCTCACGCCGGTACCGAATGCGGCATACGCTGCGCCGATGACGCAGCACAGGATCAGATAAAACGCCGGCCAGAAAAGCCGGCCGGAGGCGCGAAAGGCTCCGAACGCATTCAACACAAAATCAGGAACCGGAATGTCATAGAGGACAGTGCTGCCGGCGGTCGCTTTCAAAGAGAGAGCGAAAAAGAGTGACGCGGCGAAAATCAACCAGCCTGCAATCGCTTCCCGCTTGAACAATTCCGTGATGATCGATGGGCGCCACACCACCGCCGCCAGACCCAGCAGGATGATGCCGAGGCCCAGATAGTTGTAGCCTTCATACTGATTTGGCGAGATCGGCAGCCGATCCCACAAAAGGCCCGGATAATCCCATGGATCGATCGGTGCCAGCAGATTCATCGAATAGATTTTATATCCGGCCCCGGCGTAACCGGACTCCCCCGGACGGAGAAACCCGAAGATCAACAGCGCGGATATCGCGAGTCCGAACGAGAGACCGGCGCCAAACGCCGCACGCGAAAAACTGGCGAACCTCCCCTGCTTCGACTCCTCATCCGCCGCGAGGAACCAGCGCAGATAAGCCGCAAACAGAACCAGCAGCACCATCGCCGTGATGTAAGGATTGATGCCGCCCGCGACGAAGCACAGCAGACCGCCAGCCGCCATCTGCGCGCGTGACATTCTCCTTGCGGTCGACAGATAGAAATCGAACGCCGCCAAAATGAGCCAGTGACTCGCAAGCGGGAAATGCCCGAGCCCACGCCAGATGAACGGCGGAGCTGTCATGAACAGCAGGCCACCGAGCAACGCCGATAATTCATGTCCTCCGGTGAGCCGCTTTGAAATCCGATACCCGAAATAGAATTGCAGAACGACGCAAAGCACAAACCAGGGGCCGATATACTGAAAGTCAGTCGGCAGCACATGGCGAAAAGGCCAGAATATGGTCGCCACGAGGGGCAGCGAGTCCAGATATGCAATCGGTTCTCCGAGCGGATAACCGAGCTTGGACGCCCAGCCCAGCGGAAAACTCAGTTGCTCTTCCTGACGAAAGAACTTCCAGCCGAGATAGCCTGTCGCCGAATCTCCGCCCAGCCAAGAAATATCGAATGGATTGAGAACCCTGACGCCCACCACGTAAACGGCAAACGCCACGCCGATCACGACAAACCCGGCGCTCGCCATGAGCTTGCCTAACCAGGATTTCATGGGATCGACCACGGGTTTCGACTAATTCCAGAGAAAAACAGAATCGCGGAAACGCGGCGCACGAAGCAATGCGGTCCTCTTGTTCTTACGCCCAACGTGCCGGCCGCGCTCAATTCTTGCTCCATACCGCAAGAACCGACTTTCCGAATCGGCGCTGCAAGATCGGATCGAGACATCGCGACAACGGCACCATGAACCGGTCCCAGATCTTGATCTGCGATGAACTGGGTGAAGCCGAATTCAGCAGCAAGCGATTTCCCAGGCTGGCCAGGAATCCGACGCTGTCGAGATACTCGAATCTGGAGAGATTCAGTCCGGACGGATTTAATGCAACGATCATTTCGCGATCGTACCGCCTGAAATGGCCGATCGCCTTATCGAACGCCGTATACAGATACTGATGCGCCGGCGCGATGACGACGATGCAACCGCCGCGGTCCAGTTGCACAGCGGCGCGTTCAAGTTCGCCACGATCGTTCAAAATATGCTCCAGAACGTCGATGTAGAGAATGGTATCGAAGAGTTCCGACGCGTCGAGATCTTCGAGCTTTCCGACCCTCACTTCACAGATCGCAGGCAAATGCCCCGCGGCGATTTCATCGCGCATTCGCCCGGCGAGTGCCGGATCAGGCTCCAGCGCGACCCACCTCTTCTGCCTTTTGCATAGCGTCCGCGCCGTTGCGCCCAGCCCTGCACCGACCTCGAGCACCCGCGGACCCATATGCGGTTCAATACGCGACGCCCAGTAGGCCTTCCAGTTGGTCGCTAGCGTGAAGACATCTAGTTCGCCGCCTTCATAGCTGTAATGACCGGATCCTTCCTCGATCGGCGCAGGCACGTCGTATCCTTTATGTAAGTCAGGGCGTGAATGGCAGGCACGAATGGAAAGCCCGAGCGCCCGCTCAGAGAGACGAACACACTGGTCACCAGCAGCGTAAGTATCTGGAGGATCGCCAGCGCAGCGAAGCCCGCGACGTTCGTCGTCCATCCCGGAATGGCCAGATCCGTTGTGAGCCGCAATGCGATCGCGACAGCAGAGATCAGAACAGGCAATGCGCCGACAATGAGCGAGCCGACAAGCAAACGAACAAACATGAGATCGCTGAACACCGAGATTGCGCTCAGGCCGTGAACGACGAGCGAAACAAAGTTCATTGTCGATTGCCCGGCGTAGCGCGTGCCACGAGTCGTGTCCGTGCTTTCCAGCGGGACTCTGGATCGCACCAGCGCACCAGCGAAATGATTCCACAGCTCTGCCATATGGGCAATTCGCCCAAGCTGGTCGCCCGGTATCAGGCAGAAATTGCCGAAATCGATGGCCTTGCCGGTCAGCAGACGAAACAGCGCTTTATAGACCTTGTAGAATGCACGGAAACGCCAGCTCTCCGAGCGTTGCGCCCGCTTTGCGACCACGATAGCGCCGGGCTTCTTGGCCGACACATTCAGCATGGTGGCGATGTCTTCGGGCCTGTCTTCTCCATCACTATCCATGACAAGGCAGAGATCGTGCGCGGCCATGCGGTTGGCGTGCGCCAATCCAACTGCAATGGCGCGCTGGTGCCCCATATTGGCGGCGAGCGACACGACGGTCACGCCGTCGATGTTTTGCAGCGAGTTGACTGCCGCCTCGATCCTGGGGCGCTGGGACGATCCATCGTCGACCGCGATAACGTCGACGCTCACGTTCCAGGCCGGCATGATCCTGTCGATCTCTGCCAACAACTGGCCGAATGAATCCCAGTCGTTGAAGACCGGAGTCACGATCAAAAGGGATCTGGCCACCATCTGATATCCGGCAAGTTGAACTGGCGGCGATCGAGGGCGTCCAACGACGCGACAGGCCCGAACCGGCAGTTACGCGAAAGAAAGACTCGGACTTTCGACCAGACCCGAGAGCTGGTTCTCGAAATAATTGATGGTCTTGAGAAGCCCCTCATTCAGGGACGTGACGGGCTGCCAGTTCAGCAGCTCACGTGCCTTGCTGATATCGGGGCAACGCTGCCTCGGATCGTCATGCGGCAAGGGCTTGTAGCTGATTTTCGATGACGATCCGGTCAAGTCGATCACGCGTTCCGCCAGTTCACGGATCGTGAATTCAGAGGGGTTTCCGAGATTGACGGGCCCTGTCACCGAGTCCGGCGTGTCCATCATCCGCACAAATCCATCGATCATGTCATCGACGTAGCAGAAGGCCCGCGATTGAGAACCATCGCCGTAAATCGAAATCTCCTCACCGCGAAGTGCCTGAACGATGAAGTTCGAGACGACGCGGCCATCGTTCGGATGCATCCGGGGGCCATAGGTATTGAAAATCCGCGCAACCTTGATGCGCAGATGATGCTGACGATGATAATCGAAGAAGAGCGTTTCAGCGCACCGTTTGCCCTCGTCGTAACACGAGCGGAATCCGATCGGATTGACGTTGCCCCAGTATTCCTCACGCTGCGGATGCTCGGCGGGATCGCCATAAACCTCGGACGTGGAAGCCTGGAATATCCTGGCGCGAACCCGCTTGGCGAGGCCCAGCATATTGATCGCGCCGTGCACGCTCGTCTTGGTCGTCTGCACCGGATCGAACTGGTAGTGGATCGGAGACGCCGGACAGGCCAGATTGTAGATCTCGTCGACCTCGACATAGAGCGGAAACGTCACGTCGTGGCGCATCAGTTCGAAGTTCGGATCGCCCATCAGGGGCGCCACGTTGCGCCGGCTTCCGGTAAAGAAATTATCAACGCACAGGACGTCATGCCCGTCCTCAAGCAGTTTTTCACACAGATGAGACCCCAGAAAGCCCGCGCCTCCGGTCACCATAATGCGCTTGCTCGAATGGATCATGGATCACCGCCCTGTCTCCGCATGAGAGACCGATTACCTGGGCATTAATGACCCCATACGACTGAATATGCCGTTAACCGCCCCGATCAAATTCGTGGGTGCATCGACGATTACCCCCCGTACCGTCATCCAGAAGCTGGCCCCACAGACCAGTGCCAGCATGAGGTATTGGAGAACAATCGCCATGGGTTGCGCGACCGATACGGTCGAAAGGCCGAATCCGGCGATACGCACCACGAGGATTCCGACAATGAGGAGCGCGATGGCGAAATTTCGATTCTGCCGCGTGGTCCGTGGAGCGCCGAGAATGGCAAAGGCCATCAGGACGAAAACGAAGGGATAGATCGGCCCGAAAATCCGATCATGCAGTTCGGCACGAAACTCGCCGGGGACGCGCTTGACCACCGGATCGTCGGGCGGCGGCGAGATCAGGTCTCCCATCGACCGCTCGCGTGGACCATAGGTCACGCTCTGAACGACATTCGAGAATTGAGAAAGATCGAAGGCGTAGCTGTTGAACGCAACAAGCGCCGGATCGCGCTTCCCGGTCTCAAACCGCTGCAAGTTGCCGTCCTGAAGAATCAGAAACGAGCCCCGCTCGTTCTTCTGAACGGTGCCGCGGTCCGCTAGAATATCAATTCGCTCGGCCGGATTGCGCTGGTCGTCGATGAAAATTCCAACGAGAAGACCACCGGGTTGCCGTCCCTGAATGCGGATCGTCAGAGGTCCGAGTTTCTGAAACTCGCCAGGACGAAGAATGTTGGTGAGGACATCAGCGCCGATTTCGGTTTGCCAGCGCCGCAACGCGCGCAAACATTCCGGCGCGAGATAAGTCGAAAGAAACGCAACGAACAAACTCACGATGCATGTTGCGATCAAAAACGGGCGAAGGAATCTGGCCGGCGCTAGCCCGGCCGCATTCATGACGATGATTTCGGAGTCGGAGGCCAGCCGGTTGAGGGTATGCATCACCGCGATCAGCAGCGCGATCGGCGCGATGATCATGGCCAGCAGCGGGATCGCCAGACCCGTGACCCCGAGGAAGACGAGAATCGATTGACCCTGCCCGGTCATCAGATCGATGCCGCGCAACGCCTGCGTGATCCAGATGACGCTCGTCAACGAGACGAGAACCATCAGAAACGCGAGCAGCGTTGTTCGGACAATGTAGCGGTCGATGGCGCTCATCGGGCTTCCGGCGACAGTCCTTCTGGAAGATACACTGATTTGCTGTTATCGTCTTGAGACATATTGTGTATTCCTTATCACCTTCACTCGGAAATAACACCCGCACAGAGGCAAATGTATATCGCAATAAAGCGGGAATTGGCCGATGTGTGGCTTGCGTTCAGCACGTGGCGCGGCCCGAACCGGGCACTCGCCGAGGCTGCGCGACGCAAGGGAACGGAAAACTTCGCCATTATCGCAGCGGCGGCGCTGCCGTGGTCGACGTCGATCGCCTCGTCCTGTGCGCTCGCGTTTCTGATCGCATTCCTGACCACGATGAAGCCGGGGGCTTTCTTTCGTTCTCTGAAGCATCCCGCCAGCCTGAGCGTCCTGGCCATCTGCCTTATCGCGTTGCTGGGACTGTTATGGGCCGTTGATATTCCGTGGTCCGATCGGTGGCGCGGCCTGACGCCGATCGCCAAACTGCTCGGCATTCCGGTGCTGATCTACTACTTCGGAAAGTCCGAGCGCAGCCGTTACATTTTCTTCGCCTTTGCCGCATCATGTACGATCCTGATGCTGTTTTCCTGGATCGTGCTTTTTTTCCCGAATTTTGCGATCCACTACAAATCCGACCAGCCCGGCGTTCCGGTCAAGAATTACATCGATCAAAGCCAGGGATTTGTTTTTTGCGCGTTCGCGCTCGCTGCGGTGACTGTCGAGGCCTATCGTAAAAACAAACGCGCCGTCGCCATATTGTCTGCCGTCATCGCAACGGCGCTCCTGGCCAATCTGGCCTTCGTCAATGTTGCCCGAACGGCGCTTGTCTATTCGCCAATTCTTGCCGTGCTGTTTGCCTATCGGTATCTCGACCGGAGGCGATTCTGGATCGCGGTTCTGGCTCTCGTTCTCGCCGCCGCCGGTCTGTGGGCGGCGTCACCGAACCTCCAGAACAAAACTGCCGCGGTGCTCACCGAATACCAGGTCCGCATGACGGATCGCGGCCCCTCCTCCGTGGGACAGAGGCTCACCTACTGGGATAAGTCGATCAGATTTTTTGAAGCCGCCCCTGTTCTCGGCCACGGCACCGGCGCGATCAGAACCCTGTTCCAGCGCGATGCCGTCGGCAAGACGGGTCTGGAGGCGATGGTCACCGGCAATCCCCATAACCAGACGCTGCTGTTTGCTCTGCAATGGGGAATCCTGGGATGCTTGGCCCTCTACGCCATGTGGATCACACATTTGTGGACCTTCCGCGGGAGCGGACTTGTCGCCTGGTTCGGACTGCTGGCGGTCGCACAGAACATCCTGAGTTCGCTGTTCAACTCCCATCTCTCCGATTTCTATCAGGGCTGGCTGTACGTCATCGTCGTCGGCATCGCGGCGGGCCGGATATACGAATCGGCGGACGTCCACGGAACGTCCGCCGATTCAAGCTCGGATCGTCGATGATATGGTCAGGTCCGAGTCAATGTGATGTTGGCGCCCTTGAACTCGCCGCCCTCGGAGCGGATCACGACTGATTGGGAATTGCCGCGTGTGGTGAGGGCAAGATCCGCGGAGAATGTTCCGGCGCGAACCACGACCTGAAACCGCCCCCCCGATGTCGTTCCTTCGACATCGCCGCTGACATTGCGTGTCGCCTCGCTCCATGTCCCGCTCAGCTTGCCGCCACTGGCAACGACATTGCTGGTGAGTTCGATCTTGTAGCTGTCGCTCGCGCAGCGCAGCGTCTGCTGAAGAGCATTACCGTCATTCCGGACCGCATATGTCGCGCGGCACCTGATCGCCTCGCGCGCGCCGCCTTCAAGCGAAATCGAGCCCTTCCCCGACCAGACACCCGACATGCCGGCAAATGGCTGTCCTGATTGAGCAGAGGATTGGCTGGAAACGAGTGAAAGTCCGAGAATGACGGCGACCGCGGCACGCCGTCCGATTGATTCAAACGAAAGCATTGCACCTCACATCAATACAGAAACGCTCGCAAAATCAGCGAGCGAAAGACTGAGCCCTGCTAACCTTTCAGCAGCGCCACGGTTCCGATCATCGGTCGAGAATAAGGATGAATTTGGGACAACAACGGCTTCCTGCCGGGATCAACGTCTTGTGAAGCAAGGTTTGCGGCGGAGAAGGTCTGGAATGGGCGGCATCGCGATGAGACACCGGCTTCATTGCCACGGCGAATGGGGCTAGCCTTGACGCGATTTGTAACCCCACCGCCGACATCCGCCCACCGCAACGAGGATATTGTCTTGACCAGCCCGCTCGCCGCAAAGATCGCTCGCGAATACGGAACGCCCGCGCTCGTCATCGACATGGATCGTGTTGAACGAAACATCGCGCGGGTGCAGAGCATCTGCGATGCCGCGGGCGTCGCCAACCGGCCCCATATCAAGACGCACAAGAGTCCGCTGCTTGCCCAGCTTCAGATCAAGGCCGGCGCAAAAGGCATCACCTGCCAGAAGCTCGGCGAAGCCGAGGTGATGGCCGACGCCGGGATCAATGACATTCTCATCAGCTATAATCTGCTCGGCGACGAGAAGATGGCCCGCCTTGGCGCCCTGCTGGCAAAGACCCATGTCACGGTTGCAGCAGACAATGAGGTTGTCATCGCAGGACTGCCCGGCGCGGCGGCCGTTGCCAGGCGCTCGTTACCTGTGGTGATCGAGTGCGACACCGGCCGCAAGCGCGCCGGCGTCGAGACACCGGCGGAAGTGATCGCTCTTGCTCGACAGATCAGGGACGCGCGCGGTCTCACATTTGCAGGCCTCCTCATGTACCCGACGGAAACCGGCTGGAGCGATGCGCAGCGCTTTTATGATGAAGCCCTGGCCGGCCTTCGGCAGTTGGGTCTCGATCCTGCCATCGTTTCGACCGGCGGATCGCCGAACCTGAAGAACGTCGGTCAGCTCAAGGGCGCCACCGAACATCGTCCCGGCACCTATATCTACAATGACCGCATGCAGGTCGCGGCCGGCGTCGCCACATGGGAGGACTGTGCCCTGCACGTCTACTCCACCGTGGTCAGCCGGGCCGCACCCGATCGCGGTATTCTCGACGCCGGCTCCAAGACTCTCACCGCGGATACCGGCGGGCTCGACGGCTACGGACTGATCCTCGAACACCCGCAAGCAAGGATCGCGCGCTTCGCCGAGGAGCATGGCTTCCTCGATCTAAGCCGAAGCAATACGCGTCCGGCGGTGGGCGACGTCGTCCGCATCGTGCCGAACCATGTCTGCGTGGTGGTGAATATGTCCGATGAGGTGGTGATGGTCCGCGGTGACGAGATCGTCGGCATTCTGCCAGTGGCGGCACGCGGCAAGCTGCGGTGATCGCCCAACGGCCTTGCGTATCAGGTCGTCTCGGGGACGACGCGCAACGCGACCGGATTCCCCTTTTGAGGCGCCATCCCCATCAGCCAACGGGCCCACGTCCACGGCCTGACAAGCCAGTGGTAGATCATCAGCGAGACTGCTGTCGCAGCGAGCCAAATCACCACAACCTTAAGCCAGACTGGAACTGCGAGCGGCAGCACGTACCAGCCGATCAGCAGCAGCGGCGCATGATGAAGGATGTAGACTGGAAGTGTCGCTTCACTGAGATAAGCGATCCTCTGTGCCGGGGCCGGATTCAAACGGGCCGCGAAACCAAGCCCTGCCCCCACACCGCCCCACGCGATCAGCGCAATGAAGAAACGTCCCCATGTGGATTCGCCGCACAGGATCAGACCAGCGAGACCCAGCAACAAGAGCCCCAGCAATCGCGGTGCTTCCGCGCGAAGTCCCGTCTCGAAACCGGGCCATGCAGCGATCCCGGCACCGATCGCAAGGCAGAGCGCAAAATAGAAAAAATTCGTCCAGTCCGTGACCAGATTTGGAAAGTACGGCCAGTAGCCATTGAATGTCACCAGCAGCGCCGCCATGGGGAGCACGGGGAGATAGATCCAGAAAGCCGAAGGAACGGCTGGACTCGGACGACGCCGCGCGAGCCGCACCAGCAGCGGCAACAGCATGATCGAAATCATGAACAGATAGGCCAGGAACCAGAGATGCGACCACGTCATCAAAGGCAGGCGCATCAGGTTGCGCGGGAAAAAGTCAAAGTAGCCCACGGGCCGGTCAAGCTGCATGATCCCTTGCAGCCATTCTGCTTCACGCAGGCCATGAAGGCCCATGTCGCGTCCGTCGTAGAGTTCGATGTATTTGATGATGGAACCGAAGATCACAATGCCGAATATCAGCGGTACCAGCAGGCGGGACACTCTCTCTTTCGCAAAGCGGCCAGGGCTTCGCGCGCGCAACGACGTGACCGCCGACCATCCCGCCAATACAAACCACGATGAAATCGCCGCCGCACGAACGAAGTCGAAGAGAACCGTGGCCGTCTGCGATGGTTCGAAACTCTTGAGATGGTAGTGCGGCTCGGTTGAAAAAATCGCGAGCGCGTGGACGAGAATAATGCTGAAACAGAGCACTATTCGCAGGGCATCAATATCCGTTCGCCGCATTCGCCCCTCAACGCCGATCCCCGTCACAATGTAGCAAAGGGATCGCGCTCCGGATATGCCGACGGTGGCGGCGAGAGGGTTTGAACACCTTGGCCTACCGGTCGTTCAGAGCATAATTCCGATCAGCGCCTGTTGTACCCGGCCGAAGCCATGTTCTTCAGGTGGATCAGCAGGGTGAAAATCCAGGCGAGTACATAGAGACCGGCGAGGCCCAGCGCCGTTCTGCGGTCCAGCACTGACAGGCCGGCCCAATACCAGACGCGATAAAACCAGAGCCCGCTCGTGACCATGCCCATCAGGCAAATGAGCAGCTTCAATCCCCGGCCGTTCGGCACGCCGACGGCCGCAAACAGGATTGTCGCGGGGATCAGGAACATCTGGCAGGCGGAAATCAAGGTCTCGTTCATGGCGGCTCCTGGCGAATCGCGCGAATTCTAGATCATTCGCGGACCACTGCCCTGCCTGCCGGAGCCTGAAGATGTTCTTGAGACGCCCTGGCGAGCGTGCGCCATCCATATGGAAAATGGTCGGAGCGAGAGGATTTGAACCTCCGACCCCTAGTCCCCCAGACATCAGCGTTGTTCTGCCATGGCGTGCCATGGTGTGACAAACCCATTGAAATAAGGAGTTTCGAGACTCATACCCTTAGTCATTGGTGACACACGATGCCATGCGGTGTCCGTCGTCACTTCCCAATCACTTCCCAGCGCGAAGGATTGCAGATGACCAAGGGGCCGAAACTCACTGCCGAATCGATCCGCACCCTGTCGGCTGGGCCGAAGGGTGACGCGCTCTACTCCGATAGTGACAGCAAGCAAGGCGTGCCGGGATTGTATCTGCGGGTCCGCTCGGCGGGATCGCGCACGTTCGTCATTCAGTGGAGCCAAGGCGATTTTCAGCGGCGCTCAACCATCGGCAAGGTGGGCGTTCTGTCGCTTGACGAAGCCCGCAGGAAGGCCCGCAAGCTTCTGGTTGGGATCGATGAGGGTGCCGACCCAATCGCCGCCAAGGCCCGCGCCAAGGTCTCTGACAAGCTCCGGTTTGAGGCTGTCGCGAAGGATTACCTTGAGGCGCGCGAAAGCGACATGAAGGCGTCCAGCCTCGATCAGTGCAAGCGTCACCTGCAGCTCTATTTCAAGCCGTTCAACCGATCCACCTATGCCGCTGAGAAACGCGCCGCGCTCGACCTGTGGGGCAACCACGTGGCCCTGATCTTGGCTCGTGCCGAGGGGGCGAACGTTGTCCAGCTTAGAGCTTAACCCGATGGGCTGGGGGAGCTTACCGCTAATCGCACGCGGTGCGATCATTACCGGCGTGGCCGCAGGAGTTACCCTGCTCGCTTGGATGTATGTCATCTTACAGCACGCGTTCTAACGGCTGGTGGCCATCGCCATGTGAAGTTCCCGAATATGCTCCGGAACGCCATCGGTGGTTATCTCGGCCCCGCAGAAACATCGCGAACGACCGGTGGTGTTCTGTGTCGGCATCCGGCAGCCCGCGTCCCACATGGCGCATTTCCACGCCGTGAACGCCTGATACTCCAGCCACTCTTGGCGCATGGCAGGGGTGATCTGCGGTTCCAGTTTTTCCCAAGCTGCCTGAAGCGCCGCCCGGCCATCAACGAAAGTATCGTGGCTGCCGGAAGACATCTGACTCCGGTCACAGCCTGGATAAAAGCCGCACGCCCATTGCCAAATGGTCCGACCGCCGGTCCCGCTCACTTCAGTTAGACCTCCAACACGCACGTCTCCGTCAAAGACGCCCCATTCTTCGTATTGATCTTTCCGCATAAGGCGGCGCGTCAGCGGCATGTGGAAACCGGGGAGATTTTAGTTTTCGATTCTAATCTTGAGTAATCTGGATGCAAGCTGCCCCCCCAAAAAAGAGGGCTTCAGATGGACCTCAGACGAGTCAGCAAAGACGCGGCCCGTGCCCAAGTTCAACGGGAGCGTTGCCGCCGGAGAGGCGTGAACTTTTACGGTTATAGAATCTGGACCAAGATTGAGGACAGAATCGTCCGCAATCTTTATCCCGATTACGTCGCCCTGCGGAAAGCACTTCCGCTGCGGTCGTATTGGGCAATTCAAAGCCGGGCTTGCTACCTAGGTATCAGTAAAAAGAGGAAGCCCTGGACCTCTCGCGATTTGCAAAAGTTGGGAAGGATTTTTAGCCAAGCCACGTGGGCCGAACTCTATCAAGCCTTTCCCGGAAGAACCCAAAACGAAATCAAATCTCGCGCACGAAAGGCTGGCTACACCCGCCCTAGAGTATACCCCAAAACGGGTGTTCCAGTGTTGGACTCAATAAGGTCGCGAGCCTTCAGCCTAAATCTATCTCTACTCGATGTCGATAAAATGGCTCGTACTCGATCTTATTTTAGCAGCGCTCGCCCCCGAGATATTGAAAAGCTGAACTGGAAAGCAATCCGTCGCGCGGTAAAGGCCCTGGATGGTGAGGTCATG
The DNA here is from genome assembly GCF_021502575.1 of Bradyrhizobium sp. G127. NCBI lineage: Bacteria > Pseudomonadati > Pseudomonadota > Alphaproteobacteria > Hyphomicrobiales > Nitrobacteraceae > Bradyrhizobium > Bradyrhizobium sp. G127. Next base: position 455,032 of record NZ_JAKFGN010000002.1, read on the forward strand.
CCCACTTGGAAAAATCACTGATCCCGCGCTGGGCTTTCGACCTTGCGCTTCATTTCAGCGAGGTCTTCCTCGTCTATGCCCTTCGCCGCAAGTTCGTCCTTGATAGCTTCTCGGGTCATATCGGGAAACATGGCCCCAACGACCCGGATATATCGTAGAGGGTCCTTGGACAGCGCTTCAAAAGCTAGCGAAAGGCCCTTCTCTCCGCCCTCCTCGTAAGCTCGTCTCAGCTTATTGAGCGCAGCGTAGTCAGCGTCCTCTAGGCCTGACGGGTCTTCTATTTTGAAAGGGTCTTCTTCAGCCATTTGCTTCTCTACATCCCCTGGCGGGGTGGACTTTTTTAGCAAATCAGTGGCAGCATGTCCGTGGGTGTAGGAACCCGGACCGAAATAGGCTGGCGATCGATTGGCGTCGATTGCTGCCGAAAGCGCAGAAGGCCTTGGCGGGCTTTCCTGGCGCTAAGGAGCGCCTTGGCGGGCGCGCCGTTCTGGCTTTATGCCGGGGGCGTTGCGCCATGTCCAGAGCTTAAAAGGGGCAACCGAGAGATCGGGGCAAACCTTCAAGCTTAAAAGCGCAGCGACCTGTCTTTCGGCAGGTTCCTACCCCCCGGCAGCCAGCCCGATGCTGGCGACGGCTGTAGGAAGCCAAACCGAAAGACCACCACCATGCAAACCGTACTAGAAAGGCCGGCGGACACGCTGGATTCGATTCCCGCACATCTGGCTATTCAGATGCAGGAACGGCAATCCGCACTTAAAACCATTGCCAGACTCAGGAGGCAGGCGCGCGACGAGATCGACCGTCTGATAAGGTTTCTGGACGAAAGCGACCTTGATCCTGATCTAGAGGACACGGGCGACGATGAACCCAGCATCGGCTTTTGCTACGAAGCCGACCTCGAGCTGGACGACTGCGATGCAGAGGATAACGGCGACCGCGAACCGTCACTTGGTTGGACCGTCGATGGCGAGCTTGGCGCGCGGCAAGATCTGGAGCTTTGCCATGCCGAGGCATGAGCCAGCCGTTCAAGACCTGACCGCAGCGGGCGTTATCAAGGCTTGCTCGGCATTTGTGCCGGTGAATGTGCCGATCCACATCGCTATAGCGGCTCACCGGCTGGCGACAATGAAGCCTGCCCTCAGGACGCCGGAGCGAACTGTCGCGCGACATACACTTCGGGCGGTGATCCTGGCGGCTGCTAAAGACGTGCCGGAGTTGCAGCGGCAACGGGACTACCTCGGGGGGTTGCCGGCAGAAGCGTGGAGCGGGCTTCCGCCGGAAACGAGGGAAGCCATCCTTGCGGGCGTCAGCCGCTCGATTCACATCCTGCAATTGAACTGACAACATGGGGTGCGCATATATTGCGTGCCCCTTTCCATTTCGGAGTAGCCATGACCGAGGATGAATCAATTAAGGCATTCGCTAGATTCCGTATGTCATTGAGCAAGGGCAAGCGGCCTAAAAAGTATCCTTATCCACTGTCAGAGCCAATTTACGTTGATGAAAAGCAATGGCCTGCGGAAATCGCTTCCGGCGGCAAGGTGGCCAAGTTGGTGCCGAAAGCAAAGCGAGAGTATCGCGACGCGATTTATCGTCGCGTCACCACACGTTGGAATCTGCTTTTCATCCTTTACGATATCGAGCCGAACGATTGGGAGGGCCTAGCAAGAGAGCTTGCCGCCCAGCACGTCCCCGGTTTTCAAACGACCAACACCCCGCCAAAGGCGGCAAAGCGTGCTGGTCGGCCATCCAAGTATGATGATCCGGTCAAGATAATTTCACATGTTGAGAATTTGGAAGCCAAGCAGCGGGAGATGGCGAAGAACAAGGGCCGCGTCGTGCCGCTAACCGAGGCAGCAAGGGCGCTTGTTGGCACTAAGGCTGCCGCCAGCCATCTAGCCCGCTACTATGAATTCAAAGACATCATGAAGCGCGCAGCCGCGCGTCCGATAAAGGACGGGATGTCTTTGGCGCGCCTCGACACAGTTTATCCTACGAAAACCCCCGGAAAGTAATTTCCGTACCAACGTTTATATCTCGGACCTGTTTTCCCGTACGGGCACCTGTGCACAATGCATCACCATGCACTCACAAAAGAGGACATGGTGACGATGGACAATACCAAGCAACAGCGCGTGCTGACCATCAAGCGCGCGGCCTTCGCTCTCGCGGTGTCAGAGCGCACCCTGTGGCGGATGATTTCCAAGGAAGAGATCAAGGTAATCTCTCTTTCGGAGCGTAGGCGCGGAATTCCCCTTTCGGAAATTGAGCGGATCACGACCTGTGGGGTCGCGGTCTGATGGCATTGGAAACCCTCACTTCATATCTCGCCCGCCGGTATCGGATCAGCGCGGAACATGCGCTCGTTGTCGCCCGCCTCGCATTCAAGGAGGCGGCATGATCAACGCAGGCCACACCCACACCGGGGCGCTTATCAATCAGATTCGCGCGATCACCGAGTACTGCACGGCCCCCGACAACGAGGGGACGCATATCGATCTTTCCGAGATTGCATCTGAATTGGCCGCCGCATCGGAAGCCCTTTATGAGGAAGCAGGCAGGCAACTCACGCGCACGGGAGTAGCCGCATGACCAATCGCACCGAATATCTGCTGTCAAAGCTGCGGGCCGCCAGCCTACACACCCGCCTCATGGCCAGCGAGATCGACTCAATCGGAGTCGCCTTGAAGGGTGGCTTCATCAGCGATGAGACGGCGGTTGAATGGGCGCATGACATCGGCGGGCCGCATGTGTTTGGCACTGTGCCCCCGATCATCGATCAGCCCCACTTGGAGGCTGCGGAGTGAACGAAAACATCGCGTTGGACCTTCAGACACTTGCAAATGATCGTCGGCAGCGGCTCAAAGGACTTAAATACCCGTTTCAGCTTATCTCCGACTTCACGATTAAGCCGCCTCGCAAATATTGGATCGTGAAGGGGGTCATTGCCCAGGGTGAAACCTCGGCATGGATCGCGCCGCCGGGCGGGATGAAATCCGCGCTGATGGCTCAGCTTGCTCTCGCCACCGCATGGCAGTTGGATTGGCATGGGCACCGTTCAACAGCATGCCGCGCCGTAATCTATTTTGCTCTCGAGCGAGCCGACCTTGTCCGCCGCCGCCTGGCAGCCCATTGCGCCAAGCAGGGAATAACGGGAGAGACGTTGGCCGAAATCCCCCTCGCTGTTTGCGATAGGATGGTGGATTTGACGCACCCTGACTCCGTCAAGCATGTCCTGGACACCATTGATGCCGCCTTCGAAGAGATAGGGCAGCCGGTTCAGCTCATTATCTTTGACACGTTCGCCAAGCTGATCGCTGCCGGCGGCGGCGATGAGCAACAGGCGAAAGATCAGGGCAAAATCTTCGCCAACATTCAGCGCATCAAGGAGAAGGTCAAAGAAGCACACGTCGCGCTTGTCGGCCACACCGGCAAGGATGAGTCTCGCGGTGCGCGCGGCTCTAACGCCATTCTTGGCGACGTGGACGTGATGGTCCAAATCAGTGGCGACGCCGTAAAGACCGCAACCGTCATAAAAGCAAACGACATGCCCGAAGGGCCTCTGTTTTCTTTCACCTCGGAAATTCACCATTTCGGTGTTGATGAGGACGGCGACCCGATCACGGTCAACATCGTGAGTGCGGACACGCCGGAGGCCACCAAGGCCGCAGAGCGTGGCCCCCGCCTCACCAAGAACCAACAAACCATGTTCGCCATCCTGCACGATGCTGGTGCCGGCGGATTGACGCTGGACGAATGGAATGCCGCCGCGCGTGAGGCTGGGCTGGGCGAACGCCGCAAAGCCGATCTGACAGATAATCGCAACGCCCTGAAAACTAAGGGGCTGGTGCGCTCCTATGGCGACCGCTGGACGGTGGATCATCGCTGAGGTGGTTACGGATCGTTCTCCCCTTATAGGGGGGAGAACCGAACCGAACCCCGAACCTGTGAAGTCCGAACCCGAACCGAACCCGAACCGAACCTGTAACCATGCAAGATGATGGTGGTAAAAATCACGTGTCAGCGCCCGGCGCAAACGGCGCGGCTGCGGCGGCTGTCGTCTCCCCAAAGGGCCTGGGGAGGATTCAGCGGCGGGTCTGGCGTGCATTCATTGCCAAGCCCCTTGCTGAGCTTTCAACACATGATCTGGTGGCGTGGTGTTATCCCCGATTGCGAACGCCGCCGACAAGACATCAGCGACGAGCTGTAAACCGAGCGGCAGCTAGAGTTGCTGAGCGACTGCGTCGGAAACGTAACGGCATCGTTTGGCGCGCGAAGTCTTCCCATTGACTTCCCAACTTGTTGCAACAGCGCTGCGTTTCTGAAAATCCGGCGACAAATCAGGCGTTTGAGTTTTGCGACCCTTAGTCAGCAGAACTTGAGAGCAAACATTCCGCGCGCTGTCACGTCTTGGCAGCACATGGCACGACAAACGCAGCGGCTTGTCCTTCTTTTGCACGACAACGTTTTCTACATCCCTCTCAGGACATCGGCACACAAAGGATTTCCGATGAGAGAACGAAAGTCAGCCCAGGTCGTAACTCGGATTTCCGAATCTGACCTAGAGCGCATTGAGCGTGAAGCAGAGCGAGAGGGTCTAAACACCTCAACGTTCATTCGCATGACGCTGCGCCGGGCGCTGGAAAGCCGCCAAGCGGCAGCGGAGTTAGCTTAATGGGATTTCTCGATACGTTGCTAGGCAAGGATGCCAGCAAGGCGTCAAAGGCCGCTGCGGCTGACACCTACGCAAAGCAGCAGACCGCTATTGGCGATCTGAAGACAGCGGGCAATCAGTATGCGACCGACTTCAAATCGCTTGCGGGGGAGTTTCAGCCCTACCAGGCTGCCGGCACATCTGCGCTTGAACGTCTGATGGCTGGCCTCGGCCTCGGCGGCAATGGGGCAGATTTTACGGCGGCATATCGAGCGACGCCGGGTTATCAGGCTGGCCTTAGCACCGGTCTTGATGCGATCAACCGCCGTCGCGCGGCTGGCGGGATGCTGGACAGCGGCAACGCAGATATTGACGCGATGAAATTCGGTAGCGACTACGAAGATCAGCGCTCGCAACAGTACCTCGGCAATCTCGGCAACGTGGCCACGATGGGTCAGAACGCTACCGGTCAGTACGTCAACACTGTCGGCCAGGGCCTCACTGGTAACCTCGGTGCACAGCAGACCGCTTTTGGCGGGCAGATGAATGCTGCCGGCACCATCGGCCAAGGGATGGTAGCGGGGGCAAATGCTGAAGCCGGCGCTCTGGGGAATCTTCTCAAAGTTGGTGGCTATCTCGGCGGTGCTGCGCTCGGCGGCGGCTGGGGTAGCGCCCTCGCCGGAAAGAAGTAACACCGAATGGTTGGCACAATCACACTTGCCGGCACGCAGCGACTCCACAGCGTCACCGCAAAGCCACTCAACGGCGGGAAAGTCTGGATCATCCAGGCCGGGACTACTTCTGCCCCGCAGGACGGATTCTATGACAGCGCACTGACGCAGCCCTTACCGCGCCCGATCACACTGGACGCCGGAGGAAACATTCCATTTTTTTACTTGGAAGATGGACAGGTTAAGATTCGTATTGAAGATGCGAACGGCCTCCAGCAATTCGCGCAGGACAACATCCCGGTTATCGGACCTAGCTCCGGCGAAAGCGGCGGCGGTGGTGTTGACCCGACGACCATTGCTCAAACTGGCGACGTAATCTGGTCGCCAGTAAACAGCACGCGCACCGGCTGGGTCAGGTTGAACGGTCGAACCGTAGGCAATACCTCTTCCGGCGCGACGGAGCGCGCGAACGCTGACACGTCTGCGCTTTACACTGTGCTTTGGAATAATTTCTCTGACACGCTGTGCCACGTTACGGGCGGTCGCGGCGCGAATGCTGCTGCGGACTATGCTGCGAACAAGCCGATTGCCCTCCTCAATGGTCGCAACGTTGTTCTCGGCGGTCTCGATGACATGGGCAATACGGCGGCGGGTGGGTACACGGGTGTGCCCGTTATAGTCGGCAATGTCACGACCGCCGGCAGCATCGTTGGTGAGACTGTTCATGCCCTCATTGCTGCGGAGCACGCCTCACACGATCATGACGTGTTCATAAATGACCCCGGCCACAACCACACACTCACTAATGGGCTTACTGGAGCCAACGGCGTGTCGGTCGGCACCGGTTCCGGTAGCGGCTTGCAGACCGTCGTCTCTATCGGGATTCAGGCGGCAACAACCGGCGTTCAAGTTCGCAGTGCATCTGGTGGCGGCGGCACGCAGAACAAGACCAACACACAAGGCTCCGGTACGGCGCACAACAACGTGCAAAAGACCATGCTCGGCACGTTTTTCATCAAGCTGTGAGAATCGAATGAGCAAACCAAAAGTCAATAAACGCATTGAGGACATGTCTGTAGCTGAGCGTTTGGCAGCTATGGCCGGGCCAGAAATCTCAGAAGAGGATAGGGCTGCTAAGCGGCGCGCTTCCTTTGAAATTGAGCAGCGACGCGAGCAAGAGCGGCGCGCAAATGCATTTCCTATTCTTGCCCCGGACGAGATCGTTCGCACGTCGGTGTTCGGATGGAAGTATGTGGATTCTCGCGTCGTGAACGACGATGGACCGGCACACGATGGTTCGCGAAAAATCACTCTCGAGAAAATAGGTCGCGCGGAACGATGCACGTTGCGTCGTGACCGCGTTCGCGTGGTGCCGGCGCAATAATCGGGCAATGCTGACGCCGGGCTTTCGGGCGTAAGGAGTAGACCATATGGACGATCAGAATCAGGTTCTAAACGAGTCACCTGTTGCGCCAACCGATCTTGGCCAGATTTTTAGCGAACAGAATTCGTCAGCGGAGTCGCAATCCGCCACACAACAGAATCATCGGGAGCAGTCGGACGCGGCAAGCCCCGATGATACCGGTAGCGACGCCCAGCGCGACAATAATTGGACGTTTAAGGCGTTCGAGAGCGAGAAGAAAAAGCGACAGGCCACTGCCGCCCGCCTGCGGGAGGTCGAAGAGGAGCGCGACGCGCTGCTGTATGAGCAGTCGCAGAAGGGCGAGGCCTCACCGGAAGAAACTCAGTACTGGTTAAATCCGCATGAGACGGTTCGGGAAGTGGAAATCAGGACGAACTCGCGAGCTTCGCGAGCGGAGTTTATTTCTGAGTATGGCAAATCGACCTTTGAGGACCTTGACCGGATCGTTGACGACGTAATGCGGAAGGGTCACCCCGACCACGCTATTCTTAGCGAGAGAATGCGAGCGTCGAATGATCCCGTCGCTGTGATGGCGCAATGGGCATCAGAAACTCTCGGTTGGTCGCCAACCGCCTCGCAGCAGAACGCTCGTCCGCGAGTCATGCCCACGAATCTTGCCGGCGCTCGCAATGTCGGGAAACGGATCGGCCCCGCTTGGGGCGGGCCATCAAAGCTGGAAGACATTTTCAACAGGAAGCGACCATGACCGAAACTAAAATTACAATCACCCACACGCCCCGCGCATCGGCGGCGAATGTGGCGCTGCCCTCTTGGCAGTGGACCATTGAACATCGCGGAGATGTCTTCTCTAGCGGTGACAGGGTAACGCAAGGGGGTGCGACGTTCTATGACTCTGACGCGGCGCTGGCAAATGCCGGGTCGAATCTTCGGAGCTATCTCACCAGCCCCCGCGCCCAAGAGCGCGAGAGGCAGCGCAAGACTACGAAGGGTTAAAACCTGATGGCAAATCCTTTTGAAGTGCAGGCCCCGAATATCTTTGATGCCCTCATGTCGGGGGTGTCTGCCTATGGCACCACGCGCAGGCAGATGAAAGAGCGCGAGTTGGAAGACGGGTATGCTGAAGTCGGCAATCAGATTGCAACAAAAGGCGCGATCGACAAGGCGTCGCTCGGCAAGATTATCGGCATGGGACCGCAGGCCGCTCCCCTCCTGACTGCAATTGGCTCGATTGGCAAAGCCGACCAGACGGACACCCTGAAGAACCTTTCCGCTGAGAACGCCGCCCGCGCTGCAAAGGGTTTGCCGCCCATGTCGCCGCTCGAATATCAGACGGCAGTTTCTCAGGCAGGCGCAAATAAATCAACGATCAATATGCCCCCGCAAGAGAAGGCATACGATCAGGCGATGGGCAAAGAGCTTGCTGATATGAACATTGGAATCATTAAGGGAGCTGCGAGCGCTCGCACGTCGAATGCAAATCTGGATCGCCTAGAACAGTTGCTTCAGGACCCCGGCGTCTATCAAGGCACCGCTGGCGAGAAGGTCTTACAGGCCAAGAAGATTGCAAAATCTCTCGGGATTGATGTTGGCGAGGGTGTAGGCGGTGCCGAAGCGGTGCAATCCATTTCTAACCAACTTGCCCTGCAAGCGCGCAACCCTGCTGGGGGCGCTGGCATGCCCGGCTCTATGTCGGACAGCGACCGAGCCTATTTGAAGGAGATGCAGCCCGGCCTTGAAAAGACGCCGGATGGCAACCGGTTGATCGTTGACGTAAATCGCAAGCTGAATCAGCGCGCCATTGATGTTGAGCAATTTCGGCAGAACTACATCAAGAAAAAAGGTCGTTTGGACGAGGGCTTTTATCGTGACCTTGCCGAGTGGTCGAACTCAAACCCGCTGTTTCCGAATGGCGCTGCATCTGGCCAATCGGCCCAGGCGCAGATGCAGATGCAGCCCCGTCAGGGTCGTGACGGAAATTATTATGTTCCCGATCCCGCGCGCCCCGGCAAATATTTGATGGTCAATCCCTGATGCCAACGCTTACCGCTGTTGACTATGACCCGTTCGCAGACAGCCCGGCTCCAACGCCGGGCGTCAAGCGCGTCTACATCGGCCCTGGCACCGAAAGTCCGAAATTGACGCCAGTTGACTATGATCCGTTCGCGAATACTGCCGGTGATGTTGCGCTCGATGTTGCGAAGTCAGCCGGCGTTGGAATTGGTCGTGGCCTAATCGGTATCGGTGGATTGATCGGGGATGCATCGCAGGGACTTGCGACGGCAACGAACTACCTCGGCAACAAAGCTGCGGAAGCGATGGGCTTTCCTGCTTACGACATGCCAGCGCGCGACAACACGGTTTCAAAATATATCCCGACCTCTCATGATATTCAGCAGTACATCGAAGGCGTGACCGGAAAGTTTTACAAGCCACAGACCCGCGCTGGCGAGTATGCACAGACAGTCGGTGAGTTTTTGCCGGGCGCGGCACTTGGCCCCGGTGGCGCAGCTCGCAATGCTGTCAATTTCGCAGTGGTGCCGGGCATCGCGTCAGAACTTGCGGGGGGCGCAACGAAGGGCACGGCGCTAGAAATTCCTGCCCGCGTCGGAACGGCGTTGATGACGGGCGGTGTGGCTGCGGCCATCAATCGCCCGTCATCCGTTGGCCGCGCTGTTCGTGCCAATCTTTCCGCCAATGTCGATGAGGCGGCAGTTCAGCAGGCCGCCGCGTTGATGGACGATGCCGCCGCGCATGGCGTTACCCTCACCTGGGCGGAAGCCCTTGAACAGGTATCACCAGGCGCGGGGCTTACGAACCTTCAGCGCGTTGTGGAATCAAATCGCGGTGGCCGTGAAGTCCTCGCGCCAATTCTTGCGCAGCGCCCGCAGCAGATCGAAAACGCAGCTCGTGCCGAGTTTCAAAATATAGCACCGGCTAACAACGCGCCGTCCAATATCGGCCCCGCTGTCGGTCGCGCCGCAGAGGGTCACATTGATGACACTCGTGGGATGATTAACACGGCGTCAGAGCCTTACTATACGCAAGCAGCAGGGGTCCGCCTCAGTCCGCAGGAAATGGCGCGCGTGCGTGCGCTGCCGGGTTATGAGGAGGCGCGGAACGCCGTTTTCAGTGATCCTCAACTTGCGCGCTATGTGCGCGGTATGCCTGAGGATTCCGTTGGCTTTCTGAACGAAGTCAAAAAACAGCTAGACCAGTCTGCAACAAATGCGGCTTCGCCGGTCACTGCGCAACAGAACATGCAGCGCTCGGCTGGCTATGGCTTGGACGCTACGGCGGTACGCGACGCGGCCCGCCGCGCTTCTCCCGACTACGACACCGCGCTCGCAATCCAGAGCGGCGGCCGCGAGCAAATCCTGCAACCGATCATTGACGGCCCGATTGGACGACTCGCGAAACGCGACTTGCCTACACGCGAGGCAATCAATGCGCTGTTCCCGTCGCAGCCTCTCGCAAATTCGGAACGGGAGATTGCCCGCACGGTGACTACGCTCGTTAACCGGAATCCCGGCGCGGCACGTGATCTTGTCCGCGCTCACGTTGAGGGTGTGTTTAACGAATCCGCCCGCAGCCTGCAAAGTGGTCCCAATCAGTTCGGCGGCGCAAAGTTCGCGAACCGCCTCGTCGGCAATTCTCAGCAGCGCGCAAACTTGCAGGCTGCCGTGGAGTCTCTTGGGCCAAATGGCCCGCGTGTGTGGGATGGTTTCGACCGCCTTCTTGATATTGTACAGGCCACCGGCACACGTCAGGCGCAAGGCTCTAAGACCGCCTTCAATGTGCAGGACCTTAAAGACCTCTCGTCAGGCGGGACGGTGGGCAACGCCATCAAGACCAGCGCCAGCCCCGCCAAATGGCTGTCTACCATTTCCGACGCATGGTCACGTTGGCAGCTAGGCAACAATCTCACCGGGATTGCGGAATTTCTTATTGATCCTCGATCAAGGACGATGCTTGCGCACATTTCTCGGATGCCGATTGACTCTACTGCCGGTCAGATTCTTGCGGCGAGAATAATCGCGACTGGATCGAGCGCAGTAAATAAGCGCCGTCTAGAACAAGAGAAGTCAAAGCGGTGACGCAAGCAGCAGCCAAGATGCAAGCGATGGCCAGCACCCATGGATTACCGTTGGGTGTCCATTCGTATGCCCACTCTAGCAAAATTACGCCAAGGACCGCCGACCATTGCAGAACGTACCACGGCCAATTTCTTCGTGGCCGAGGGAGTAACAGACGAGGCTCCGCTTGCCTCCTGATGTCCGCAACCGGAAACGGCGCGTTTATTTTGCGCTCAAGTTTGGCAATTGCCCCTGAAGCAATCTCGCGCGGATCATTCGACATGGACAAACATTAAAGGAACGAGGGAATGGCGCAAGTAAAGATCATGACAGACGACGGTTCGGCGTTCCGCCTGGCTGTCCAATATCGCAACGATGCTGGCGAGTGGGTGCATTGTGAGTACCGCCATGAGGCTGGCGTCTCCGCAGAACTTCCCCTTCAGCGCTACCGCTATATCGTGGAATCCGAAATTGGGAGTGCGCCGGATGTCTCGTGAATCTAACGGGCGATTTGGCAAGGGCAACAACGGTCGCGTGCCCGGCTCCCGCAATCGCTTGCAGGGAAAGTTTATTGACGAGCTTGCGAATGATTTCGCTGAGCATGGCGCGGGCGTTATCAAAATCGTTCGGGCTGAAAAGCCAACGGAATACCTCAAGATTGTCGCCAGCATTCTTCCGAAAGAATTGTTTGTTTCTGATGGCGCAATCGACGCCATGACAGAGGAGGAAGTCGTTGAGGCGCTGAACAATCTTCGCGCCATGAGGGCGGCCAGCCAACACGCCCAGACCGAGACAGAACATTGACTACGGACGTTGCGCCGGAAGCCCTTGCCGAATTAGAGCGGCGACTGCTTGAAAGGCAGGGCGTCCTCGCTGTGCGCCGGTCGCTTTCGTCATGGGCGCGCTATTGCGGCTATGTGCCGGCTCGCCACCATCAGATTATAATGGACGAGTTGGAGCGCTTCGTCGCTACAGATGAGTTTGACGTCCTGCTATTCCACGCCCCACCCGGCTGCGCCAAATCAACTTACATCTCGCAGTTATTTCCTCCCTGGTATCTTGCCAACTACCCGCAGAACAACACGCTGTTTGCGACACATTCCGATGATTTCGCCATGCGCTGGGGCCGCAGGGTGCGCGCGTCGATCAAGGATTGTTCGGATGTGCTGGGAATCAGTCTGTCAGCATCTAACGCGGCGTCGGACAATTTCAGCATTGAGCAAGGCGGCGAATATTACGCGGTGGGTGCCGGCAAGGGCATCAGCGGTTTCCGTGCAGACCTTGGCCTCTGCGATGACTTGTTCGGTAATCGAGAGGACGCGTGGTCAAACACAGTGCGGGAGAAGCGATGGGATTGGTATACGGACGATTTCGGATCGCGTTTGAAGCCGGGTGCCAAGCGCATTCTGATGAATACGCGCTGGCATGAGATGGACGTTGCAGGACGCATTGTCTCTCAAATCGAGGCCGGCAAAGTGCGCGGCAAGATAATCGACATTCCGGCAATTGCTGGTGAAAGCGACCCGATCGGACGCGCGCCCGGTGAATACCTTTGGGACGATGATCCCGCCTACAAATACGGCGACTTTCTCCGCGCTCGGCAGAACGAAACCTCGCCCATGATGTGGGCGGCGCTGTTTCAGCAGAAGCCCGCGCCGGAAGATGGTGACTACTTCAAAGCAGAATGGCTCCGCGCTTATGATCAGATTCCAGATCGAAAGGAGCTGCGGATTTACGGGGCATCCGACTACGCGGTGAGTGCCGACAAGGGCGACTACACGGTGCACGCCGTGGTCGGCATCGATCCGAAGGGCGATATGTATCTGCTCGACCTGTGGCGCAAACAGGCTGCGTCGGATGAATGGGTGGAGAGTTTCTGTGATCTTGTTCGACAGTGGCAGCCGATGGCCTGGGCCGAAGAGTCAGGCCAGATCAAATCCGGCGTCGGGCCGTTCCTAGAAAAGCGACTGCGTGAGCGACACGCTTACGTGTATCGCCAACAGTTCCCGACGCGTGGGGACAAAGCCGTTCGCGCGCAGTCCATTCGCGGTCGCATGGCCATGAAGGGGCTGTATGTCCCGATGACGGCCAACTGGTATCCCGATTTTAAAGCGGAGCTTATGAGTTTCCCAGCGGGCCGGCACGATGACGCGGTGGACGCCTTGGGTCTGATCGGCCAGTTGCTCGATCAGATGGTGTCTGGCAGCGCGCTGAAACCGGAAAAGAAAACCTATCGTGACAGGTGGGATGAGGTCTTTTCAGAAGACGAAAACGCGAACCTCAGTTGGAAGGCCGCCTGAAGCCCGTCACTTTGCTGCGACCTGTTGCCGCAATCCCACACCCTTCCCAGCCGGGTTTTTGGGAAAAATAGAACAAAAAGATCGGGCTTAAGTCTTTGATTTGGTTGGTCGGAGCGAGAGGATTTGAACCTCCGACCCCTAGTCCCCCAGACTAGTGCGCTAACCGGGCTGCGCTACGCTCCGAACCGTGCCAAGAGGCAGGGATGCTGTAGCCTCGTTCACGCTGCCGCGCAAGAAGGGGCCGCCCCCACTGGGGCCATGGAGCCGGTTTTGACCCGGCAGAACGCCTTCCTTAGTTGTCCTTCAGCACCTGATCGATCAGCGCCCGCGCCCCGATCAGGTCGTCGAGCGCCGCCTGGAGCCTGCCCCGGTCGATCGGCTTTGCGCCCTTGCGAACGCTGGGCGGGGCATAGGCCTCGGCCCCTGATGGACCATTTGCCGGGACGGGCTGCACCGGCTTCGGCATGACAGCCTTGGCTGCCTCGTTCAGCGGCGGTCCAAGATCGCGCAGCGACAGCGGCGACGCATAGCTCCCGGAGCGAATCTCCGGCTCGTCCTCCGCAAACTCGTCCTCCTCTTCGATCTCAGCATCGAGTTCCGCCAGATTCGGCGCGCGCTCATTCTTCTCTGCCTCGAAGGAGGGACCGTCGAACAGCGCCGACGCATGATCCGCCGACCCGTCGGTCAGGCTCTGCACCGACTTGATGCCGTGTTCCCGCAAAATGCGCTGCACGCCGCGGATCGTGTAGCCCTCGCCGTACAGCAGGCGTCGGATGCCGCGCAGCAGGTTGACGTCGTCCGGGCGGTAATAGCGGCGTCCGCCGCTCCGTTTCATGGGCTTGATCTGGGTGAAGCGTGTTTCCCAGAACCTCAGGACGTGCTGCGGCACATCAAGGTCATCAGCGACTTCACTGATCGTCCGAAATGCGTCAGGCGCCTTGTCCAAATGCAGGCTCCCCGTTGAAAGCCGCCGCTCTCAGTGGTCAGTCGTCCGCGCCCGCCGCGGCGGCACTGCCATTGCCGTTGATACGCTGCTTGAGAATCGCTGACGGCTTGAACACCATAACGCGGCGCGGAGAAATCGGCACCTCCGTTCCGGTCTTGGGATTGCGGCCGATGCGCTGGCCCTTCTTGCGCACCATGAACGAGCCGAACGAGGACAGCTTCACTGTCTCGCCCTTCTCAAGGCAATCAGTGATCTCTTTCAACACAAGCTCGACAAATGCCGACGACTCCGTACGCGACAGCCCTACCTTTTGGTAGACTGCTTCGCACAGATCGACACGTGTGACTGTCTTTCCGGTTCCGGTCATCGCCTGCCCCGCTCACGGCGAAAAATTTATGTTCTGAAATTATGAGCTTAGCGAGCGAGGGTCAACCTTGCTCATCAATGCACAAGCATGGAATTGGATTCAATTATCGCCAGACTTTAGCAAAAGACTCACCAGCGCAACAGCGCCGATCCCCACGTAAATCCGCCGCCCATCGCCTCCAGCATCAAAAGATCATTCTTCTTGATGCGCCCGTCACCCGCGGCCTCCGCAAGCGCGAGAGGAATCGACGCCGCTGAGGTGTTTCCGTGGCGATCGACCGTCAGCACCACTTTCTGCGGCGCAATATGCAGCTTCTTCGCCGACGCATCGATGATGCGCTTGTTGGCCTGATGAGGAACCAGCCAGTCCAGATCGTCCGCGCTGGTGCCGGTCGCAGCGAAGGCGTCGACGATGACGTCGGTGATCATGCCGACGGCGTGCTTGAACACCTCCCGGCCCTCCATCCGCAGATGGCCCACGGTCTGGGTGCTCGACGGCCCACCGTCGACGAACAGCTTATCCTTGTGGCGGCCATCGGAACGCAGATGCGTGGTCAGAATGCCGCGATCGTTGGAGGTTCCGGCTTGCGGTTGCGCTTCAAGGATCACGGCACCAGCCCCGTCACCGAACAGGACGCAGGTTCCACGGTCGTTCCAGTCCAGAATCCGCGAGAAGGTTTCTGCGCCGATCACCAGCGCGCGCTTGAACGCTCCGCTCTTGAGAAAATTATCGGCGGTCGCCAGCGCGAAGATGAATCCCGAACACACGGCCTGCAAATCGAATGCAGCGCCGTGGTTGATGCCGAGGCCGTTCTGAATAGCGACAGCCGTGGCAGGAAAAGTATTGTCCGGCGTCGAGGTTGCCAGCACGATCAGGTCGATCGACTGCGTGTCGATGCCGGCATTGGCGATCGCCGCCTGCGCGGCCTTGAGGCCGAGGTGCGACGTGAACTCGCCTTCCGCAGCGATGTGCCGCTGCTTGATGCCGGTACGCTGGACAATCCATTCGTCGGATGTGTCCACCATCTTTGCCAATTCGGCATTGGTCAGGATGCGCTCCGGCATATAAGAACCGTAGCCAAGCACGACCGAACGCATCACAGTCACGAGACAGCCTCCTGCGCGTTGGGCACGATCGAAAGAGCGTGGCCATCGCGGTTGAGTGTTTGATTGATCTTGGGCAGGAGATCGTAGCGAACCATGTCATAACCAACATCGACTGCCGACGCAAAGCCCTCGGCATCGGTGCCGCCGTGGCTCTTGATGACCACTCCGTTCAGCCCGAGAAAGACGCCGCCATTGACCTTGCGGGGATCCATCTTGTCGCGCAGCGCGTTGAAAGCGCCACGCGCGAAGATGTAACCGAGTTTCGAGCGCCAGGTCCGGCTCATGGCGCTGCGCAGATATTCCGCGATCTGCCGCGCGGTGCCTTCGGCAGTCTTCAAGGCGATGTTGCCGCTGAATCCTTCGGTCACGATAACGTCGGCAGCGCCCTTGCCGATGCCGTCGCCCTCGACAAATCCAATGAATTCGAGTTGCGGCAGGTTCATCGCCCGGAGCAGTTCCGCCGCGCCCCGCACCTCCTCGACGCCCTTCACTTCTTCCACGCCGATGTTGAGCAGGCCCACCGTCGGCCGCTCAAGATCGAACAACACCCGCGCCATGGCGCTGCCCATGATCGCCAGGAAGGCGAGATGGCGCGCGTCACCCCCGATTGAGGCGCCGACATCGAGCACGACGGATTCGCCGCGCACCGTCGGCCAAACGGCTGCAATCGCCGGACGGTCAATGCCGGGCATCATCCGCAGGTTCAGCCGCGCCATCGCCATCAGCGCGCCGGTGTTGCCGGCGGAAACCGCGACATCGGCCTCGCCCTTCTTCACGGCATCGATCGCCAACCACATGGAAGAAGACTTGCGGCCCCGGCGCAGCGCCTGGCTCGGCTTCTCGTCCATGCTGATGGCAATATCGGCATGGAAGACCCGTGACACGGCCTTGAGCGCCGGATGGGCTTCCAGTTGCGTGTTGATCAAGGCGCTGTCGCCGAACAGCAGAAATTCGATATCGGTGTGCCGCGTCAACGCGAGAGCCGCGCCCGGAACGACGACCGATGCACCGAAATCGCCGCCCATGGCATCAAGCGCGATTCGAACCTTTTGCGGCATAAGGCGTCCCGGAAACCTGATCGTTGCGGCCTTGAGGTGATTGGCCGCGGTCTGAAAGCCGTCGTTCTGACAGCATTAGGCGGAGGTATTCGCTACAACCAGCGCAACCCCAGCCGGGCAGCGACAATAGCGTTTTTGTGGTGCGATACAACGGCTTGACCACGACCGCCGGTTCGGACAAGCGCCTACCCGCCTGTCCATCATTTTCCCTTGGGTTTCTTGCCTTTGGACCCTTCAGGCTTGCCCGGAGCAGCCTTGAGCGCCTTTAGGGCAGCAAACGGATGCTCATCCGGGTCCTGCGGCGTGGCGGGCGGGATAAAAGCCACGCCCGGTTTGCGTGGATAGGGATCAATTCCCAGAATCAGGAACTCCGTCGCCAGATGGCCAAGGTCGATAGCGCCATTAACGATCGGCTCCGGCAGATCGGGGATCTCAGCATCCTCCCCATCTTCCTTCTGAACGGATCTCGGACTGACCGGAATCTGCGCGGGTGGCGCGAACACCGCCGTGATGCTCTCGTCGAGGTCATTCTCCACCGGCTCGAGCGAAACCACGCACGCCTGTTCCACCCGTGCCTGAACGCTGCCGGTGACGTTCACCCGGCCATCCGCTTCTGGCACGACGTCGAAGGTCGCCGTCGCCCGCAGCACCGCATTCACGCCGGCCGCGTCCGCCAGCAGCTGCCGCTGCGCGGCGCTGGCTTCCAGAACCTGATGCAACCCTGCCTCGGGCAGTTGAGCCACCACGACGGGAAAGCTCCACGGAAAATCCCCGTCCGGCATCTGGCCAGATTTGCTCATGCTGAGGCCCCTGCGGCGACCATGGGTTTCGGAAAGGACCACGATCCGCCGGTGATAACCGCGTCGTCCAATGCCTTCAATGCATCGCTGGTTTGGCGGACGTAGGCCGCAAGCAACTTGGCACTCTCGGGAAATTCGCCGTTGAAGACGTTGCGCGACAGCGCCTGCGCCAATGCCTCGTCGCCCGCCTCAAAAGCCAGATCGTAGGCCGAGGTTCGCCCATAGAACGCCTCGCCGAACGCCTGCATCCGTTTCGGGACCGTCAGGTCGCCCACCCCCATTTCCCGGAGATTGTCGTCCATGTCCGCGCAAAAGCGGTCGAAAAGCGCCTGCGACAGGCCACTGCCTCCCGGCGCCGGCTGCAACCGGCGCAACACAAGCCACAGATGCAGGATCAGCAGGTCGAAACGGCCATTAACCGTGTCGCGGACGTGGAGATCCGCGTAGAACGCCGGTTCTCGCGCTTGCGCCACGATCATGCCATAGATGGCTTCAATGGTGCCGCGCGGGACGGCGGGGTTCCTGAAACGATTGAACGGCCAAAGCATTTTTCGGTTCCACGTCGAATCCGGAGACGATATCTGATCGTCCCCGGAGCCCCCCGGTGTATTGAAACTGCCCGGTACGTCAACGCCCCGGCTGACGCAAGAGCCAAGAAGCAAGAGGAAGGCTACGCAAGACATGACTGTTTCCATACAGCCCGGTCTTCATATTGCCGGACCACGACGGTTCGCCGCCCGCTTGCGTGCGGGTGCCGTCGTGGCACTCGTCTGCACCATTCTGGGAGCTTGCGCCGGCGAGCAGTTTCAGAAGGGTTACATCCTGCCGCCCGGCGCGCTTGAGCAAATTCCGATCGGCGCCAGTCAGGATCAGGTTCTGATCGTGATGGGCACACCGTCGACGGTTGCCACCCTCAGCGGCGAGGTATTTTACTACATCTCGCAACGCTCCGAGCGCAAAGTCGCGTTCATGCAGCAGCAAGTCGTCGACCAGCGCGTGATCGCGATCTATTTCGACAAGAACCGCACCGTGCAGCGCGTCGCCAACTACGGACTGCAAGACGGCAAGATCTTCGATTTCATCAGCCGCACTACACCGACCAGTGGTCAGGAGATGAGCTACCTCACTCCGATCTTCAAGATTCTCAGCCCGCGCTGATTTCCATTGTCTTCGCCGGCCATGCCCGCAGTTTTAGCTGCGGGCATTTCGCTGCGCGAAATCCTCGTCGCTTGACGGGGCGGTCGCGCTCGCTACGCTTCGTCCCAACAATAATCTCGCAAACGAGATGTCGCTGGGAGGATACCGATGACACGTTCACTGTCGCGCCGCACCGTGCTGTCAGGTGCTGCTGCTCTTTCTACAAGTTCGCTCTGGCCACGTTCGGTGAAAGCCGCCGACTGGCGTCCGACCGATACCGTCCGCATCATCGTGCCCGCCGCGCCGGGCGGCAGCACCGATGTGATCGGGCGCTATCTCGCGCAGCATCTGCAACAGGCGTGGGGCATCTCGGCTGTCGTCGAGAACAAGTCCGGTGGCGGCGGCACCATCGGCACAGCCTATTTCACGCAACAGAAGCCTGACGGAAACACTATCCTGGTCGGCAATCCCGGCCCCAACGCGGTCGCCTTCAGCATCTTCCGCTCCCTGCCCTACAAACCGGAACAGCTTCAGCCGGTCAGCAACGCGATCCGGATTCCCAACATCGTCTCGGCGCATCCTTCGAGCGGAATCAAATCGATCAAGGAATTGATCGCCTATCTCAAGGCCAATCCGGACAAGCTGAACTACGGCACCTCAGGCGTGGGACAGAGCCCGCATCTCACCGCGGTCTGGTTCCTGCAACTGACGGGACTGAGGATGACCCACATCCCGTTCCGCGGAGCTGGCCCCGCCCTCACCGGTGCGCTCGGCGGTGATGTCGCGATCCTGTTCGACAATCTCTATCCGTCGCTGCCGCAGACGGAGACCGGAACGCTGGTGGCGCTGGCCGTGACCACGCCGGAGCGCAGCTTCAAGGCGCCGAACATCCCGACCATGCGCGAGAGCGCCCCGGAGCTTGCCAATTTCGACGTGTCATCGTGGTTCGGCATGTTCATCCAGAGCGGCACGCCGCGGCCGATCGTCGATGCCTACAACGCCGAGATCAAGAAAATGCTGGAGCGCGAAGACATCAAGAAGAACATCGCGGCGATGGGCGCCGTGCCGGACTACGGCACGCCCGAACAGTTCACGACCTTCATCAATAACGAGATCAAGAAGTTCGCGGGCATCATCAACAAGGAAGGCCTCAAGATGGACGTCAACTGACGACGTCAAAGGCCCCTCGGTTCTCAAAATAAAAACGGCCGCCCCGATGGAGCGGCCGTTCGTCTTCGAAATAGATCAGCGTTACACCGACATCAGTCCCTGCTCGACAAACTTGTAACCCGCCTCCCAGCGCTGATGCTGCTCGGTGTTTTCCGGATAGGGATTGTCGTGCGGCTCGTTGTTGAATCGCGCAAGCTTCCCCTGCTCAAACGGATCTCCGTCGTCGGCTGCCATGTTTCGCCTCCCTTGGTGAGTTGGATCAACGCACGCCGCGGCGCTCGGGTTTCCTGCTGCTGAAAAGTTTTCAGCGGGGATAACGATTCAACATGTCATCAAATCGCAACAATCAGGTGTGGCGTCCGCGCAATGAAAAAACCCCGCAACTTGCGTTGCGGGGTTTGTTTTCGATTCGGCCTGATGATCAGTGTGCCAGGATCGCCAGCAGCAGCAGCGCCACGATGTTGGTGATCTTGATCATTGGGTTCACCGCAGGACCTGCCGTATCCTTGTAGGGGTCGCCGACGGTATCGCCGGTCACCGCCGCCTTGTGCGCGTCGGAACCCTTGCCGCCGTGATGGCCGTCCTCGATGTACTTCTTGGCGTTGTCCCATGCGCCGCCGCCCGAGGTCATCGAGATCGCGACGAACAGACCGGTGACGATGACGCCGAGCAGCATGGCGCCGACCGCCGAGAAGGCAGCCGACTTGCCGGCCGCGCCGCCACCCGCGATGACGTAGATCACGAAGTAGACGAAGATCGGCGACAGCACCGGCAGCAGCGACGGAATGATCATTTCCTTGATCGCCGCCCTGGTCAGGAGATCGACCGCCTTGCCGTAATCCGGCTTGTCGGTGCCCTTCATGATGCCCGGCTTTTCGCGGAACTGGCGACGCACTTCCTCGACGATCGCGCCGGCCGCACGGCCCACAGCGGTCATACCCATCGCGCCGAACAGATACGGCAGCAGGCCGCCGAACAGCAGGCCGACCACGACGTAAGGATTGTTCAGCGAGAAGTCCGGAATGACGCCCTGGAAGTACGGGTACTTCGCGGCGTTGGCGATGAAGAACTTGAGGTCTTCATTGTAGGCCGCGAACAGCACCAGCGCGCCGAGACCGGCCGAACCGATCGCGTAGCCCTTGGTGACGGCCTTGGTGGTGTTGCCGACCGCGTCGAGCGCGTCGGTGGCCTTGCGCACTTCCTTCGGAAGGCCGGCCATTTCGGCAATGCCGCCGGCATTGTCGGTGACCGGTCCGAAAGCGTCGAGCGCGACGATCATGCCGGCCAGCGCCAGCATCGTCGTGGTGGCAATCGCAATGCCGAACAGGCCTGCGAGGCTGTAGGTGACGAGGATGCCCGCGATGATGACGATGGCCGGAGCCGCTGTCGATTCCATCGAGATCGCGAGACCCTGGATCACGTTGGTGCCGTGACCGGTCACCGAAGACGCCGCAATCGACTTCACCGGACGGAAATCCGTGCCGGTGTAGTATTCGGTGATCCAGATGATGAGACCCGTAACGACCAGACCGACGATGCCGCATTCGAACAGCGCGAGGCCGGTGTACTTCACGCCGGCGAGCGGACCGAAGCCGATCAGCTGGTGGATCACGATCGCCACACCGATCAACGACAGAACGCCGGTGGCAATCAGGCCCTTGTACAGCGCACCCATGATCGACTGGCTGGCACCGAGCTTCACGAAGAAGGTACCGGCGATCGAGGTCAGAATGCAGATGCCGCCGATGGCAAGCGGCAGCGTCATCATGTTCACCAGCAGCGGCGACGTGGCGAAGAAGATCGCCGCCAGCACCATGGTGGCGACAGCCGTCACCGCGTAGGTCTCGAACAGGTCCGCCGCCATGCCGGCGCAATCGCCGACGTTATCGCCGACGTTGTCGGCGATGGTGGCGGGGTTGCGCGGATCGTCTTCCGGAATACCGGCTTCGACCTTGCCGACGAGATCGCCGCCGACGTCCGCACCCTTGGTGAAGATGCCGCCGCCGAGACGCGCGAAGATCGAGATCAGCGATGCGCCGAAGCCGAGCGCCACCAGGGCGTCGACAACAGTGCGGCTGTTGGGGGCGAAACCGGCACCCTGCGTCAGATACATGAAGTACAGCGTCACGCCGAGCAGCGCGAGACCTGCGACGAGCAGACCGGTGATCGCGCCCGCCTTGAACGCGAGTTCAAGACCGCCAGCCAGCGACTTGGTCGCCGCCTGCGCGGTGCGCACGTTGGCGCGAACCGAGACGTTCATGCCGATGAAGCCGGCGGCGCCGGACAGCACCGCGCCGATCAGAAAGCCGACCGCCACGAGAATGCCGAGGAAGTAAGCCAGCAGCGCGAAGATCACGATGCCGACGATACCGATCGTCAGGTACTGACGCTTGAGATAGGCCTGCGCGCCTTCGCGCACCGCCGCTGCGATTTCCTGCATACGGGCATTGCCCGCATCTGCTGCGAGTACCGACGAGGTGGCCCACGCGGCGTAAACGATGGAAAGCGCTCCCGCGAGCACGATCAACCATAATGCTGTCATTGAATTTGCCTCAGATCCCTGCTGTTTCCCCAGAAACGCTCCGCTGGCCGTACAGGATGGCCGGGGGCGCAAAAAAGGAGGCATGCTCGTCGGAAGCCGAAAAGCTGCCTCAATTCGGCGCGGACAATGCCAAAATCATACCCTTGACGCAACGCCGCCAGACGCTTGCGAGGCGCTTTTTCGGGCGATTCCACGAATCGCGCCGGATGCCGCGTTTGCGGGGGAAACTGTCAGAAATGGCTGTAAGACAAGCGTTTCAGGGCGACCGGCTTGCCGGAGGCGTCAAGGAACTGCGGCGCAGCCGTGCCCGCCGCCACTCTGCCAATGGCGCTAACCGGGACATCCGCCCTCCGCGCGGCGGCAACGAACGAATCCCACTGATTCTCCGGGACGGAGCAAACGACCTCGTAGTCGTCACCGCCCGATATCAATGTCTCGATCCCGGCGCTTCCCTTTGCCAGCAAGGCACGGGCCGGTGCCGAGAGCGGAACAGTGGCCATTTCGACGGACGCTGCAACGTTTGAGGCCGCGCACAATTTCGCTAGGTCGCCGGCCAGGCCGTCCGAGACGTCCATGGCCGCGCTCGCATGATCGCGGATGGCGACAGCGAGCGCATTGCGGGGCTGCGGCACGCGATAACGCTGAACGAGAAAATCGCGCGAGGGCACGTCGAGCGCTTCGCCTCCGATCTGGCCTTTGAGAATTCGCAAACCCAGTGCGGCATCGCCGACGGTCCCGGTGACGGCGATCCTGTCGCCGGCCGTCGCGCCGTCGCGCCGGACCATCCTGCCCGGCGGAACGCGGCCGAATGCGGTGATCGAGATCATCAGCGGACCGGGCGTCGAGACCGTATCGCCACCGAGTACCGGGCAACCGAACGCAGTCGCATCCTCGCCGAGCGCCTGCGCGAACGGCCGGAGCCATTCGTCGCTCGCCTCGCGCAACGCCAGCGTCAGCACGAAACCTGCGGGCACGGCCCCTTTGGCTGCCAGATCCGACAGGTTCACCCGCAGCGCCTTGCGCGCAAGAATGTCCGGTGGATCGTTGGGGAGAAAGTGGACGCCTTCAACAATAGCGTCCGTGGTGACAACGAGATCGTCGCCGGACTGTTTCAGCAAGGCGGCATCGTCGATCAGGCCGAGCGCGCCGGGATCGGTCGCGAGCGGACGGAAGTAGCGCGCGATGAGATCATCTTCACCAGAGGCCATTCGTTGCGACCAATTCCATTTTCGTCATGGCCGGGCATGACGGCTGTATCCTACCCCCGCGCGAATTCGCCCGCACGAAACTGCCGCGCGATCTGGTCGAGCACGGCGTTCACCATTCCCGTTTCATCCTTGTCGACGAAAGCATGCGCGACATCGACATATTCCGACACCACGACGCGGGCGGGAATGTCCTTGCGATGTTCGAGTTCATAGGCCCCTGCCCGCAGCGTCGCGCGCAGGATCGCGTCGATACGCTTCAGCGGCCAGCCGCTTTCGAGCGCCTTGTCGATCAGCGGATCGAGCTTGCTCTGATCGCGCACCACGCCGGCGACTACGTCCTTGAAGAAGGCCGCTTCGGCCGGCAGATACGTGTCGCCTTCGACTTCGCTGCCGAGCCAGTGGCTTTCAAACTCGGCGAAAATGTCGCCGATACCCGCGCCCGCGATGTCCATCTGGTAAAGAGCCTGCACCGCTGCGAGACGCGCCGCGCCGCGCCGGTTGGCTTTCTTATCGCCCGGCCCCTTGTCGCCAGTCTTCCTGGGCTCGCTCATAGCGGTTTCGCCAGACGCTTCTTGATCCGCATCATCGTAAGTGCCGCACGGGCCGCATCGCCGCCCTTGTTCAGCCGGTCGGCGCGGGCGCGTTCCCACGCCTGCTCCGTGGTGTTGACGGTGATGATACCGTTGCCGAGCGGCAGGCCACGTGCGACGGAAAGATCCATCAGGGCGCGCGAAGACTCCATCGAGACGATTTCAAAGTGAATAGTGTCGCCGCGCACGACGCAACCGAGCGCAATGGCACCGTCATAAGGCCTGCCGTTTTTCTTCGAGGCATCCATCGCAATCGCAATCGCCGCCGGAATTTCCAGCGCGCCCGGAACGCTGATCACGTCATAGCCGACGCCCGCGGCCTCCAGTTCCTTCAGCGCGCCCTGAAGCAACGCTTCCTGGATGTCATCATAGAAGCGCGCTTCGATAATCACGACATGCGCGCCGCTGATATCGGTTTCATCTTTCAGTTCGGCGCGGCGCGGTTCAGCCATTATTCGATCCAGTCACGAGCATGTTGTCAGTGTTGCGTGTTTGTAGTCGCTGCCCGCCGCAAAGCCAAGCGCAACAGCCGCCTTTCAAGGCAGGGATGCAAGGTGAACTTCAGATTCAGGACACCAGAACCGCCTCAATTCGCTTGCTGCACCTTGTAGTCGAACAGGTATCCATCCAGCACCTTCTCAACCACGGCCTGCTGACCCGCGAGCACCGCAGGCAGCGTCACCGTGACGTCGATGCCGCGCTTGCCCCCCGCCACAACGTCGATCACGGCGGCGCCGCTCCCCATCACCTCTGCAACCACCTGCGCCACCAGCCGCTGCACGGCGTCGGTGCGCAACTGCGGCTTGAAGATCTTGCCGACGCTGGTCGTAGGAATGGCGTCGATCACGATGATCTGCTTCGGCCACGCCGGACGCTCCGCGATCAGCGGCTCGGCATAGGCCTTCAGTTCGTCGGCGGTTGCCTGCGCGCCCGGCTTCAGCGCCACGTAGCACACCGGCAGTTCACCGGCATATTTGTCGGGCTGACCGACCGCCGCTGCCAGCGCCACCGCCGGGTGGGATTGCAGCGCGTCCTCGATCAGGACCGGATCGATGTTGTGACCGCTGCGGATGATCAGATCCTTGGAACGGCCGGCAACGAACAGCCGCCCCTGCTCATCCGTGTAGGCAAGATCGCCGCTGTCCAGATAACCGGCGCGCAATGCTCCGCTGTTCTGGCTTGCGTCCTTGTAACCCGGTGTGACGTTCGGGCCGGAAATCGTCATAACGCCAACCTCGTGCGGCGCGCAGGCCTCGCTGAGCGAACCATCGGCGCCGAGCTTGCGAACAACCACCTTTGTATAAGGCAGCCGGACACCGACAGAACCCAGCACCGGTTCGCCCGCCGCAGGGTCTATCGACACCAATCCGCCAGTTTCGGTCATGCCGAGAATTTCGTGGATCGTCGTTCCGGTCATTTTCTGGAACGCGAGTGCGACCGCGCGCGGCAGCAGCGAGGCACCAGAGATGCTGTAGCGGGCCGAGGAAATATCCGCATCGACCGGCACATTGAGCAGCGCGGCCAGCGCCGTCGGCACACCGCCGATCACGGTGGCACGATAGCGTTCGACGATCCTCCAGAAATTCTTGACGATGGACGGGTTGCGCATACCCGCCGGCGAGAGCACGAGCACATTCGCACCCGCGATAAAAAACGACAGCCCGCAAGAGATCGTCGCCGCGACATGAAACAGCGGCAGGCCGTTGGTGATAGCGTCAGCTTCGGTCAGATCCTGCAGCACCGTGCCGCCGAACGCCGCTGCGATCTGGTTGCGGTGCGTATGGGTCACGAGCTTGGGCAGGCCGGTGGTGCCGCCGGTGTGGAAATAGGCCGCGACATCTTCGCCGCTGCGCGCCTGTCCGAAGGTCAGCGCGCTGCCGTCCTGCTCCTTCAACCCCGGCCCAAACCCGAACACGCCGTCCGGCCGCGGCGCATCGGTCAGCGACACCTGCACCAACTTGAGGTCCGGCAGCAGCTTGCCGACTGCGACCGCCTTCTCCCAGATGTCGAGTTGCGGATGCGGACCGAGCGCCACGAGGATCTTCGCCTCGGATGCACGGACGAGGTCGGCGATATTCTGCGCCTGCAACAGGAAATTGAGCGGCACGGCGTAGCCGGCGGTTTCCGCGCCCCAGAGCGTGAAGTGCGTCTCGACCAGACTCGGGAGAATGTAGGCGATGCCTGCTCCGGGTCCGCCGAGACTTGCGAAGAAATTCGCCGCGCGGGTGATCCCCTCCAGCATCTGCCGATAGGTGACGAGGCGCGGCGTCTCGTCATCCGCGCCCGTCATCAGCATGGTTAGCGCGGTGCGGTCGGGATGGCGCGCCGCGCTCTTTGCGAAAATGTCGTAGACGCTGCGGGCATCGTAGCGCTGTTCGAGCGTCTTCTCGGTCTCGAACCGAACGACGTCCTCGAGCGTTGCGACCGGATAATCGCTGAACAGCGGCATGTGAATCCCCCCGGATTTTATAATGACAGAATGAAATGCGGCTTCTAGTGTCCTGAATCCGAAGTTCGCCTTATTTTGCCGCGCGCTCCATAGCGAACTTCGGATTCAAAAGGACACTAGCAAACTATAATTCTAGTGTGGTTTTGGTTCGCAAGTCCGCAGATGGATGTGCAGAAGCGGTGTTGCGGACTTGCGAACCACCACACTAGGTCCGCATCTCCGTCAGCCGCGCCGCATAGCGCGCCATCAGATCGACCTCGAGATTGATTTCGGACCCTGCACGCCAATCGCTTAGTGTCGTCATCTTCAGCGTATGTGGAATGATCAGCACGGAGAACCGGTCGTCCACGGCCGTGTTGACGGTCAACGAAACGCCGTCGAGCGTCACCGATCCCTTGGCCGCGATGAACTTCGCCAGATCGCGCGGCGCGCGCAGTTCGAATTTCGCCATCTCTAACCTTGTGATGTCCGGCAGATCATCGCGCGCAACAATCGTCGCGATTCCGTCGACATGGCCCGCCACGATGTGCCCGCCGAGTTCGTCGCCGATCTTGAGCGCGCGTTCGAGATTGAGGCGGGTGCCCTTGCCCCAGCCTTTCGCCGTCGTCATGCGCAATGTCTCGGCGGCGGTATCGACATCGAACCACGTCTGGCCCTGATCGACGCCGGACTGAACGACCGTCAGGCAGACGCCGTTGCACGCGATCGACGCGCCGTCGGCGATGGTGGTCTGGTCGAAATGGCAAGCGATGCGCAGCCGGTGCAGCTGCCCCGGCGCGGTCGGCGTGAAGGTGGTGATCTCTCCAATATCCGTGATGATGCCGGTGAACATTCAGGTGCGCTCGTAAATTGTCAGGATGTCTCGATCCAAGGTCTCGGTAGCACGCACGCGCCAGCGAGGCGACTGGGCGATGACCGACAATGGCTGCGTATCGAGCGCCGGAATACCATCCATGCCGATTGTGTCCGGCCCGCGCAGCAGCCAGACCTCATCGACCAGCCCCGCGCTCAGAAACGAGGACGCCACCCGCGCGCCGCCTTCCACCATCAGCCGCGTGATGCCCTTCTCCGACAGCGTGTTTGAAACGGCTTTCAGATCGAGACCCGGCATCGGCGCAGTGATGACAGGCAAGCGGATCACCTGCGCGCCCGCTGCACCCAGCTTCATCGCCGCCGGAGCTTCCGACAGATCGGATGTCATCACCCAGAGCGGATGTTCGCGCGCCGAATGAACCAGCCTGCTTTCGCCGGGCAGCCGCAGAGCGCGATCCAGCACCACGCGCACCGGCGATTGCGCCTCCAGCCCGGGCAGGCGGCAGGTCAGGAGCGGATCGTCGGCCAGTACGGTACCGATGCCGACCAGGATCGCATCGCTTTGCGCGCGCAACAGATGCATCCGCGCCTTCGCGGCCTCGCCGGTGATCGCGACCGGGCGATGTCCCGCCGCGGCGATCTTGTCGTCAGCGGAGACCGCAAGTTTCAGGATCACGAACGGGCGCTTCTCCCGGATCCGCAGGAAGTGTCCGGCGTGATCGCGCACGGCTTCCTCGCCGCAGACGCCGACTTCCACCGCGATGCCCGCGGCCCGCAGCCGCGCGTGCCCTTGTCCGCCCACTTCGGGATTGGAATCTTCAACGGCGGAGACGACTCGGGCAATGCCCGCCGCGATGACCGCGTCTGCGCAGGGCGGCGATTTGCCGAAATGCGAGCATGGCTCCAGCGTGACATAGAGCGTCGCGCCGCGCGCCGCATCGCCCGCACGCTTGAGGGCCTCGGGCTCGGCGTGAGGCCGCCCACCGGGCTGGGTCCAGCCCCGCCCGACGATGATGCCATCCTTGACGACCACCGCGCCGACGGCCGGGTTCGGCCAGGTACGGCCCTGCCCGCGCCGGCCAAGCGCCAGCGCAAGCTGCATGTATCGATGATCAGAAACGTCCGTCACAACGATCAAGCGTAGCGGAAACGCGAACGCCGCGTCGTAAGAAAATCATTTGCGCACGACCGCAGGACGCGGCGGCTCGTCCTCGCCCGACAGTTCACCGAGCACGGCTTCGAAGTCCTTCGCCTCGCGGAAATTGCGATAGACCGAGGCGAAGCGGACATAGGCCACGTCATCGAGCTGGCGCAGATGCTCCATCACGGTCTCGCCGATCACCTCAGACGAAATCTCCGACTCACCGCCGCTTTCAAGTTCGCGCACGATGGCCGATACCATCTTTTCCACCCGCTCGGGATCGACAGGGCGCTTGCGCAGGCTGATCTGCAGCGAGCGCACCAGCTTGTCCCGATCGAACGGAACGCGGCGGCTGTTGCGCTTGATGACGGTGAGTTCGCGAAGCTGCACGCGCTCGAAGGTGGTGAAGCGGAAGTTGCACGCCATGCAGACACGCCGCCGCCGGATCACGGCCGAATCTTCCGTCGGCCGTGAATCCTTCACCTGCGTATCGAGACTGTTGCAGCTTGGGCAGCGCATGAGCCCGCCTTACTGGTAGATCGGGAAGCGGCTGGTGAGTTCTTTCACCTTTTCCTTCACCGCAGCCTCGACCAGAGGCGCCGCGCCGTCGCCGGACTGTGCGACCGCGTTGAGCACTTCCGAAATCAGCGCGCCGACCTGCTTGAATTCGGCAACGCCGAAACCGCGCGTGGTGGTTGCCGGCGTGCCGAGACGCAGGCCGGAGGTGACGAACGGCTTTTCGGGGTCGAACGGAATGCCGTTCTTGTTGCAGGTGAGACCGGCGCGGACCAGCGCCTTCTCCGAAACATTGCCCTTGAGGCCCTTCGGCCGCAGGTCCACCAGCATCAGGTGGTTGTCGGTGCCGCCGGAGACGATCTCGAACCCGTTGGAGCGCAGCGTTTCCGCCAGCGCCTTGGCATTCTCGACCACGTTCCTGGCGTAGATCTTGAAGTCCGGCTGCAGCGCTTCCTTGAACGCCACCGCCTTCGCCGCGATGACATGCATCAGCGGGCCGCCCTGCAGACCGGGGAAAATCGCCGAGTTCAGCTTCTTGGCGATCGCCTCGTCGTTGCTGAGGATCAGGCCACCGCGCGGACCGCGCAGCGACTTGTGTGTGGTCGTGGTTGTGACGTGCGCATACGGCACCGGCGAGGCATGAACACCACCCGCGACGAGGCCCGCGAAATGCGCCATGTCGACCAGCAGATAGGCCCCGACGCTGTCGGCGATCTCGCGGAAACGCTTGAAGTCCCACGCACGCGAATAGGCCGAGCCACCGGCAATGATGAGCTTCGGCCGGACCTGTTCAGCCTGCTTCGCCACCGCGTCCATATCGATGATCTGGTCTTCGCGGCGCACGGTGTAGTGCACAGGCTTGAACCATTTGCCGGACATGTTCACCGGCGCGCCGTGGGTGAGATGTCCACCCGCGGCAAGATCGAGGCCCATGAAGGTATCGCCCGGCTGAAGCAGCGCGAGGAACACCGCCTGATTCATCTGGCTGCCGGAGTTCGGCTGCACATTGGCGAAACCCGCGCCGAACAGTTTCTTGGCGCGCTCGATAGCCAGCGTCTCGGCAACATCGACGAACTCGCAGCCGCCGTAATAGCGCGCGCCCGGATAGCCTTCCGCGTACTTGTTGGTCATCACCGAGCCCTGCGCCTCGAGCACGGCGCGGCTGACGATGTTTTCCGACGCGATCAGCTCGATCTCATGCTGCTGGCGGCCAAGCTCGCCCTTGATCGCGTTTGCGATCTCCGGATCGGCCTGCGCGAGCGAGGCCGTGAAAAACGAGTCGGGGGCGGATGCGGTTTTGGCGGAAGAGCTCATGGATGAAATGTCTCCACCGCCGCAGCCTTCGGACGGCTACGGACGGTCAGTTTAGGAGCATTTTCCAACGGAAAACCGGTTTCCACTTTTCCTGAAAATGCTGTGTGGCATCAAGGGCGGCAGCCGCGAGATACCATATCTGGCGGTGGGGTCCAAGTTCCACAAGCAGGTGGGCCACATTTAGGCGATAACGGCCCACAAAACGGCGCTTCAGGCCCGTTGGGCAGTCTGACCGGCCGAAAACGAGGAAAAGCGACCCGCCAGCCCCCTGTCGCGGCACGGCGACGAGCGGCTCAGGGACGGCTGGACCTTGGGCGGAACGCCTAAATCCGGGCGACGGCCTGCAATCCCTTGAAGGTCAGGCGCTTGGGGTCCTTCACCCCGGTCAGGTAGAATTTCTGAATCAGGGCGGTGACCGTATCCCGGTTACTGCCGGTCAGAACGACAACCGCGTCGATGGCAATGGTCTGCGCGTCCATGGGCTTCCTCGTTTCCATCAGTGAGAGCCTTGACCACATGATCGTGCGGCTCTTCGCTTAATTGTTTGCCAACGCCCCCACGCTTGGACGATTCCCGCGCCTTCGGGGAATACGTGAATTGACCCATGGGAACCCGGGTTCGATACGGACCGGCTGCAATTAATGAGAAAATGGACGCCGGCGGGCGGATGCCCTGCCCCGGTTAAAGCCGGGCGTAAAGGAACATCACGTTCAGCGAGCACGCGGCCAGCAGAACGAGCATCAACGCGACCTGCAGGCGGTCGCCGGCGAATTTGAGAATCGGCCTCATGATGTGAGGATGATGGAAAGAGTCCGCGCAAGAGTCTCGGACGATATTTTTGCTCTTGGCGGGCGATGATTCAGGACTCGTTTACGAGTCGATTCTCGGGGACATGAACGCGAAAAGGCGCCTTTTCGGGCGCCTCAAGTCGCGTCGTCCCACACCAGGGGAAACTCGTGCGGAATTCTTCCGCGTGCATCTTGCGCGCACTTCGGTAACGGCCGGAGGGCACCGGCTTAAACTTTCAGAAAGTTGGCGCGGGCCGCCGGTCTTTTTGATCCGCCGGCTGACCCGAATATCGTGAGGCCCGGTGTCTCAGAGCCGATACAGGATCTGGTCGGTCCAGAAGCGCTCGAGGCGATGCAGCGACTTGTTCAGCGTCGCGAACTCGGCGTTCGAGATGCCGCCCACCTGCTCCACCGTCTTGACGTGCTTCTGATACAGCGCGTCGACGATGTGGCGGATTTCCTGGCCCTGCGCGGTCAGACGAATCCGGACCGAGCGGCGATCGACACGCGAACGCTGATGATCGAGGAAACCCATCTCGACGAGCTTCTTCAGATTGTAGGAGACGTTGGAGCCGAGGTAATAGCCGCGCGTGCGCAGCTCACCTGCGGTCAGTTCCTTGTCGCCGATGTTATAGAGCAGCAGCGCCTGGACCGAGTTGATGTCGGCGCGGCCGCGGCGATCGAATTCATCCTTGATGACGTCGAGCAGACGGCGATGCAGACGTTCGACAAGCGTAAGAGCTTCGAGATAGAGCGGCTGCACGGGTGCAGCAGCGTTGTCGCGTGCGGGCTCAATGGCCGTAGCGGCGGCTTTGATCATGACACTTCCCCTGTTGTCGTTTTTTACGACTTATTCGACGAAACTTTTGTCCCGTCTGATAGGTGGAAACTAAGGGAGGCGTTTGAAGATCAGCTTAAATAACAGCATAAAGAGAAGGTTTATTTGAAACGGTGAATCGTATGTTACATCGATAAAATAAGGGCTTTTTGTTAGTTTTGATTCACCGAGAACGGCCGATGTTCACGCTTCGTCGCGCGCCCTGTCGCATTCCAGAACACCGGTCGCTCAAATTTGAAAGACTTCGTAAAACATCAAGGCAGGGCTGTCGCGAAACGCTACGGCGGCCGCTCCCGCGCCGAAAGCCACGCCAGGATAAGGTAGGCCCCGAGCAGCACCAACGCGACGAGCACCGCGAAAAGGTTGCCGCCATAGATCGCCGGGAACATCAGTTCGATCACCGCGGTGGACACGATGGTCGTAAGCCACACCACCGCGCCCCATGGCGTCGCGAGCCACAGTCCCACCGCCGCCACGAGTTCGATCACCGCGAAGTAAACCGTGGCGGTTTGCCATTGCGTGGTCTGCGCTTCGAAGGCGCGATCCTCGCCGCCGATGAAGCCGGTGATCTCCGCCCAGTGGTAGAGGCCCTTGATCATCGACAGCACAGCCATGACGCGCAGGAACAGCACGAGGCGGCCGGTCCACGTGTTGTCGCCGCTCTCCGCGTCCGGCGACGTCATCGGCGTCACCAGATTGACCTGGTCGCGCGGCACGTCGTCGTTCGCGCCACGGACCATGCGCGCGGCCATTGTTTGCCGGATGTCCTTGTTCATGCCGTCTGTTTGATCCCTTACGCCCCTAAAATCAATCCGCCCGATGACACCTCCGTGCGGTGACGGCGGCCCCGGCAGATGCTACATCTCGCTGCATCTGTTTCGCGCGGGAGTGGTATCACAATGGCGATCAAGTTCGGACGTCCGATCGAAATGCGGGACACCCCGCGCGACCTAGCCAACAACTTGGGCAACGCCGCCCCTTCCCTTAATCTGACCACGCGGATGCGCCGCAACCGCAAGTCCGAATGGGCGCGGCGGCTGGTGCGCGAGAACGTGCTCACCACCGACGATCTGATCTGGCCGCTGTTCGTCGTCGACGGCGACAACAAGCGCGCGCCGATCGCCTCGATGCCCGGCGTCGACCGCCTCAGCGTCGATCAGACCGTGCGCGACGCCGAGCGCGCGATGAAGCTCGACATCCCCTGCATCGCGCTGTTCCCCTACACCGATCCATCGCTGCGTGACGAGACCGGCTCCGAGGCCTTGAACGCCAACAACCTCGTGTGCCAGGCGGTGCGCGCGATCAAGAAGGAATTCCCCGATCTCGGCATCCTTTGCGACGTGGCACTCGACCCGTTCACCAGCCACGGCCATGACGGCCTGCTGCAGGACGGCAGGATCCTGAACGACGAGACGGTCGCGATCCTTGTGCGGCAGGCGCTGGTGCAGGCTGAGGCCGGTTGCGACATCATTGCGCCGTCGGACATGATGGACGGCCGCGTCGCCGCGATCCGCGAGGGCCTCGACCGCGCTGGCTTCGGCGACGTGCAGATCATGGCCTATGCGGCGAAGTACGCATCGGCCTTTTATGGCCCGTTCCGCGACGCCATCGGCTCGGCGAAGACGCTGACCGGCGACAAGCGCACCTACCAGATGGATTCGGCAAATTCCGACGAGGCGCTGCGCGAGGTCGAACTCGACATCGCGGAAGGCGCGGACATGGTGATGGTCAAGCCGGGCATGCCCTATCTCGACATCGTCCGGCGCGTGAAGGACACCTTCGCGATGCCGACCTTCGCCTACCAGGTGTCCGGCGAATACGCGATGATCGCGGGCGCCATCAACAACGGCTGGCTTGAGCGTGATCGCACGATCATGGAAAGCCTGATTGCGTTCAAGCGCGCCGGCGCCGACGGTGTGCTGACCTATTTTGCACCGGCCGCGGCGGAGAAACTCAAGGCCGGGCGATAGAAACGCTGACCGTCATCCTGAGCTTCGAGCCGGTCTTCCGGCTGGAACTCGCCATAACTTTTTCTCCATGTGAGCCTAAGCTGTCTTGCGAGCGCGGACCGGCGGGGCCATGTGCGCAGCAAGCGGTCCGGATGGGACCGGAGGAGGGTTTCCATGTCTGACACGAGAAACACTGGCGGCGCGGCACCGGGTGCGACCTGGCGCAACAATCCTTCGGCCAGCGCCAGCGCGCAGCAGGCCTATGATCCGTGGTTGCAGCCCGAACTGTTTCGCGGCGTGCTGACCAAGCGGGTCTTTGCGTTCCTCATCGACCTTGTGGTGCTGGCGATTCCCATCGTCCTTGCTGTCATCTTCGTGACGTTGTTCGGCGTGGTGACGCTGGGGCTCGGCTGGTTCCTGTTCTGGCTGATCTCGCCGCTCTCGGTGATCTGGGCGCTGATCTATTACGGCGCGTCGCTCGGCGGCCCGCACGGCGCGACCGTCGGTATGCGCATGATGGACATCGAGATGCGGACATGGACCGGCGAGCGGCCCTACTTCGTTCTCGGCGCGGTTCACGCCATTCTCTACTGGGTGTCGGTCTCGTTCCTGACCCCGCTGGTCCTGCTGGTCGGCCTGTTCAATGGCCGCCGCCGGCTGCTGCATGACATCGTGCTGGGCACGGTTTTCATCAACAGCAGCGTCCGTGCATCCGCGGTGCAGACCACCCGCGTCTAAACGTGGCTTTGGCTCCGGGCGGATGATGTTTGGTGCGTCATCCTCCCGGCCGGCTGCAGACAACGCGGTCTTACAATCACGCCAAACTGTCCTCGCGGGCTGCTCAAATTCGTTGACCCCTGCCCGCCGCGGCGCGATGCTGCTGACGGGAATCGCGGCTGATCGGAGACCTACGGCCTCACGTGACACAACACTCGCGCAATACGCCGCAATTCTATCTGACGGCGCCCTCACCCTGCCCCTATCTGGAGGGCAAGCAGGAACGCAAGGTGTTCACCCATCTGGTCGGCGATAAGGCCGGCGAGTTGAACGATCTCCTCACTCATGGCGGCTTCCGCCGCAGCCAGTCGATCGCTTACCGTCCGGCCTGCGACCAGTGCCGCGCCTGCGTGTCGGTGCGCGTCATCGTCAACGAATTCCGCCCCTCGCGCAATTTCCGGAAAATCCAGGCGCGCAATAGCGACATCGTCAGCGAGTTGCGCACTGCGGTGCCGACGTCCGAACAGTACTCGGTGTTTCGCGCTTATCTGGACGCCCGCCATCGCGATGGCGGCATGGCCGACATGACCGTGCTCGACTACGCGATGATGGTCGAAGACAGCCATGTCGAAACCCGGCTGATCGAATATCGCAGGCGCACTCCCGACAGCGGCATCACCGGCAAGGGCGGCGACCTGATCGCGGTGGCGCTGACCGATGTGCTGGGGGACGGACTGTCGATGGTCTATTCGTTCTTCGAGCCCGGCGAGGAAAGCCGCTCGATGGGCACCTTCATGATCCTCGACCACATCGCCCGCGCCCGGCGGCTCGGCCTGCCTTACGTGTATCTCGGCTACTGGATCGATGGCTCGCGGAAGATGGACTACAAGGCCCGCTTCCTGCCGCAGCAGCGCCTCGCGCCCAGCGGCTGGCTGCGCGTCGATGCCACCGGCACGATGGCGCCCGAACCGCAGGACTGACTTTTCGCCCCGTTTCGAAGGTCGTCATGGCCGGGTTTCGTCCCGGCCACCCACGTCTTGAGGTTGGGGCAAGACGCAGATGCCCGGCACTCCCGGGCATGACGTAAGATAATTTGTTACGCCGCCTGCAGACCGGCAGCCGCCTTTAAGGTGCCCGCCGCCTGCAACGCTTCGGCAACCGACTTCTCGCGCTGCTCGGGGCTGACCTGGATTCCCTCGGCAATGATGATTTCGGGATTGGTGATGCCGATGAAGCCGAACACCCAGCGCAGATATGTCTCCAGATGTTCGCCCGCTGCAGCCGGCATGCCGGCGCCGTAGAAACCGCCGCGCGCGATGGTAACGATCACGCGCTTGCCGCCCGCGAGGCCCTCGACGCCCTTCTCAGAGTATTTGAAGGTCTTTCCCGCGACCAGAATGCGATCGATCCAGGCCTTGAGCTGACTTGGGATGGTGAAATTGTACATCGGCGCGCCGATGACCACGGTGTCGGCGGCAAGAAACTCCTCAAGCGCAGCAGTGCTGGCGGCGATGTCGTCGCGCACGGCCTCGGATTCCGGCGTGGCACCGTGAGCGGCGGCAAGATGCTCTCCGCTCAGATGGGAGAGCGGCGCGGCGCTGAGGTCGCGATACGTCACGTCGAGGTTGGGTGCGGTCTTGCGCAGGCGCTCGACGGCTGCGGCCGAGAGTTGCCGGGAAACGGAATTACCGCCGAGAATGCTGGCGTCGATGTGGAGCAGTTTCATGGGGTCTCCTTTAGCTCTAGTATCAGATTGATACCTGGACACTATTGGTGACCTTTGATAAACCGCACAAGAAGGCACATTTTTTGAACCCGAGCACACGCATGAAACCCGCGCACACGGATGTGACCGCCCCTCCAGACCAACACCTGCCGGGCGACTGCACCGCAGTCAGTTCCATCCTGTCGCGGATCGGCGACAAGTGGAGCGTCCTCGTCATCATGCTGCTGGCCAACGGCCCGCGCCGCTTCAACGAGATCAAGCGCATGGTCGGCGGCATCTCGCAGCGGATGCTGACGCTGACACTGCGGGGACTGGAGCGCGATGGCCTTGTCACCCGCACCGTGTTCCCGACGATTCCGCCGAGGGTCGATTATGAACTGACGGAGCTGGGCCGCTCTCTGCGAGGACCAGTGGAAAATCTGGGCTCGTGGGCATTCGACAACCTGCCGCAGATTCAAACCGCACGCGAAAAGTTCGACAGCACGCGCGAGTGATCCTGGCACCTCTCGGAAAACCTCTTCCGGCGCCGAAACATTTCGTGATGGGGATACCAATCCCCGCCCTTCAAACCTCTCTTAAGTTCGAAGCGTCCTGTTCGTGAGGGGCGCTTCTCGAGGGCGTTCGTTAAGCGGAACAGGATGCGGCGCCTGCGCGATGTGGATTCGCACCCACACGTCCGGGAGGCCGGGGGTCACCGTCCGGGCCAACTACGTGGCTCTGCCTTCGATGGCTGGACGAGGACAGGATGAAGGCGGGCGAAAGCCTGCCGGATCGGAGGCGCGGTACGCGCTCGTCCTGTCCCGGAAGCACGGTCCCTCGGACACAAATCGCCGCGAATGGAGCGCCGTGAGGCGACGCGCTTCCTTTTCGCAGAGGAAGCGAACCAACACATTTGCGCCTTGCGGCGCTCCATGCCCCTCGTTGTTTCGTGGGGCGAGACTGAAAGAAAAACTCGCGCGCGGCGCGAGAGCAATGATGCGTGGCTGTTTGAAAATTGAATCAGGGTCACAGCGAACGCGCGACGCACGTCGCTTGATCGCGTCCTGACGATCAGCCGGTCACGAAATCGACCAGCAGCTTTACATTGAGCGCGATCACGACCGCCGCAATCACCGTTGCGGCCAACGAGAGCCAGCGCGGGGCGACGAACGTCCCCATCTTCGCCTTGCTCGCCGTGAACATCACCAGCGGCACGATGGCGAACGGCAATTGCAGGCTCAACACCACCTGACTGAGAATAAGCAACTGACCCGTGCCCTTCTCGCCGTACCAGATCGTGACGATGGCAGCGGGGATGATGGCGATGGCGCGCGTCACCAGACGCCGCAGCCATGGCGCGATCCTGATGTTGATGAAGCCTTCCATCACGATCTGGCCGGACAGCGTCGCGGTCACGGTTGAATTCAATCCGCAGCAGAGCAGCGCGATGCCGAACAGCGTGGGCGCAATCGACGAACCGAGCATCGGGGACAACAGCGTGTGCGCCTGATCGAGTTCGGAGACGTCGGTTTTTCCAGCCTTGTGAAATGTCGCTGCGGCGAGAATGAGGATCGACGCGTTGATGAGCAGTGCAAGACACAACGCGATGGTGGAATCGATAGTGGCGAGCTTGATCGCCTCCTTCTTCTCGGGAACGCTGTCGCCGTATCCACGCGTCTGCACCAGACCGGAATGCAGATAGAGATTGTGCGGCATCACCGTCGCGCCGAGAATGCCGAGCGCAAGGTAGAGCATGTCGGGATTGCGCACGATGTCGACCGTCGGCGCGAAACCGCGGATCACCGCGCCCCAGTCCGGATCGGCCATCGCGATCTGTATAGCGAAGCACATGGCGATGACGCCGAGCAGCGTCACTACAAATGCCTCGATCCAGCGGAAGCCGATGGCCTGCAATCCCAGAATGAGAAACACATCGAGTGCGGTGATCAGCACGCCAATTTCCAGCGGAATGCCAAACAGCAGGTTGAGGCCGATGGCGGTGCCGATGATTTCGGCGAGGTCCGTCGCGCTGATGGCGATTTCCGCAAACAGCCAGAGCGGCCACGACACCCATTTCGGATAAGCATCACGGCATGCCTGCGCCAGATCGCGTCCCGAGCCGACGCCGAGCCGCGCGCACAGCGCCTGAAGCACGATCGCCATGATGTTGGAAATCAGCGCCACCGCAAGCAGCGCGTAACCGAACTTGGAGCCGCCGGCGAGCGAGGTCGCCCAGTTGCCCGGGTCCATGTAGCCGACCGCGACCAGATAGCCGGGGCCCAGGAAGGCCGCCAGCTTGCGCCAGAACGACCCGCTCTTGGCGACGCGGATCGAACCGAACATATCCGCCAGCGACGGCTCGCCACGCGGCGTCCGCCATCCGCCCGGCACCAGCGGCGCAGCGGCCGGCTCGGGCGGCGTTGACGGAGATCGTGCATCCATAATGTTATTATGCATGACAGGAAGCTAGTTGCAACTGATTTGCAACAGCAGCCGACCGTTGAGGCACTGCAATGTATATCAGGCGTCCGCCTCGAAATCTCCCGGCTGCGGCGGGGCAACCGGGGTGAACTGGCAGCGATCGGGCTTGAGATCGACCAGCGGCGTGCCGTCGAGACAATCGAGACCTTGGACCAGAACGATGTTGCCTTCGATGCCGACCAGTTTGGCAATCGAGGTGCCGAGCGGATTGGGCCGCACCGGCGACCTCAAGGCAAAGGTGCCGTGGGTCTTGGCATCGCTTGCCGGGCTTTGATGCACCAGATCGCGGCGCGACTGATGCAGCCAGTAGATCACCTCGACCTGCGTGAACCGGTCGAGTCCCTTCAATGCGGGCACCCAGGGATCGAAAATCTCGATGCGGCAGATCGGACCGTCCTGCCTGCCCTGCCTCGGCGTCATCAGTCGATCGGTCCACGGCGTATGGATGCGGCCGATGAAGACGAGACCGGCGTCTGTCGGCGGTGGTGGATCGACGGCGACCTCGCCATCGCGGATTTCGTTGTAACGGACCATTCAGTTTACCCGGCACATCGGCAGTGTTCTGTAATCTAGCGCCGCCTCCGACGCGAACAAGCCGTGCTGGCGAGAGAACTTCGTCCTACTCGATCACCTTGCCGAACTTGTTTGACTTCGGGAAACCATGCGCCAGACGGCCGGCGTCCGCGCGGTTGCCGCGCCAGTCGGCGAGTTCTTTCCAGGTCGAACTCTGGTCGCGACCGGCAGAATCTTTCCACGTCATGCCGTCCTTCGATGTGAACGTCATCACGTCGGACAACTTGCCGCCGCTGTACTTCTGCAACCGTACACCGCGCCCGCGCGCCATTTCCGGGATCTGCTCGAGCGGGAAGATCACCATCTTGTGGTTGGTGCCGATCACCGCGACGGTATCGCCGCTGACCGTCGCAATTGCAGCCGCTTCATTGGGCGCGGTGACGTTGAGAACCTGCTTGCCCTTGCGGGTGTTGGCGACGCAGTCGTCCTCGTTGACGACGAAGCCTTGCCCGTCGCTGCTCGCCACGAGGAACTTGCGGCCACCCTTCTGCACGAACATGGAGACAATGTTGGCATCGCCTTCCATGTCGATGGTCATGCGGATTGGATCGCCATGGCCGCGCCCACCCGGCAGCTTCTGCGCATCGAGCGTGTAAAAGCGGCCGTTGGTCGCGAACAGCGTCAGCTTCGAGGTGCTTTCCGCAAAGAACGAGAAGCCCATGCTGTCGTCGGTCTTGAACGCGAGGTTCGACAAATCCTCGACATGGCCCTTCAGCGTGCGGACCCAGCCCTTGTCCGAGACCACGACCGTAATCGGCTCGCGCTCGATCAGCGCTTCCTCGATGGCGGCAAGATCATGCTCCGGCGCATCGGCGAACTGCGTACGGCGTTTGCCGAGCGGCGTCTTGGGACCGAAGGTGTCGCGCACCTTCCTGACCTGCTCGCCGACCTTCTTCCACTGCTCTTCTTCCGAAGCGAGGACGGCCTTGATGCCCTTCAATTCGTTACGAAGATCCTTGTCCTCGCCCCGGATCTCCATTTCCTCGAGCTTGCGCAAGTTGCGCAGCCGCATGTTGAGAATGGAGTCGGCCTGAAGATCGGTCAGCTTGAAAGTCTTGATCAGGACCGGCTTCGGCTCGTCCTCGGTGCGGATGATCTTGATGACCTTGTCGAGATTCAGATAGGCGATCAGGTAGCCACCCAGCACTTCGAGCCGATGTTCGATCTGGTTCTTGCGGAAATTCGCGCGCCGAACGAGTACATCGCGCAGATGGTCCAGCCATTCGCGCAGGCACTCGGCGAGACCGAGCACCTTTGGGATGCGCCCCTTCACCAACACGTTGAGGTTGAGCGGAATCTTGCTTTCAAGTTCGGTCTGCTTGAACAGCGTTTCCATCAGCACTTCAGGATCGACGTTCTTCGACTTCGGCTCGATGACAATGCGCACGTCTTCCGCCGACTCGTCACGGATGTCGCCGACCAGCAGCAGTTTTTTCTCGTTGAGCAGTTCGGCGATGCGCTCGATCAGCCGCGACTTCTGCACCAGCCATGGAATTTCCGTGACAACGATGTTCCAGGTGCCGCGCGCGCCCTCTTCCTGAGCCCATTTCGCGCGCACACGGAAAGAGCCGCGTCCCGTCGCATAGGCTTCCGCGATGCTTTCCTTGGAGTCGACGACAATGCCGCCGGTCGGAAAGTCGGGGCCCTTGACGTAACGCAGCAGGCCGCTGGATTTCGTGTTCGGCTTGTCGATCAGGTGCAGCGCGGCGTCGCAGAGTTCGGCTGCGTTGTGCGGGGGAATCGAGGTGGCCATGCCGACCGCGATACCTTGCGCGCCGTTGGCCAGCAGGTTCGGAAACGCGCCCGGCAGCACGATCGGTTCGCGCGACTGGCCATCGTAGTTGGCGCGGAATTCAACCGCGTCCTCATCGATGCCTTCCAGCAGCAGCCGCGCGACTTCCGTCATGCGCGCTTCGGTGTAGCGATAGGCGGCGGGATTATCGCCGTCGATGTTGCCGAAGTTGCCCTGCCCGTCCACCAGCGGATAGCGCGAAGAGAAATCCTGCGCGAGACGCACCAGCGCGTCGTAGATC
Source organism: Bradyrhizobium sp. G127 (assembly GCF_021502575.1). NCBI lineage: Bacteria > Pseudomonadati > Pseudomonadota > Alphaproteobacteria > Hyphomicrobiales > Nitrobacteraceae > Bradyrhizobium > Bradyrhizobium sp. G127. Next base: position 496,355 of record NZ_JAKFGN010000002.1, read on the forward strand.
GACTGGTCGCCGTGCGGATGGAACGAACCCATCACGTCGCCGACGATCTTGGCGGATTTCTTGAACGGCGTGCCGGGGTCGAGCCGCAGCAGCCGCATGCCGTAGAGGATGCGGCGGTGAACCGGCTTCAGTCCGTCACGCGCATCCGGCAGCGCACGGTGCATGATGGTCGAAAGCGCATAGGCGAGATAGCGCTCTTCCAGCGCTTCGCGGAGTGCGACCTCCTGAATGTCCATCGGCTCTGGTGGAATCAGTCTTTTGCCCATGGAAACGGGTTAACTCCTGTCTGGCGGATGAACAACATCTGATTCGAGGGTTTTTGAGGCGCAGAACGCCGCTTTTCGCCTATTCGGCAGCCACGCTGGCGCGCGGCCGGAGCACCGCATTGATGAAGCCCTCGCGGGCATCCGAATGACCCTGCCCGCGCGGCTCGAGCACATTCCGCAGCAGGAACAGGCCCGTCAACCGGAAGCCGTCTTCGACATCCTGGCCGGTCCAGCCGTTGGTGCCGTCATCACTCTCGCGCAGGAACGGTGGCAATCGCAACAGCCGGTCTCGCCACGGCTCGCCCGCCTGACGCGACACCGCGCCGCCGGATTTCGGCGACACGTAAATCAGATCGTTCACCGTCCCGCTCGCGGCGCAGGACGACAGATCGAGGCCGAAGCCGAGTTCGGTCAGCATCGCGAGTTCGAACTTCACGAGTTGCACGCCGGCCACGGTGGTATCGTCGAAATCGTTGAGGATGGATTCCAGCATCTCGTAGATGTCTTCATGGGGATCACGCTCGGGCAATAGTCGGACCAGCGAGGCCAGATGCGTCACGCCGTAGACCGCATGCGGAGACGCAAACATAGTCGCCGCGCGCAGCCGCGTCCCCTCGATGGCGTAGTATCCGAGATGTTCGTCGAGGCGCGCCCGCCAGACCGCGTTCACAGTGTTGCCGGGCTGGAGCAGCGGGCGCATGCGCGTGCCCGCGCCGCCGCGCACCAGCCCCAGATGGCGGCCGTGGCTACGCGTCAACAGTTCGACGATGGCGCTGGATTCGCCATGCCGCCGCACGCCAAGAACGATGCCTTCGTCGGTCCATTCCATGAGCGGAGCTTACAGGATTCTGCGCGTTTCTGTCGCCCGGTACATTTCCGGAAAAGCGGGGCTATTCCGGCTGCCGGAACCAGTTCTGCGCATCGCCGGTGAACGAGAAAAACAGGCCCAGCGCGGTTAAGGCCGTCGAGATCACATCCACAAACGTGCTGAACTGCAATCCGGTATCTCCCACCGTCGTGAGGATGGACACCGTCGATAGCACCAGCGCTGCCAAAAGGATCATCCGCGCCCAGTTCCTGCGCCGACGCGCGGCAAGCCACACAAGTTGGACAAATCCCAGCGTCATCGCGACGGCGATGAAGTTGATCGCAAGCTTCGCCGACTCGGTTATGTCGTCGGGCATCCGATCGAGGAACGCAGCCGACAATACGTCGATCAGCAGCGACAGATACAACAGCACTTCAAAGTAGAAGATATTCTTCGGAACCTGAACGTTGGAGCCGTTCATTCTTTTGGAAACTCCAGACCCATCTCGCGATAACGCTCCGGATCGTCGCCCCAGCCGTCCCGCACCTTCACGAACAGAAACAGATGCACCGGGTGGCCAACGATTTCCGCGATCTCCTTGCGCGAGTCCGCGCCGATGGCCTTGATCGTTGCGCCGCCCTTGCCGAGCACGATCTTGCGCTGACTATCGCGCTCCACAAAGATCGTCTGCTCGATCCGCACCGACTTGTCCTTGCGATCGGTCCATGAGTCGGTTTCGACCGTGGACTGATACGGCAACTCCTGATGCAGGTGACGATAAATCTTCTCGCGCGTGATCTCCGCCGCCAGATGCCGCAGCGGCGCGTCGGACATCTGGTCTTCGGGATAGTGAAACGGACCGGGCGGCACCGCCTTGGCAAGCGCACGGCGCAGGTCATCGACGCCATCGCCGGACAGCGCCGCAATCATGAAGGTCTCGGCAAACTTCAGCCGTTCGTTCGCCTGCTGCGCCAGTGCCAGCAGCTTCTCGCGCGGCACCAGATCGATCTTGTTCAGCACCAGAATTTTCGGATGATTGACGGTGGCGAGCTTGCTGAGAATGGCATCAGCCTCCTCGTCAATGCCCGCGCGCGCGTCCAGCAACACGCAGACAAGGTCGGCATCGTGCGCACCGCTCCATGCGGTCGAAACCATCGCGCGATCGAGACGGCGCTTTGGCGCGAAAATACCCGGCGTATCGACAAGGATGATCTGCGCGTTGTCCTCGACCACGATACCGCGGATCAGAGCGCGCGTGGTCTGCACCTTCTTTGAGACGATGGTAACCTTCGAGCCAACCAGCGCATTCACCAGCGTCGACTTGCCGACATTCGGCGCGCCGATCAGGGCGACGAAGCCGCAACGCGTTTCGCGGGCCGTATCATTTTGTGCTTCATCAGGCATCATTGCCGCCCGTCACGCCTTCCCGCTTCAGCAGCGCTGTCGCTGCGAGTTTCTCTGCGGCGCGCTTGCTGCCGCCAACTCCTTCGGCTGCCGCCAGTCCAGGCAATTCCACCGCCACGCGAAACTGCGGATCGTGATGCGGCCCGGTGCGCTCTACCTCGCGATAAACCGGCGTCGGCAGGCCCTTGCCCTGCGCCCATTCCTGCAACACGGTTTTCGGATCGCGCAGCGGCCGTACCGGCTTGCGCATGCGCTCCGTCCAGTTGCGTTCGACGAATTCCGCCGCTGCCGCGTAACCGCCATCGAGGAACACCGCGCCGATCACCGCTTCGCAGATGTCGCCGAGAACGGAGTTGCGCAGCCGCGCGCTCGCGCCCGCGCCGACCGAACCAAGTTTGATCGCTTCATCCAGCCCGAGCGACTTGGCGACATCGGCGCAGGCTTCCCGGCGCACGAGATCGGCGAGACGCTTCGACAGTTCGCCCTCGTCGGCCTTCGGAAACGCGCGATATAGCATGTCCGAAACAATCAGCCCGAGGACGTGGTCGCCGAGAAATTCAAGACGCTGATAGCTGTCTGCGCGGCTGCGCGCGGATTTCAGCGCGGAAACATGCGTGAACGCCGTCGCCAGCAGCGAGGGATCGGCGAAGGTATGACCGATCCGCTGTTCGATGATCTTGGCGGCGGCCTTCGCGCTCGGCCGGCGCGCCTTCTTCGTCGCAGGCTTGACGTCCGCGGCGCCCGTGCTCACGGCGACGTCCGTATCCGGAGGAGTTTTGACGGCTGCGGTATCGCCGCTCATCGCACGATGGAAAAGATACGATTCCAGCGCACCGAGACCGGCCAGCGCCAGAACTGCCAGGCCTGTTCGCCCTCGGCAATGGAGAAGAAGATCATTTGCGCCCGACCGATCAGATTTTCGGAGGGCACATAACCCACGGCGGACAGCACGCGGCTGTCGGTGGAGTTGTCGCGGTTATCGCCCATCATGAAGAAATGTCCGGGCGGCACGGTGTAGACGTTAGTGTTGTCGTAGAAACCGTTATCGACGCAATCGAGCGTCTTGTAGACGACACCGTTGGGCAGCGTTTCCTTCCATTGCTTGACGCGCGCGGTGGCATCCGTGCCGCAAGGATCCTCGCCGACGAAATCGGCCAGCCGCTCACGCTGCACCGGCTTGTCGTTGATGTAGAGCAACCCTTCCTTCATCTGGATACGGTCGCCCGGCAATCCGATGACGCGCTTGATGTAATCGGTGGTGTCGTCCTTCGGCAGACGGAACACGACGATGTCGCCGCGATCGGGATCCGAACCGAATATCCGCCCGGTGAAAAGACGTGGCGACAGCGGGATCGAATAGTGGCTGTAACCGTAAGAATATTTCGAGACGAACAGGTAATCGCCGACCAGCAGCGTCGCCTTCATCGATCCGGACGGAATGTTGAAAGGCTGAAACAGGAAGGTGCGGATCACCAGCGCGATAATGAGTGCGTGAATAACGACGCGGACGGTCTCGCCGACGCCGCCTTCAGATTTGGCCGGGGTTGTCACGCTCATCTGCTCTTTCAAAATCCTGGTTATGCGCCTCCGGACCGGATCACTTCGCCCGAGGAGGCGAACACGCCGCCCAAATCACCCGCGCGGGTTTTAGACGGTTGTCGCAAGTGGCGCAATCAAGAGCGTCATGAAAACTTGCTAATCGTCTGACAAATCAGCGAATTTTAGATTCTTGAGCGATTTGATCCGGGGGCCAGCGCCGATCACTCTCTGACGGCAGGAAATGCCGAAATCATGACAAAAGCCTGTGCCAGCGGCCAATCGTCGGTGATCGTAAGGTCGATCCGCGCCTCATGGCCCGGCGGAATCAGGGATTCCAGCCGCACCAGCGCCCCGCCGGTCAATCTCATGGTGGGACGGCCCCCCGGCAGGTTGATGACACCCATGTCGCGCCACCACACCCCGCGCCGGATGCCGGTACCCAGCGCCTTGGAGCAGGCTTCCTTGGCAGCGAATCGCTTGGCATAGGTCGCCCAGATCAGCTTCGGCATCGCGGAGCGGCGCTCGGCCTTGGCCCGCTCGACGTCGGTAAAGATGCGATCGATGAAGCGGTCGCCGTGACGGCCGATCACCTTCTCGATGCGGGTGATATCGATGATGTCCGATCCGATGCCGATAATCATAGGTAGGTCCGGAGCGTCTTGCGGCCGCGGTCCATCGCCGCGCGCATATCGAGCACGGTTTGCGTGAGGCCTACGAACATCGCCTCGCCCATCATGAAATATCCGATGTTGAGTTCGACGATCTGCGGCAACGCTGCGATCTTCTCGGCAGTGACATAGTCGAGTCCATGCCCCGCATGCACCTCGAGCCCGGCGGATTGCGCCAGCGCCGCGCCGGATACGATCCGCTGCCACTCCGACTCTGCCTTCGCCTTGTCGTCGGCGACCACGGCATCACACCAGGCACCGGTGTGAATCTCGATCACGGGCGCACGCAGCTTCGCCGCCATTTCGATCTGCGCCGGATCGGCTGCGATAAAGAGCGAGACCCGCACGCCAGCATCGTTCAGCCGCGTGATGAATGGCGCAAGTGCTTTTTGCTGCCCGACCACATCGAGGCCCCCTTCGGTGGTCAGTTCCTCTCGCCGCTCAGGGACGAGACACACCGCATGCGGCCCGGTTGCGAGCGCGATCCGCAGCATGTCTTCCGTCGCGGCCATTTCGAAATTCAGCGGCTTGGAGATTTCAGCCTTGAGCCGCGTCATGTCGTCGTCGCGAATATGGCGGCGATCCTCGCGCAGATGCGCTGTGATGCCATCGGCGCCGGCTTCGATCGCCAGCAGTGCGGCCCGCACCGGATCGGGCGCACGCCCGTTGCGGGCGTTGCGCAGGGTCGCGACGTGATCGACATTGACCCCGAGACGCAGCGGCGGAAGGACTGACATGGAAACGGAAACCCGGATAGCGATGGCAATTAGCCGTTAATGCGATCGACACTGGCGACGACCGCCTTGGCGCGAAGCTGCGCGATAATACCGTTCAAATGCTTGAGGTCATAGACCTCAAGATCGATGGTCAGTTCTGTGAAATCCGGCGACCGGCGGCTCATATTGATGTTGTCGATATTGCCGTCATGTTCCGCGATGACACCCGCGACCTGCGCAAGACTTCCCGGCTCGTTGACGTTCTGCACCAGCAACCGCGCCGGAAACCGGCGGGGCGCCGCCTCATCCGTATCCCAGCGCACGTCGAGCCAGCGCTCCGGCTCCTCCTCAAAATCCTTCAGCGCCGGTGACTGGATCGGATAGATCGTGATCCCCTCACCCGGTGTCACAATGCCGACGATGCGGTCGCCAGGCACGGCACCGCCGTTCGGCGCGAACTTCACCGGCAGGTCGCTGTTGATGCCGCGAATCGGGATCGCGTTCGAAGTCTTGGCGTCGCCCGCAGGCTTCGACTTCGCGCCGGCAGCCTTCTTGCCGCTGAGCCGCGCCTCTTCCTTGTAATCGGGATACATCGCACGGGCGACATCGGACGCTTTCATCTCACCGCGTCCGACGGCCGCCATCACATCGTCGATGGAAGCGCGGGCGAGACGCGGCAACGCGCCCTTCAGCTTGTCGTCGGCGTAAACGATCTTGGCACGCATGAACAAGCGCTCGACAATGCGCCGGCCGAGGCCGGCATACTGATCGCGCACGGCGGTGCGCGTGGCGCGGCGGATGGCCGCCTTGGCTTTGCCTGTAACTGCAAGGGATTCCCATGCTGTCGGAGGCGCCGATTGCGCCTGCGACGTCAGCACCTCCACCTCGTCGCCATTCTGCAATTCGGACGACAGCGGCGCGAACTTGCCGTTGATCTTGCAGCCCACCGCGCTGTTGCCGACGTCGGTATGCACGGCATAGGCGAAGTCGATAACATTGGCACGGCGCGGCAGCGCGATCAGTTTCCCCTTCGGGGTGAAGCAGAACACCTGATCGTGGAAAAGCTCCATCTTGGTGTGTTCGAGAAATTCTTCCGGATTAGCGCTTTCCGAAAGCACCTCGACCGTGTGCCGCAACCATGCGAACGCGTTGGACTCGCGCTCAAGCCGTTCGGTGGGCGAACCGACGCCGTCCTTGTAGAAGGCATGCGCGGCGATGCCGTATTCGTTGACGCGATCCATTTCCTCGGTGCGAATCTGCAGTTCGACGCGCTGCTTGCCGGGGCCGATCACCGTGGTGTGGATCGAGCGATAGTCGTTCTGCTTCGGCGTCGAGATATAATCCTTGAACCGCCCTGGCACGACGGGCCACGTCGTGTGCACGATGCCGACCGTGCGATAGACTTCCGCGATGCTGTTGACGATGATGCGGAAGCCAAAGATGTCGGACAGCTGCTCGAAACCGACCGATTTGCGCTCCATCTTCATCCAGATCGAGAAAGGCTGCTTGCGGCGGCCCTTCACCTGCGCGTTGACACCGTTCTTGGTAAGTTTGGCAGACAGTTGGGCTTCGATCTCGCCGATCAGATTGCGGTCGCGCTCTTCCAGAGCATCGAGGCGCTGCACGACCACGGCGTGAGCATCCGGATCGATCACCTTGAACGCGAGATCTTCCAATTCCTCGCGCATTTCCTGCATACCCATGCGGCCTGCGAGCGGCGCATAGATGTCCAGCGTCTCTTCCGCGATCCGGTGACGCGACGCGGGCGGTACGAATTCCAGCGTTCGCATATTGTGCAGCCGGTCGGCGAGCTTGATGAGCAGCACGCGCACGTCATCCGCAATCGCAAGCAACAGCTTACGAAGATTTTCGGCCTGCTTGGCTTCGCGCGACACCAGTTCGAGCCGCTTGAGCTTGGTCAGCCCTTCCACCAGCGCGCCGATTTCGTGACCGAACATCTGGTCGATTTCGGTGCGGGTCGATTCGGTATCTTCGATAGTGTCGTGAAGCAGCGCCGCAACGATGGTTGCATCGTCCAGCTTCAGATTGGTGAGGATCGCCGCCACTTCCAGCGGATGCGAAAAGTACGGATCGCCCGACGCGCGTGTCTGCTCGCCATGAGCCATCATGGCGTAGACGTAAGCCCGATTGAGCAGATCTTCGTCGGTGTTCGGATTATAGGCCCGGACCCGGTCCACAAGGTCGTATTGCCGCATCATCTTGGCGCGCGGCGGCTTCTTGACCGGCGCGGCCAAAGGCGCAGCCGGAGCCTCGGCGACCGCTTCGGTCGCCGCCTGCATTTGGGGCTGATTTCGGCGCCAGATGGCCATCCGCTTTGCTGCCTCGAAGAGCGATTTAAAAAGGAACCGCTATCAACAATATCACCGGCTTCGCCGGTCACCACAAGGAAGCCCCTAAAAATGTCAATAAATGCAAAGGCCCGGGCGATCCGCCCGGGCCTTTGCGAAAATTTGATTCAAGCCCCCAAAACTCGGGATCGCAGGCGAGCGAATGTATCCTATTCGTCTTCCTCGGGCTGCTCTTCGGGAGGCGCGAGACCTTCCAAGCCCTTCAGGAGCTCTTCTTCCGTCATACGCTCGACGGCCACTTCGGTGTCGTCGGCGTCCACGGAGGCCCCCGCGGAGCCGATCAGAGGCACGGTATCGGGTTCCGGCTCGTCCACTTCGACGAATTTCTGCAGCGAATGGACCAATTCTTCCCGCAAATCTTCCGGAGAAATGGTCGTATCGGCGATTTCGCGTAGCGAAACGACCGGATTTTTGTCATTATCCCGGTCAATGGTCAAAGGCGAGCCGGACGAGATCATGCGGGCGCGGTGCGCGGCCAACAGGACGAGGTCGAACCGGTTGTCGACCTTATCGATACAATCTTCAACAGTGACGCGCGCCATCGGCTGCCGCTCCGGGTCTGGACCTGAAAATATGTCGCTATGCGCGCTAGGTATAGCGACCGGCGTGTTTCCGCAAGCAAGAATTTCAGGGTGGGCGTTAAAACAGCCTCTCCCGGAAGCCTGCCCCTGGCGCATGGCTGCGAGGCAATTAGTCCAATGGACAAGAAATCGCTTTATTCATCTAACAAAGAACATCCTCTTTCATCCAGAAGGATGATGAAGTGAATGTTGGCACCGTCACGCATGCCGGGTTGGCTTTGACGGCCCTAATCCTTAAAGAATCCCGTAGCGTGGATAGCTGAAATCCACGCACCAGTGCAGCGCCCCAAAACGCTGCGCCAAAAATATACTAATACAACGATGCGAGAAAAAACTGATGCCTTCTGCCACGAACAAGATCGCGCTGTTTATTGACGGTGCCAACCTCTATGCAACAGCGAAGACTCTTGGTTTCGATATCGACTACAAGCGCCTTCTGCTTGAATTCCAGAGTCGTGGCACTCTGGTGCGAGCCTTCTATTACACCGCCATCATCGAGGATCAGGAGTACTCATCAATCAGGCCGTTGATCGACTGGCTGGATTACAACGGCTACACGGTGGTGACCAAGGCGACGAAAGAATTCATCGACGCCTCGGGACGCCGCAAGGTGAAAGGCAACATGGACATCGAACTTGCGGTGGATGCCATGGAGCTGGCTGAAAACATCGACCAGATGGTGCTGTTCTCGGGCGACGGGGATTTCCGCTCGCTGGTCGAGGCTGTGCAGCGCCGCGGCGTGCGGGTGACGGTCGTCTCCACCATCTCCAGCCAGCCTCCGATGATCGCCGACGAATTGCGCCGGCAGGCGGATGTCTTTACTGATCTGGTGCAGCTACAGTCCAAACTCGGCCGCGATCCGAGCGAGCGCCCTGCTCCCCGTGAACCGCGCGAACCTCGTCAGCACACGCCGCAATTCCTGCAGCGAAGCACGAGCACCATTGTACCGCGAGGCGATGCCGACCAATTCGACGATTGAGGACAAGACCAAGGAAAGCCGGCGCAACAGCGCCGGCCCTGCCGTCTCCGTTGCAGGGCAATCAAACGAACCCGGCCCGGATTGCCCTCTTTGCCCCCGCCTAAAAGATTATCGCGACGCCAATCGCGCGCTGCACCCGCATTGGTACAATGCGCCCGTCCACTCTTTCGGGCCCGCCGATGCGCGGCTTGTGATCGTGGGCCTCGCGCCCGGCCTGCAAGGCGCCAATCGCACGGGACGGCCTTTTACCGGCGACTTTGCAGGCGATCTTCTTTACGGGACGCTGACGGAGCTGGGCTTCGCGCGGGGATCGTATGAGGCCCGGCCCGATGATGGGATGACCCTTGTCGATTGCCGGATCGCCAACGCTGTGCGTTGCGTGCCCCCACAGAACAAACCTTTACCTGTGGAAATCAACACCTGCCGCCCGTTCTTGCGCGCCGCGATCGATGAGATGCCGCGCCTGCGAGCCATTGTCGCGCTGGGGCGTGTCTCACACGATTCAACCCTGAAGATGCTCGGCATTCGCGCTGCGGCCGCACCGTTCGCACATGGCGCAGAACATCAGGCAGGATCAGTCCGGCTATTCGATAGCTACCATTGCTCGCGATACAACACGAACACGCGCGTCCTTACGCCTGAAATGTTCAGGGCCGTGTTCGCCCGGGTGCGGGAGTATCTGGGTTAGCGCGGATTTTCCTGCAGCCACGTCAGAACGTCACCCGCATTCCTATCCGGCGGGAACACCGGATAGAACACATGCGCGATCGCTGCATCATCGATGACCAGCGCCAGGCGCTTGATCAGCGTCAGACCCGCCACATCCATTGAAGGCAGCTTGAGCGCGCGCGCCATCGCAAGAGCGCTGTCGGACAGCACCTGAAACGGCACGTGCAGCCGCTCCACCATCTCGCGCTGATAGGCCGTGTCCTGAGTCGAAATCCCGAAAACGTGCCTCGCGCCGGCTTCCCTGAGATCCTTGAACAGATCGCGAAACGCGCAGGTCTGCGGCGTACAGCCACGCGCACCGGGAATCATGTCCCAGTCGTCCACAAGGCTGATCTTTCCCGGTTCGCCGGTGCGCGGATAGGCAAACAGCACCACCCGCCCCGGCAACGATGCAAGCGTGACTGACGTCCCGTCGGTCGCAGGCAAGGTCACCGGCGGGATTTTCATGCCGACAAGATGCCCTGCGGCTCCGTCATCCAGGGGCGCTGGAATTTTGCTCCAGTCGACCCCCATCAGGTTTGGCTGGCTCATGATTTCAACCTCTCGCCCGCAGCAGTCGGCCCTTCTCGCGCTCCCAATCCCGCTTTTTCTCGGTGTCGCGCTTGTCGTGCAGCTTCTTGCCCTTGGCAAGACCGAGCTGCAGTTTGATGCGGCCGCGCTCATTGAAATACATCTTGAGCGGAATCAGCGTCATGCCTTCGCGCTCGATGGCGCTAGCGAGCTTGTTGATCTCTTTCTTGTGCAGCAGCAGTTTGCGCAGCCGCTTCGGCTCGTGATTGAAGCGATTCGCCTGCAGATATTCCGGGATATTTGCGTTCACCAGCCAGATTTCGCCGTCCTTGGCATCGGCATAGGACTCAGCGATCGTGGTCTTGCCGCCGCGTATCGACTTCACCTCGGTGCCGGTCAGTACGATGCCTGCCTCGACGGTATCCTCGATGGCATAATTGAATCGGGCCTTGCGGTTTTCCGCAACGACCTTGATCGGTTTTTCTTTCTTTTCGGCCATCAAGTGCCTCGGAGCGTGGTCGCGCGACAAGCAGCGCGCGAGAGAACGCAATCCTCCAGAATGAAGCTGACTGCACTTCCGAACAGATTTGCGCTGTCAGAGAATCTGCTGCGTTAGATAGTGATTATTTCGATTTCAACAGGTCACGAATTTCCGTCAGCAGCACTTCTTCTTTCGTGGGTGCGGCTGGTGCAGGCGCAGCCTCTTCCTTGGCTTTCAGCCGATTCATGAGACGGATCACCAGGAACAGCACGAACGCAACAATGAGGAAGTTCAGCGTTAGTGTGAGAAAACTGCCCCAGGCCAGCACCGCCCCCTGCTTTTTCGCATCGGCAAGGTTTGTTGCGGTAACCGATTTGGAGAGGCCGGTGAAATAGTTCGAGAAGTCGAGCCCGCCCGTCACCGCACCGATAATCGGCATGATGATGTCCGATACCATGGACGTGACGATGGCTCCAAACGCCGCCCCGATGATCACACCGACCGCGAGGTCGACGACGTTGCCTTTCAGGGCGAATTTCTTGAATTCCTCAAGCATCGGCAACCTCCATCCGTTGCGGCGTCAGTTCAACAATCCTGCATACACCATCGCATCGCGGATCACCTTGCCGGTCGGCGGCGTCACCGGCATCAGCGGCAGACGCACTTCTTCATGCACGCGGCCCAAGAGCTTCAGGCCGTGCTTTGCGCCGGCGAGGCCCGGCTCCTTGAAGATGGCATCGTGCAGCGGCGTCAGCCGATCCTGGATCTTGAGCGCGCCGGCATAATCGCCCTTCAGCACCGCGGACATCAGGTCGGCACAGTGCTTCGGCGCGACGTTGGCAACGACCGAAATACATCCATGGCCGCCCGCGGCCATATAGGCGAGCGCCGTCATATCTTCGCCCGAGAGCTGGATGAAATCCGGTCCCATGGCGTGGCGCTGCTGCGAGACGCGCGCAAGATTGGCGGTCGCATCCTTCACGCCCGCGATGTTCTTCAGTTCGAACAGCCGCGTCATTGTCTCAACCGACAGATCGACCACCGAGCGTGGCGGAATGTTGTAGATGAAAATCGGAATCCCGATCGCATCGTTCACCGCCTTGAAGTGGTGATACATGCCTTCCTGGGTTGGCTTGTTGTAGTAAGGCGTCACCACAAGAACCGCATCTGCCCCAGCCTTCTCGGCATGCTTCGCCAGCGCGACCGCTTCCTTGGTCGAGTTGGAGCCCGCGCCTGCGATCACGGGGACGCGGCCCTTCGCCTCCTCGACGACCCATTCGGTCACCTTGTTGTGCTCGTCATGAGTCAACGTCGGGCTTTCGCCGGTCGTGCCGACGGGAACGAGACCATGCGATCCCTGCTCGATCTGCCAGTTGACCAGTTCACGCAAGCCGGCTTCGTCCAGCGCGCCATTTTTGAACGGCGTAACCAAGGCGGTAAAGGAACCTCCAAACTTCGTCTTGACTGCCATGGTCGTTCTCCGAACGCGTATCGCGACGCTATGATTTTGGGACAGATTGATACCGGGTCCGGGGGCGCGATGAAAGTCCCTGCCTTTGGGACTGATGCATGGGCGCTCCAAAACAGCCTGCACCAGCCGCTATTTTGCCGCGGTGTTGCGACAATGTGCCCCTTCTAACACATTTGATGTTTTGTCCACATATTCAATGCCCTACACCGAAGGTGAAGGCTCTTGATGATTCGCCCCGCAGGCTGCCCGTGACGCCATTTGCTCCTTCATCGGTGGGACTAGCCCGGCGCAAGCGCTGGGGTGCCGCGCTGCTCGGTGCAGCGGCGATCTCACTGGCATCGCACGCGGCGCTTGGAGTTCCGCTGCCCAAGCCGCGACCGATCCCCCGCAACGTGACTCCGCAGACCGTCCCGGCGAAGCCTGCGCCGCCACCAGCCTCGTCCGCCAAAGCAACCCCGCTCGCCCCCGCGCCGAAAGTCTCCGACCAGTCGGCCGCGCGCCCTGCTCCGCCGAAGAAGCCTTCGGCGCCCCTGGCCATGTCCACCACATCATCCACCTCGAAGGCGGATGCGGATACGCTTGAGCAGGTCATCGAACTGGTGCGCAACAAAAAGCCGGCCGATGCCACGCAGCTTCAGGCATCGATCGGCGACCCGGTCGCACGCAAACTGGCTGAATGGATCATCCTGCGCAGCGATGACAACGGCGCATCGTCCGATCGGTACAAGGCGTTCATCACAGAAAATCCGAGCTGGCCGAGCCAGACATTCCTGCGGCGGCGCGGCGAAGCTGCATTGTGGGACGACAAGCGGGATGATTCCGTTGTCCTCGCATTCTTCAACGGCGAGCAGCCGATTTCCGCCAAAGGCCGCTTCATGCTCGCACGAGCATTGCTCGCACGCGGCGATCGTCCGAGCGCCGAGCGGCTGGTGCGAGAGGCTTGGCGCGGCGATTCCTTTTCATCCGACACCGAAGAGACCGCGTTCGACAGGTTCGGCACGCTGCTGACGGCCGGTGACATCAAGGTCCGGATGGATATGCTGCTGTACAGCGGCGACAACGCGGAAGCCGGGCTGCGGTCCGCCAAGCGGCTCGGCAGCGGCCATGTCGCGCTCGCCAAGGCGCGGATTGCCCTCAACAAGAAGGCTTCGAACGCGAAGGCCCTGCTCGACGCGGTCCCGGGCGACCTACACAACGATCCACTCTATCTTTTCAGCAAGGCACAGTGGCTGCGGCGCGAAGACAAGTTCGCGGAAGCCGCGCGCACCATGCAGGCCGCGCCGCGCGATCCGGCGCGGCTCGTCAATGCCGACGAATGGTGGATCGAGCGGCGGCTGCTGGCGCGCAAGCTGCTCGACACCAATGAACCGCGGACCGCTTACGCTGTTGCCCGCGATGCATCTCTGCCCGCGCGCGATATCTACAAGACCGAGCAGGAATTCACCGCGGGGTGGATCGCGTTGCGTTTCCTCAACGATCCGAATCTTGCCGCCCAGCATTTCGCCCGCATCGGCGTCGGCAGCGTCAATCCGACCGCGCTGGCCCGTGCCGGTTACTGGCAAGGCCGCGCAGCGGAGGCTGCGGGACGAACGCAGGAAGCCCGCGCAGGATATGAAGCGGCGGCGGCGCAATCGACCAGCTATTACGGTCAGCTCGCGCGGGCCAAGCTGGGATTGCCCCAGATTGCGCTGAACGGCCCACCGGGACGCTCGCGCAACGGCGAGAGACTGGAAATCGTCCGCGCGGTCGATCTGCTCTATGCACTGGATGAACGCGAGCTTGCGATTCCAATCCTGGCAGACATGGGCGAGCGCGCCGATATGGATGCCCTGCTCGCGCTCTGCGAATTGACCCAGCGGCGCGACGATGCGCGGGGCATGCTGATGGTCGGCAAGGCTGCACTCAACCGCGGCATGCCGTTCGATCACTATGCCTATCCCGTCAGCGGCATCCCGCCCTACAAGGATTTCGGACCCGAAGTCGAAAAAGCGATTGTGTTCGCCATCGCCCGCCAGGAAAGCGCGTTTAACCCGGCGGTGGTCTCTCCGGCCAACGCCTATGGCCTGATGCAGGTGACGCCGGCCGCCGGCAAATACGTCGCCAAGCGCCACGGTGCGACGTTCGATCTGGCCCGGCTGAAGTCCGATCCCGCCTACAATGCCGCGTTCGGTGCGGCCGAACTCGGCGGATTGATCGAGGACTACCGTGGCTCCTACATCATGACATTCGCCGGCTACAATGCCGGCCGCGGCAGCGTGCGCAAGTGGATCGAGCGTTATGGCGACCCGCGTGATCCCAAGGTGGATGCAGTCGACTGGGTCGAGCAGATTCCATTCGCGGAAACGCGCAACTACGTTCAGAGGATCATGGAAAATCTGCAGGTCTACCGCGCCCGGTTTGGCGGCGGGTCAAAACTGCTGATCGAGGCGGATTTGCGCCGCGGTGCGAGCGTGGAATAGACTGGCTCCTTAGCCCCGCCTTCTACACCGAACCACAGAGACCTCGGCAAATGTCCAGCTCGTTTCGTGACGTCTTCTGTCAGTCGGCCGACGGGCTGAAACTTCATGCAAAGGTCGTCGGCCCCGATGACAGCACCGCGCTGCCGGTGCTGTGCCTGCCCGGCCTGACGCGGACCGCCGACGATTTCGATGACATCGCCAGCGCCATTGCCACGGACACCAAAGCACCCCGCAAGGTGGTGGCTGTCGATTATCGCGGCCGCGGCCTGTCGGACTACGATCCGGATCCCGCCAAATACACGGTCCCCGTCGAACTGGTCGATGTCCTTACCATCGCCGCTTCGCTGGGTATTTCACGCGCGATTCTGCTCGGCACCTCGCGCGGCGGCCTGATTTCGATGGCGCTGGCGGCGGCGCAGCCTCAGTTGCTGGCCGGTGTGGTTCTGAACGACATCGGCCCTGCGCTTGAGATCGGCGGCCTGATGAAGATCAAGGGCTATATCGCCAATCCGCCGCCCCGGCAGACATGGGACGAGGCAGCCCGCGGGCTGAAGGAGCTGTTCGGCACCGTTTTTCCTTCGCTTACCGATGCGGAATGGATGGCGTGGGCCCGACGGGCGTTCCGGGAAAAGGCCGAAGGCGGATTGGAACGGACCTACGATCTGAAACTCGCGCATACGCTGGATGGCCTCGACCCCGCCAATCCGCTGCCACAGGTGTGGGAGTTGTTCGACAAGCTGGCCAGCGTGCCGCTGATGCTGATCCATGGCGGCCTCTCCGACCTGCTGTCCCCGCAGGGCGTGCGGGACATGGTCGCGCGACGCAGCGACATCGACCTGGTGGAAGTGGCCGATCAGGGTCACGCGCCCCTGCTGGCGGACAGGCCTACGATAGAGCGTATCGTCGCGTTCTGCGCGCGGTGCGATGGGGCGAAGATCTAACCCGTCCCGCACTTCTCAGCGATGATTGCAGCTCCTCTCCTCGCCCCCGCGAGCGGCGAGTGCCCATTCCTTTTTGAAACGCGGGAATGCGCGGAGAGAACCTTCTGCACTTCAGGCCGCAAAGAAAAACCCCCGGCAGTTTCCTGCCGGAGGTCTTTTTTAGTTCAGGCTGTAATCGCCGTGAGGCGGTTACATTACCAGGTGCGGCGCACGCGGATGTTGCCAGAGACGATGCCCTGATCCTTGTACTCGTAAGTACCAGCCGGCTTGAAGGTAGTCGGCGCAGTCGTCGAGGTCAGTGTGCCCGTGTTGTTCTGGTCGAGCGTGGTGTACATGACTTCGGCACTGAACGTCAGGTTCTGGACAGGAGTCCAGGCCGTGCGGCTGCCGATCTGCCAGATGTTGTAATCTGGGTTGCAAGTAGCACCGACGCTGCGGGTAGTACCAGCAGCAGGAGCGGCGCAGAGGATCGCCGACGCATTGGTGTTGAAGTCGACGTTGGTGTAGCTGCCGAACACGCTGGTTTCCCAATTCGGGGTCCAGTTATGAACGAAAGCGCCCTGGAAGCCCCAGGCCTTCGTCTTCTCGATCGATCCGCCAGTCGCGAAAACGCCGTCTGCAACCGGGAAGGCCGCGAACGTGTTGTATCCGAGCCCGCCTTCACCGCCACCGTAGGAAGCGAACGAGGTTCCGGTAACGCCGCTGATCACGTACTTGATCGCGCCGTCGGTGTAGATACCGCTGATGGACAGCTTATCGCCAGGTCCGGTCGGCAGGTTCTTCAACTGAAGACCGCCCTGGATGGCGAAGCCCCAGGCATCGCTCGGATGTCCGGTGGTCTCGTTCGCGCCATAATAGGTGGAGTGGATGTTATGAGCAGCAGCCGACAGCTGAGCGGTGAACGCAGCCTGGTCGATCTTGATGTTGCCCGTAATGTCCGGAGCGGTGTTGCCGCCGGAGGCGCTAGCATACACCCCCGTGTAGAGGTTAGCAGCGGTTGGAGCCGCGCTGCCGTTGATCAACGGGCCGCGGAAGATACCGCGTGCGTCTTCGACCGCGACCGACGCCGAAACGCCGTTACCGAACTGCCAAGTGTAGGCAGCCTGAGTAACGCCAGTCGCGTCATCGTAAGCACCGAGGGTGAACGAGTTGTTCTGGTTGCCGCCGTAGGCACCCCATGGCGTCTGGAACACCGAGACCGCCTTACCGAAGGTGAAGCCGGCGAACTGAACGAAGCCATAGTCCATGGTGAGAACGCCGCTCGACGGACCTTCACCGGTGGAGTGCTGGAAGTTGCTCGACCAGAAGGTACGGACAACGCCGTATTCAGTGGCGGTGCGGGTGTCGATGTTCAGCTGGGTACGCGTACGAGTGGTGAAGAAGTCAGCATCACGGCTGTGCGCACCGTTGACGTCCGTTGCAACAACCTGCCACGCCGGCTTGCCGTAGTTGCCGCCGTTGAAGTTCGCGTCAGCCTGAACGTAGCCGCCCAGCTTGATGCAGGTGTCGGTACCGGGGATATAATAGAAACCGGCGCCATAAAGGGAGCAGATCTTCACGTACTGAACGGCTTTCGCCTTCACCGGAAGATCAGCTGCCTGTGCTCCAGCGGATGCTGCGATAACCGCAGCCGATCCGAGGATAAGGCTCTTAATCTTGCTCATAAAACCTCCAAGTTTTGCTCTGTTAGGGAAGGTTCCGGTCCGTCGGTGTAAGTCACACCTTGGGGTGGTTCCCTTAATCCCCGCTAACCGCTCGGCCGCCTCGCGCTTTCGGACACTCCCGCTGAACGCGAGCGACTTAAGCGAAACCACCTAACGGAACGACCTCGGGATGCCCCCCTCCGTCGCTTCACAGACAATTGCTCAACACTTGTGATCAAGCAACAAAGGACCGCCTTGAAACGGTGCGGTTCCAGCCGTTTTTAGGGATGTGTTGCACAAATAGCACGCAATCGGCTCAACTCGAACGGTGTAAGATATTGTTATTATTATATTTTTAGAGCAATTACAAAACCGCCCCAAATATAGACCAACGGGTGCCACAAACGGCTCACGCCCCTCTGAGAGTTCGATATGCCCGAATCGAAGCTCCGCAAAAAATTACTGCGTTGATGATTACGCTCGCGGTCCCGATCGATGAAATCGCTGATCCGCCGCGACGTACTCTCATTACTAAGACGCCACGGACCAACTCGAAGCATGCCTTGTAAGGGGGCGGTAAACGGAATTTGCGGCTTGCGAATCCAAACAATGCCTCCATCCGTCATGGTAGCTGGCGGATCATGCCGACAGGACGGTGAAAGCGGCGCAATGAAGGGGCTAACCCTGAAAAACGTCCGGGCGACTTGCAGCCTGCCGATGTGTAAGGCATATCGAGCCTGTGGAGACGTGGCCGAGCGGCTGAAGGCACTCGTTTGCTAAATGAGCATACCTTGAAAAGGGTATCGAGGGTTCGAATCCCTCCGTCTCCGCCAGCCTTGCCATAGCGATCGGTGTTTAACGCGCCCCTTGACGCCCGCATAACTCAGAAAATTCAAGACCTGAGCATATATGAAGAAACCGGCCGAAAACCTTGGGGCAGCAAGCCAATCAACACCCCCTAGTTTCGCCCTGCTCCGAGCAGCACGAAAACGTGCACCTGTCGCCTTTGCCGACCTCTTTCTCCGCCGAGCAATAATGTCCACTCAACGGCGGCGCGCGACGCTGTCTGGGCAGAGGCGTCCTCCTCATCACATGCATTGGATTGACATTCGCCGGACGCGTCGGAGCGAGCGCGTTCAAGGCTCTCGGCCAGCCTGAGAGTTCGTCACGGCGTTGCTGGAAGACTACGAGGCGCCTGCCTTGAAACTGGCGACCGATCCCGGCCTTCTCTTCTCGCCTCCATCAGACAAGACAAACGACGCCATTGTTGGATACGGAGCGGTTCACGCGAAATCTGGAAGCGCTTTGTCTCGAGATGTGGCAGCGCGCGCAGGCGGGCGAAGCGCCCACATCGTTGTCCCTATAAGGATTCCACCGTTTGAGCCGCCGGCTGGAGGGCTGGCCGCGCCCAGGTGACATGATAGTTCCCGGAATTATCCAACCGGCTCAAGTTCGTCGTCATCCAGGCCCTGGCTTCGCGCTGGGCGGCTGCGATTTCCGCCTCCGACATCAGGTCGGCGACTTCCCGCCGCAACGCGATGGCGTCCACCCTGCCCTTCAGCGCCGCGAGATTGAACCATTTGTGCGCGGCGACCAGATCGATCAGGCCGCTGCGGCCGGTCGAATAGATCATGCCGAGGTCGAACAGCACGTCGCCGTTCACTGTTGCTTCGATCGGCATCGCGGTGCCGGTATCGATCGTTCCCTGAAACATCCTGGTTCTCCGATTTCCCGCCGCGGCGAGCGCGGCCCCTGTCCGTATACTGTTCGATGCGCTGTTATTTTGAGTGACGCGTATTCCGCAAATCCGGTTTCCGTTCTTGCGGAATACGCGTTCGCCGTTTCCCGGCTTATTGGGACCATATGACCCGTAAAATTTGAATGGCAGTTTAAGTATCGCGATGAATCGAATCTGAACGCCCCTTTCCGGCAGCGGTCACGAAATTCCAAGAAATAGCCATTTTATAAGGGTTTTTCGACAGGCGTGAAAATCGATTCACCTTTGTATTTGGCGAAGCGATAACCATTGCGCGATCCGGTTGATATGAGTGACGTTCAGATGCGCCACCGGCCCCTTGGGCAGGTCCGGTCACCGGATGCAAGGGCACTGCGACCGTGGCCCCGTCTTCGCAACGGCAGCCCTCGTCCAGAGGACGCGCCTCACACACGACGGTTTCCGGATGTCAAAATTCTTGGAGGCACCAAAGCTCTTGGAAAGGTCCAAGGCTGCCGACTGCCGCTGGGCTGCGAAGGCACGATCAGGCAGTGGCTCAAAAAAAACGAGGGCGTCGGTGAACACGTCAGGACCGAGATCTCACCAACATGCCTGCCGAGGCAGACTGCCGGGAAACTGCGAGGTCATCCCCCGCAACGAACGAAGAGCTCTTGAACTCTTCTGCCTGACCGCCGTTGAGAGCAAGCTCTCGCAGATTTGGCCGGGCCGTCTCGCCTGATGTCTCGCCGACACCCTCTTTCGTCGACCTGAGCCGCCGGTTCAAACTCGTTCTTGCGAACTGATCAGTCTGGCGGCTCTTGTGACGATGCCGGCATCATGTGCCGACAATTCCATAAGGCGGAGCCTTACTTCTTCTTCTTGGCGACCTTGCGGGTCTTCTTGGCAGTCTTCTTCACTGCCGACTTCGCCTTCTTCGCCTTCTTCGCTTTCTTGGCCATGTTGCCCTCCTAAGTTAGTGAGATGGCTTAATCGCTGTGTGCACTCGGGAATCGAAATGCACTTCATCTGGATTACACCAACGCATTCAAAAAAACAGTGTCCCGCTTAAGGAAGTGTTTACGTGCGAGGCGCGACGCACGACGCGAACACTTCACACAAGCATTGAAAGACAGTCGCGCGGCACTGCGTCGCTTGTACGAAACACACGCGCGGCATCACATCGGAATTCAAAGAAGTTACTGTGCCGCAATTGTTTCTTTCATCGTCGCACAATGCGCATCGCAATGATTATGAATTCAAGCAGACGGTCACGGCGGCCAAAAATGACGTTTCGCGGACTCTGAGTCGCGAATTTTGGCAATAAAAATATTTTCGGGAAAATTTGCTTTTTGCGCGATCGCCGCTCGCAACGGCGAACTTTTTCGGAATTTTCCAAGAGCCGATTCGCAAAACCGTTTCCGGTCCTGAGACGTTTTCCAAACCGGTGTGACCGTGTCGCGCGCTCGTCGCCATGTCGTAAAACGTAAAACGGACTGACCGAACGACGCGCGAGAGCGATGCTGAACGCGCCGGCGGCGGCGCGTTAACAATATTCAGATGCCGAGTTTGGTTTTGAGCAGGTCGTTCACCGCCTGCGGGTTTACCTTGCCGCCGGATGACTTCATGACCTGGCCGACAAACCACCCCATGAGCTGCGGCTTGGCGCGCGCCTGTTGGGCCTTGTCCGGATTGGCGGCGATGATGTCATCCACCACCTTCTCAATCGCGCCGAGATCCGTCACCTGCTTCATGCCGAGGCTGTCGACGAGCGCACGCGGGTCACCGCCCTTGGTCCAGACGATTTCGAACAAATCCTTGGCGATCTTGCCGGAGATGGTTCCTTCTCCGATCAGGTCGACGATCGCCGCCATCTGCACAGCCGAGACGGGCGACGAGGAAATATCCTGCCCTTCCTTGTTGAGCCGGCCGAACAATTCGTTGATCACCCAGTTGGCCGCGAGCTTGCCGTCGCGCGCCTTGTCGGCGAGCTCTGCCAGCACGGCTTCGTAGAAATCCGCACTCTCCCGCTCGGCTACCAGCACGCTGGCGTCGTACGGCGTCAGACCGAAATCGGCCATGAACCGCGCCCGCTTTTCATCAGGTAGTTCGGGCAGCTTTGATTTCAGGTCGTCCACATAGGCGGCGGTGAACTCCAGCGGCAGCAGATCAGGGTCGGGGAAGTAGCGGTAGTCGTGTGCCTCTTCCTTGGAACGCATCGAGCGGGTCTCGCCCTTGTTCGGATCGTAGAGGCGGGTTTCCTGCTCGATGGTGCCGCCGTCCTCGAGGATACCGATCTGACGGCGCGCCTCGTACTCGATCGCCTGTCCCATGAAGCGGATTGAATTCACGTTCTTGATCTCGCAGCGAGTGCCGAACGGCTCGCCGGGCTTGCGTACCGAGACGTTGAGGTCCGCACGCAGGTTGCCCTTTTCCATGTCACCGTCGCAGGTGCCGAGGTAGCGCAAAATGGTCCGCACCTTGGCGACATAGGCCTGTGCCTCCTCGGATGACCGCATGTCCGGCTTGGAGACGATCTCCATCAGCGCTACACCGGACCGGTTGAGGTCCACGAACGACATGGTCGGATGCTGGTCGTGCAGCGACTTGCCGGCGTCCTGTTCCAGATGCAGGCGCTCGATTCCGACAGGCACCGTCTGGCCGTCGCGCAATTCGATGGTCACCACGCCCTCGCCCACGATCGGCGACTTGAACTGGCTGATCTGGTAGCCCTGCGGAAGGTCCGGATAGAAATAGTTCTTCCGGTCGAAGGTCGACTTCAGGTTGATCTTGGCATTCAGCCCGAGCCCGCTGCGGATGGCCTGCGCTACGCACTCCTCGTTGATAACAGGCAGCATGCCGGGCATCGCCGCGTCCACCAGCGAGACATGGTCGTTCGGCGCGCCGCCGAACTCGGTCGAGGCGCCCGAGAACAGCTTGGAGTTGGAGGTCACCTGGGCGTGGATTTCCAGGCCGATGACCATTTCCCAGTCGCCGGTGGCACCCTTGAGGAGTTTCGACGGTTTGACGGGTGCGTTCATGGGCTCACCACCACTTCTTCGCCGTGAAATGTCCCGCCGCCTGCTCGATGACGTCACCGAGCGAGAACAGCGTTTCTTCATCAAATGGCCGGCCAATCAATTGCAATCCGAGCGGCAGGCCGTGGCCGTCCCTGCCGGCCGGTACCGCGATGCCGGGCAATCCCGCCATGTTGACGGTCACCGTGAAGATGTCATTGAGATACATCTCGACCGGATCGGCCTTGCCTTTCTCGCCGATGCCGAACGCTGCGGACGGAGTCGCGGGCGTCAGGATCGCATTCACGCCCTGCGCGAATACATCCTCGAAATCCTGCTTGATCAGGGTACGGACCTTCTGCGCGCGCAGATAGTAGGCGTCGTAATAGCCAGCAGAAAGGACGTAGGTGCCGATCATGATGCGGCGCTTCACTTCCGGCCCGAACCCCGCGGCACGGGTGTTCTCGTACATTTCCGCGATGTTCTTGCCGTTGACGCGAGCGCCGTAGCGCACGCCGTCATAACGCGCCAGATTGGACGAGGCTTCCGCTGGCGCGACGACGTAATAGGCCGGCAGCGCGTATTTGGTGTGCGGCAGTGAGACCTCGACAAGCTCGGCGCCCGCCGCCTTCAGCCAGTCGGCACCTTGGGCCCAGAGTTTTTCGATTTCAGCGGACATGCCGTCGAGCCGGTATTCCTTCGGAATACC
Organism: Bradyrhizobium sp. G127; assembly: GCF_021502575.1. Classification (NCBI taxonomy): domain Bacteria; kingdom Pseudomonadati; phylum Pseudomonadota; class Alphaproteobacteria; order Hyphomicrobiales; family Nitrobacteraceae; genus Bradyrhizobium; species Bradyrhizobium sp. G127. Next base: position 519,356 of record NZ_JAKFGN010000002.1, read on the forward strand.
GATCTTCATGCCCTTCACCGATTTGCCAACCGCGGCGACGTAATCCGGCACGGGGCGATCGACCGACGTCGTGTCCTTTGGATCGTGACCGGCCATCGAGCGCATCAGCATCGCGGTATCGCGCACGGTGCGCGCGAACGGCCCGGCTTGATCGAGAGAAGAAGCAAACGCCACGATTCCCCAGCGCGAGCAGCGGCCATAGGTCGGCTTGAGACCAACGATGCCGGTAAATGCCGCAGGCTGGCGGATCGATCCACCCGTATCGGTGCCGGTCGCGCCGAGACACAGGTTTGCAGCAACCGCCGAGGCGGAGCCGCCGGACGATCCGCCCGGCACCAGTTTCGCGTCCGAGCCATTGCGCCGCCACGGGTTCACTACCGGGCCAAACGCCGAAGTCTCGTTGGACGAGCCCATGGCGAATTCGTCGTTGTTGAGTTTGCCAAGCATTACCGCGCCGTCGCGCCAGAGCTGCGATGTCACCGTGGATTCGTAGGGCGGGATGAAATTACCGAGGATCTTCGAGCACGCCGTGGTGCGAACGCCGTTAGTGGCGAACAGATCCTTGATGCCAAGCGGAATCCCCGCGAGCGGTCCCGCCTCGCCTTTGGCAATGGTCGCATCCGCTGCGCGCGCCTGATCGCGCGCCTGATCCGGGGTTTCCAGAATATAGGCGTTGAGTACGCGCGCTTTCTCCATCGCGACAAGATGTGCGTCGGTGAGTTCAAGCGCCGTGAAGGATTTTTGCGCGAGGCCCTCGCGGGCTTCGGCGAGCGTCAGGGACGTCAGATCAGTCATTCATTCATCAATCGGGTCGCAGTGGAAAGGTGAAGCGTTCTTCTTGGGCTTGGCTGCCGCGGCCTGAAGCATATCGAGCACGGCATCCATCGCCTTGTCGGGATCGGCTTCCTTGCCCTGCCGCTCCATGGCGTCGAGATATTCCATGTAGGCCGCGTAGGCCTTTTCGTCGCTGCATAACAGGCACATGACGTTTGCCTCGGAGGTTATTCGACGACTTTGGGCACCAGGAAGAAGTGATCCTCCGTCGCGGGCGCATTGGCGAGAACTTTGTCCGGAATCTCGCCGTCGGTCACAACGTCCTGCCGCTTCTTCATCTCCATCGGCGTCACAGAGGTCATCGGCTCGACACCGTCGATACTAACCTCAGACAGTTGCTCGATGAACGCCAGCATTGCATTCAACTCGCCCTGAAGATGAGATACTTCTTCATCCTTCACCGCGATCCGCGCAAGACGCGCAATCCGGCGGACCGTGGCGGCATCGACAGACATGGGAGGAAGACTCCGGGTAACCGTTTCTGCCGCCCTCATAGAACATTTTACAGCAAAGGGGAAACCGCTTTGCAGGTGTAAATTGTCCTTTTGATTGAGGAGGTTGCGTGGTCCTATTTCGCCAGCTTCGATAACCGCGCAAGACCTTCCGCCGCCAAGGTGCGGGTCAGTTCCGCCGCACCGGTCTGCCGGCTGAGAGCGACCGACTGCCCGGCCCAGAGATTGGTGAAATCCACCCGGCCGAGTTTCTCGGCACCCGCCTTGAGCGGAGCCAGCGCCGTCGCCGCATGAGGAAACGCGGGCGCATCAGGCGACAACGGCCCGACTTCGCGCATCAGGCGGTTTGCTACCCCCCGCGCCGGTCGGCCGGTCATCACGTTGGTGATGACAGTGGAATCATCCGTCGCACCGGCCAGAGCGGCCCGCCCCAAGGCGCTGGCTTTGGATTCCGGCGTCTGGAGATAAGCAGTTCCGATCTGGACGCCGGCCGCGCCGAGCGCGAATGCGGCGGCGATTCCCCGTCCATCCGCGATGCCGCCCGCCGCAATCACCGGCACACGCACCGCATCCGCCACCTGCGGCACCAGCGCCATGGTCCCGGGCTGCGCTGCGATGTTCTCGGTCAGGAACATGCCGCGATGACCGCCCGCCTCCGCTCCTTGTGCGATGATGGCGTCCGCACCGTTCTGCTCAAGCCAGACCGCCTCCTTCACAATGGTTGCCGAGGCGATCACGATGGACCCGGCGGCCTTGACACGCTTCAGCAGGACCTTGTCTGGCAGGCCGAAATGAAAGCTCACCACTTCCGGCTTCAATTCCTCAACCAGTTCGCACATCGCCACATCGAACGGAGCGCGGTTGGCGGCCTGGACGTCCATTTCCGGGTCCAGTTCCAGTTCCTTGTAGTAGTCCGCCAGCCGCTTGCGCCAGCCCGCCTCCCGCTCCGGGTCGGCGTCGACCCCTGTGTGACAGAAGAAGTTCATATTGACCGGCGCACTAACGCGCTGACGGATGATGTTGATCTGCTCGCGCGCCTTCTCGGCCGAAAGCATCGCGCAAGGCAATGAGCCGAGCGCTCCGCCCTCGCACGCGGCGATCACGAGATCGGCGTCCATCACGCCCGCCATCGGAGCCTGCACGATCGGAACGTCGATTTTGAACAGGTCGAGAAGTCTGCGGTCGGGCCACATGGGATTACTCTTCATGATAGTTGGGAATTGGCGCGGGCGTCGTTGCGGGGCCAACACATACTTAGCATATCGCGATGCGAAACAGCCATGCACCTTCTCTGCGCCTGGCGTGCAGCCCCGCTTTGCACTATCCGCATGCTGCGTGTTATGCGGGGCAATGCCTGCACCCGTTTTACCGCTGATCGAGGCCGCCGCCCTTTGGCCTGCACGAGGCTCCCTGATCGGGCTCGACCTTGGCACCAAGACCATCGGCGTCGCGGTGTCCGATCCCGACCGCAAGCTCGCAACCGGCATCGAGACCATTCAGCGCAAGACCTTCACCGCCGATGCCGCCCGGCTGCTGGCGCTGGCTGGCGAGCGCAATGTCACCGGATTCATTCTCGGCCTGCCGATCAACATGGACAGCAGCGAAGGTCCACGCGCCCAATCGACGCGCGCCTTCGCGCGGAATTTCTCGAGACTGACGGAATTGCCCATCGGCCTTTGGGATGAGCGCCTGTCCACCGTGGCGGTGGAGCGCGAATTGATCGGTATGGACATGAGCCGCGCCAAACGCGCCAAGGTGATCGACGAACACGCCGCCATCTTCATTCTGCAAGGCGCGCTGGATCGGCTGCATACGCTGCGGCAATCGGGAGTGAATTGACCGATGTTGCCTATCGTTGCGGCTATCGTGCCGACCTTCCTGCTGATCGTAACCGGTTTCGTTCTTCGGCGCGTTCTCGTGAAAGATGAGACCCACTGGCTCGGCACCGAACAACTCGTTTACTACGTGCTGTTCCCCGCCCTGCTGTTCCGGACGCTAAGCCGGGCCAAGCTTTCGGAAGTTCCGCTGTTCGGTGTCGGCGGTGCACTGCTGATCGCCGTGCTGTTGATGGCCACGCTTTGCCTGACGTTGCGGCCGGTTCTGATGAAGCGGCTCGGAATCAGCGGTCCTTCATTCACCTCGGTCTTTCAGTGTGCCTGCCGCTGGCAGACATACGTCGCCTTAGCGGTCGCTGGCAGTCTGTATGGCGACATCGGTCTGACGCTGGCCTCGGTGGCGATGGTGGCAATGATCCCCATCCTGAACGTCATGGCGGTGTGGGTGCTGGCGCACTACGCCGCTCCCACGCGACTGTCATGGCCGCGCATTCTTTTGACGATCGCTCAAAATCCTTTTATCTGGGCCTGCGCGCTCGGACTGGCCGCCAATCTCTGCGGCCTGACATTCCCGAGATGGATCGATGAATTCATCGATGCGCTGGGACGTTCGTCGCTCGCCCTGGGACTGCTCGTTGTCGGCGCAGGGTTGCAGCTCAAGAGCGTGCTGCGCCCCGAAGCACCTGCGCTTCTGGCATGCGCCCTGAAACTGGTCGTGATGCCGGTCATTGCGGTGTCGCTCGGTCTTGCCTTCGGACTTTCAGGTCCCAACCTCGCCATCGTTGCCTGCTGCGCGTCGGTGCCGACCGCATCGAGTGCCTATGTGCTGGCGAGGCAGATGGGCGGCAATGCACCGCTCGTTGCGGAGATCCTGACCCTGCAGACGGTGCTCGCCGTCATCACCATGCCGATCGCCATTGCACTTGTGGCTTGATCGCTACGAATTGTTCGCAAGCAGGAAGGTCTGCAGGGTCGCGGCGAGGTTGTTGACGCCATGCAGGATCACCGTCAGCCATGTCGAGTTGCTGCGATAACGCAGGTAGCCGAATAACAGACCGATGGAAAAGACCTGCGCAAGGAAGAACCAGTTGTATTGCAAATGCATCGCGGTCCAAACCGCTGACGACAACAGGATCGCGCCCACCGGCCGCAGAAAGGATTCCGACCATCCGCGATAGAGAAATCCGCGCGCGAGGAACTCTTCCGTGATCGGCGCCGCTACGCAGAAGGCGAATACCAGAAGCCACAGCGCGCCGTCAGCTCGCGCCGTTTTCAACACATCCACCATAAATCCCGGCGACGACTCCCGGCCTGCCGCGCGGGAAACGATTTCACAGACGACCATCAGCAACCCGAGACTCGCCATGCCTGCTACAAGCATCCGCCACGACGGCCAGCGCAACGCGAGATAATCCGCAAAAGAAATCCGCGACCAGCGTATCGCGACCCACAGCGCGAGCAGGATCGCAGGCAATCCCATGATGACCGAGAGCGAGATGATGCGGCCGTTGGACGTCAAGGCCACCAAGGTGTCGCGGTCGAGCGAACCGCCCCCGCGCCAGAGAAACCAGGCCACCACAGCGATCTGCCCGACAAACATCGCACCGAACAGGACAAGCCCCCACAGACTGGTCCCGACGAATTTCCAGACGCGCGGCTCACGGCTCTTGCCTGGCGGCGACACTGGCGGCGCATCAACCGAACCTTCAGCAACGCTCATGATGGATCTCCGGCAAATCCAGGCTGAATGTCATGCTGGTATCGCGCGATCCAGCAGGCCGCGAATATCGTTATCAGCGAGATCCACCGCGCCGTAGAGATTGCCGTGATCGGCCGCGAGCCGCGTCGCCGCAAACAGTTCGGCGTGCCTGGGCGACACCTCATTGAGCGCCGCGGCTGCGGCGACCAGCGCCAGCTTCTCCACGGCGAGCCGCGCGATGCGCTCGGCGTCGGGCTGCCGGAACGCCTTCGCGATGAAAGCAACCGCCTCGAGCATGCCCGGCAACCCCTTGGTCTGCTCGACAAGGCCGCGCAGGACACCCGCCGCCGCATCGGCTTCGCGCGAGAGCGCGCGCAGTACATCAAGGCACATCACGTTGCCCGAGCCTTCCCAGATGGCATTGACCGGGGCCTCCCGGTAATGCCGCGCGAGAATCCCTTCCTCGACGTAGCCATTGCCGCCGAGACACTCCATCGCCTCGTAAAGGAATCCCGGCGAACTCTTGCAGGTCCAGTATTTGATAACCGGCGTCAGCAGCCGCATGTAGGCCGCCTCCGCCTTGTCCACCGGCGCGCGGTCGAACGACCGGCACAGCCGCATCACCAGCGCCGTCGAGGCTTCCACATGCAGCGCCATATCGGCCAGCACACTCTTCATCAACGGCTGATCGGCGAGATGCTTCTGGAACACGCTGCGGTGGCGCGTGTGGTTGACGGCATGGGCGAGCCCCGACCGCATCAGGCCCGCGGATGCGAGCGCGCAGTCCTGCCGAGTGAGAGAAACCATCTGGATGATCGTCGGCACGCCGCGGCCCTCGCCGCCGAGCCGCAATGCATAGGCATTGTCGAATACCACTTCCGATGACGCGTTGGAGCGATTGCCGAGCTTGTCCTTCAGGCGCTGAAAGTGAAGACCGTTGACAGCACCGTCCGGGGTAAAGCGAGGCATGAAGAAGCAGGTCAGCCCGCCTTCGGCCTGCGCGAGCACGAGGAACGCGTCGCACATCGGCGCGGACATGAACCACTTATGTCCGGTGATGCGATACGTGTCGCCGTCACGGATTGCGCGCGTGATGTTGGCGCGCACGTCGGTGCCGCCCTGTTTCTCGGTCATCCCCATGCCCATCGTCATGCCGCGCTTGGTCCACCACGGCGCGAAGGTCGGATCATAAGAGCGCGTGCCGAGCACCGGCATCACCTTTGCGCGCAAGGCGGGATCCACCGACAACGCTCCGACCGCCGCCCGCGTCATGGTGATGGGACAGAGATGTCCCGTCTCAACCTGCGCCGCCATGAAGAATTTCGCACCACGCACCACTTCCGATGCGCCACCCGCGGCTTCGCCATTCTCATTCCATGTCGAATTGTGAATTCCGGCATGGGCGCTGTGCGCCATCAATTCATGATAGGCCGGATGGAATTCCACCTCGTCGCGGCGGAAGCCGCGCGCATCGAACGTCCTGAGCTTCGGCGTATTTTCATTTGCAACGCGGCCACGCTGAGCCATGGCCGCCGAGCCCCAATGCCTGCCGAAGTCCGCCAGCTCCGCCCGCGCGCCTTCCCCGCCATTGACCGCAACCGCTTCCGCAAGCGGACGGTCAAGCGTGAACAGGTCGATATCCTCGAATGGCGGCGACTGATTGAAGACTTCAGTGGTGGCGGACAGAATCGACTGTGTCATGTGTTGTTCCCGGAGATGAGAACAACAGGCTATACCGGAATGCGACCGGTTTCACGTGGCTTCGATCAAGGAATATTGTGCGCGGGAGGCTTGTTGCCAGCTGATTCCGCCGCTTTCTCCTTGGCCTGCGGGAGATCGTCGTAACCTTGGCGGCTGCTGTAGAAAGTCAGCGCCATCAAACCGAAGCCGAAGAAAAGCGAGAAGAAAATTCCCAGCCCCATGGCGATGAAGCCGTGGACTGACATCTGCACGTCGGAGTGCGCGGTCCAGCCCTGCCACGCCCACCAGATGGTTGCTGCGAGAATAGCCAGAAGAACCGCTGTGATTGTTATATCGCCTCTGCTCATGATGAGGCCCTTTCGTATCCGGCGCCATATCGTGCGCCTACACAAAGGTAAGACCATGAGGCGCGGATTCAACCTCGCAAGCGACACGAGGCTATCGATTCTTGACCGGAAAATTGTATGCGGTGTTGCCATTCCCCGGCAGCGAGAAATGCCACCATTCCAACCGGTAGTTGGCGAATCCCTGCCGGGCCATCGCGTCGACAAGTGCGTCCCGCCACTTGCGCTGTTGTGCGCTGATCGCTTTCGAACCGGTATGCGCCTTATCGTCGGAGCAATCGTAACCGGTACCCATGTCGACGCTGTTGTCCGGCGCACGACGATTTTGAGGCCCTGTGCAATCGGCGTAGTCCGCACTGGAATCGAACCGCGGCGCCGCCGCGGCAGGCAACTGTACCAGGGTGAGATCCAGCGCGTTGCCGGTCGAATGTCCGGAATGCCGGGCGATATAGCCGAGGCGAAACAGATCCGCTTTGCTGATCTTCGGATTGTAGCGGCGCTGCGCCGGCGTCTCGCGTCCATCCTGCGCCCACGCATACATGTCATCGACGGCGCGCTGCGGGCGGTAGCAATCGTACATCTTCAGCGAAAGTCCCCGCCGCGCAAGATCCTCCTGCACGCGCTTGAGCGCCGCTCCAACAGCGCGGGTGACAATGCACTCCCCCGCCTCATAGCCGTTCAGCACACGGCCGACGAAGTTATTCGGCGTGGCGTAGCGCATATCCTGGATGATGGTCGGATCGATGTCGCGCAGATAAACGAAATCAGCCGGCAAGGGCTGGGCCGCAAGCGCGCCGCCGGAAGCGCCGATTCCGGCCAAGATGACAAAAATGCGAAATGTTCCGTGTCTCATTCCCATCCATTTACCCTGCCCGGACTTCACCGGGGGAAAACTCCGTTGAGGCCGAATCCGGCTTGCCCCCCCATCCAACTCTGCCTATAGCTCTTGCTTTAATGACAACCGCATCGAAATCGAGTTTCGTCCTCGGACACCGGCATCTGCTGGGCATCGAGGGCCTTTCCGCGGCCGACATTAGCGGCCTTTTGGACCTCTCCGAAGAGTTCGTCGAGTTGAACCGGCAGGTGGACAAGAAGCGCAGCAACCTGCGCGGCCGCACCCAGGTCAACCTGTTCTTTGAAGCCTCCACGCGCACGCAATCCTCGTTCGAGATCGCGGGCAAACGGCTCGGCGCTGATGTGATGAACATGTCGGTCGCTTCCTCGTCGATCCGCAAGGGCGAAACCCTGATGGATACGGCGGTGACGCTCAACGCAATGCACCCGGACATTCTGGTGGTGCGGCACCATGCGTCCGGCGCAGTGGAACTGCTGGCCCAGAAAGTCGATGGCTCGGTCATTAACGCCGGCGACGGCGCGCACGAGCACCCAACACAGGCGCTGCTGGACGCATTGACCATCCGGCGCAACAAAGGCCGGCTCGAGGGCCTGCTGGTGGCGATCTGCGGCGACGTGCTGCATTCGCGGGTAGCACGCTCCAACATCATCCTCCTGAATGCGATGGGTGCGCGGGTCCGTGTGGTCGCGCCCTCCACACTGCTGCCGCCCGGCATCGAACGCATGGGCGTCGAGATCGCGCGCGACATGCGCGAGGGCCTCGACGGCGCGGACATCGTGATGATGCTGCGCCTGCAGCGCGAGCGCATGAACGGCTCGTTCGTGCCCTCAAGCTCCGAATATTTTCACTACTACGGCCTTGACCAAAAGAAGCTCGGCTATGCCAAGCCCGATGCGCTTGTGATGCATCCCGGGCCGATGAACCGCGGCGTCGAGATCGATTCGATCGTGGCAGACGGCGCGCAATCGCTGATCCGCGAACAGGTCGAAATGGGTGTGGCGGTGCGCATGGCAGTGCTTGAAGCGCTGGCGCGCAACCTGCCGAACGCGTGACGGGTATGTTGAAAATGCTGACAGACCGCCGCCCCATCCTGCTCGCCAACGCCCGCCTGATCGATCCATCGCGTGATCTCGACGGCCCCGGCGACGTGCTGATCGCCGACGGCACCATCCGCGATGCCCGGCGCGGTATCGGCGCAGCCGGCGTCCCCGAAGGCACAGACATTATTAATTGCGCGGGCAAGGTGGTCGCTCCCGGCCTGATCGACATGCGCGCCTTCGTGGGCGAACCCGGAGCCGGCCATCGCGAGACCATTGCCTCGGCGAGCCTGGCGGCAGCAGCAGGCGGCATCACCACTATCGTCTGCCAGCCGGATACCAGTCCGGTGATCGACAATTCCGCCACGGTGGACTTCATTCTGCGCCGCGCCCGCGACACCGCCATCGTCAACATTCATCCGATGGCCGCGCTGACCAAGGGCATGAAGGGCGAGGAGATGACCGAAATCGGCCTGCTCAAGGCGGCCGGTGCGGTCGCCTTCACCGACGGCGACAACAGCGTGATGAACGCGCTGGTAATGCGCCGCGCGCTGACCTACGCCCGCGACTTCGACGCCCTGATCGTGCATCACACCGAAGATCCGAATCTGGTGGGCGAAGGCGTGATGAACGAAGGAGAGTTCGCTTCCCGGCTCGGCCTGTTCGGCATTCCAAATGCATCGGAGGCCGTGGTGCTGGAGCGCGATATGCGGCTGGTGGCGCTGACCGGCGGCCGCTATCACGCGGCTTCACTGACCTGTATCGACTCGCTCGACATTCTCAAGCGCGCAAAAGAAGCCGGCCTTCAGGTGACCGCATCCGCCTCGATCAATCATCTGACACTGAACGAAAACGACATCGGCCCATACCGCACATTCCTCAAGCTGTCGCCGCCGCTGCGCACCGAGGATGACCGGCTGGCGCTGGTCGCCGCTGTCGCATCGGGGCTAATCGATGTCATCATGTCGGATCACAATCCACAGGACGTCGAGGTAAAGCGCCTGCCGTTCGCGGAAGCCGAAGCAGGCGCCATCGGGCTCGAGACTATGCTCTCGGCGGGATTGCGTCTGGTTCACGCCGGTGAAGTCGAACTCAAGACCCTGATCCGCGCCATGTCCACCCGCCCCGCCGAACTGCTCGGCCTGCCCGGCGGTTCGCTGCGGCCCGGATCGCCCGCCGACGTGATCGTGATCGATCTCGACACTCCGTGGGTGCTCGACCCGGCCGACCTGAAATCGCAATGCAAGAACACCCCATTCGACGAGGCGCGGTTCACCGGCCGTGTCGCACGCACCATCGTCGGCGGGCGCACCGTCTATGAACATGTCTGAGCGCGATCACCGGTTTTGTGTTAGATCGCGCCTCTCGATAACAGGTGATGAGTCATGATCGGCATTCTGCTGGGCGCTCTCGTCTTCGGCTATTTGTGCGGCTCGGTGCCTTTCGGCCTGATCCTCACGCGACTGGCCGGCACGGACGATCTGCGCTCCATCGGCTCCGGCAATATCGGCGCGACCAACGTGCTGCGCACCGGCAACAAGGGTCTTGCCGCGGCGACGCTCATTGGCGACATGCTCAAGGGCACGATCGCGGTCATTGCAGCGGGACATTTCGCCGGACCTGACGCCGCCATCACCGCAGGTATCGGCGCCTTCGTCGGACATCTTTTTCCGATCTGGCTGAAATTCAAAGGCGGGAAAGGCGTCGCGACCTATATCGGCGTGCTACTGGGACTGTTCTGGCCGGCGGCGCTGGCATTCTGTGCGATCTGGATCGCGGTCGCGCTGATCTTCCGCTACTCGTCGCTGGCGGCGCTGGTCGCGAGTGCGATCATTCCCCTGATGTTGTTCTGGTCGCAGCATCAGACCCTCGCGGCGGTGTTCGCGCTGCTGTCCGCCGTGCTCTGGATCATGCACCGCGCCAACATCAAACGGCTGATGGACGGGACCGAAGGGAAGATCGGAAGGAAGTAAGACTTTCTTCGGTACAGTTCCAATACTAGCCCCGCGCATGTTGACCTCTAGGATGTGTCCTGAGGAGCACGTTGACCGCTCCGGAAAATATTCCGAGGTGGCATTTGACCATTACCCCTTCCATTCAAGCTGAATTCATCCAGGCTGGCGTTTCCGGTCCGCACGTCGTTTTAATTCATTCGAGCGTGTCGGGCGCGCGGCAATGGCGCAGACTGATGGACGATCTCAAGAATCGATTTCAAGTCCGAGCCGTCAATCTGTTCGGTTACGGCAAGTCTCCGCCCTGGACGGGATCAGGCACGCAATCACTTGAAGATCAGGCGCGCCTTGTCGAGACAGTACTCCCCAGTGACGGGAACGGGATTTATCTCGTTGGCCATTCCTTCGGGGGAGCCGTCGCCATGAAACTGGCCGCCCGCCAGAATGGGCGCATTGCCAAGCTCGCGTTGCTCGAAGCCAATCCATTTCATCTGCTCGCACAGGCAGGCAAGATGGATGGTTTCGCCGAAGGCATAAAACTCCGCGACATCATCAAGGAGTCGGGTGCATGCGGCGAATGGGTCGTCGCAGCTGAACGTTTTGCCGATTACTGGGGCGGCGAAAATACATGGCGGGACATGCCGCAGGATCGTCGTGTGACCTTCACTGAAGCGATCAAGCCGAATTTCCATGAATGGGACGCGATGTTGAACGAGACCACCCCATTGGAAGAATGGGCGACGGTTCTGCCGACTTCCACCCTCGCCGTATGCGATCCCGGCACCGTGCTGCCCATCCGGCAAATCGACGATTTGTTGCGCGCGACGTGCCCCGGCTGGACCTATGTCGCTTCGAGCGGTGGCCACATGGCACCGCTGTCGCACCCCGATGTTATCAATCCCATTGTGACCGATTTTCTCCGCCGCTGACGGAAACGGATTGTCCCGTCACGCAACTTGCGCAACACTCTCGACCCACGGGGGGCCGCGTGGACATCGAAACCTCAGCCACGACCAGACTGACCGACGCGCAACGCGTCGATTGGCTGCGGCTGATCCGCTCGGACAACGTTGGACCACGCACCTTCCGTTCACTTGTCAATCATTTCGGCGGCGCCCGCGCAGCGCTGGAGCGTGTGCCCGATCTAGCGCGGCGTGGCGGTGCATCCAAACCTGGACGCATTTGCACTCAGGCGGATGCGGAACGCGAAATTGCGCAGAGCGCACGAATGGGTGTCGCCTTGCTCTCACCGGGAGAGACCGGCTATCCGCCGCGTCTCGCGTTGATCGACGATGCACCGCCGCTGCTCGGCGTACGCGGCGCTTCAGATGTGCAGATGCGGCCGATGATCGGGATTGTCGGTTCACGCAATGCGTCGGGGGCTGGATTGAAATTTGCGCAAACATTGTCGCGCGATCTTGGCGATGCAGGCTTGGTCATCGCGTCGGGGCTGGCGCGCGGCATCGATCAGGCTGCGCATCGCGTTGCACTCCAGAACGGCACTGTTGCTGTGCTCGCGGGCGGCCACGACAAAATCTACCCGCCGGAGCACGAGGATCTGCTGCTCGACATCATCGAACAAGGCGGCGGCGCGATTTCTGAAATGCCGCTCGGCCACGGCCCGCGCGCGCGGGATTTTCCGCGCCGCAACCGGCTGATTTCCGGCGTTGCATTCGGTGTGGTTGTGGTCGAGGCCGCGCACCGCTCCGGCTCGCTGATTACCGCGCGTTTCGCCAACGAGCAGGGCCGCGAGGTGTTCGCCGTCCCCGGCTCGCCGCTCGATCCACGCGCCGCAGGCACCAACGAGCTCATCAAGCAAGGCGCGACGCTGGTGACCGAAGCCGCCGACATCATCAACGCCGTGGGCCCGATCATGGGACGTCCGGTAGAGTTGCCGATCGGGGAACCTGACGAGTCGCGTCCCGTGGACGATGAGCCTCACGCGAACGACCGCGCACGCATCATCAATCTTCTTGGCCCCTCGCCCGTCGGCATCGACGATCTTATCCGGATGACGGACGTCTCGCCCGCCGTCGTGCGCACCGTCCTGCTCGAACTTGAACTGGCAGGACGGCTGGAACGCCACGGCGGCGGGATGGTGTCGCTTCTTTAGATAGATGTTATCGAAAGATCGGCGCACCGGCGGGCGATGCGGTCGCACCGCCATCGACGAAGATTTCCTGTCCTTGCACATGCGCTGCATCATCGGACGCGAGGAACAGCACGGTCTTGGCGATATGATCGACTTCGCCCATCCGGCCCAGCGGAGTCGAACGCGAGATACGCGCTTCCAGCACCTTCTCCGCTTCTGGCGTCGCAATGCCCGGCCCCCAGATTGGCGTGCGCGTGCCGCCCGGCGCCACGACATTGACGCGGATGCCGCGGGGAGACAGTTCGGAGGCCATTACACGGGCCATCGCGCGGACGCCGGCCTTGGTCGCGGCGTAAGCCGAGTAACCCGGATTGCCGAGCACCGAGATTACGGAGCCGTTGAGAATGATCGACGCATTGTCGTTGAGATGCGGCACCGCCGCCTGCACCGTGAAGAACACACCGGTGAGATTCGTCTTGATCACGTTTTCGAACGCCGCGAGGGTCGTGCCGCCAAGAGGCGTGTTGCCGGCGATGCCCGCATTGGCAAATACGATGTCGAGCTTGCCAAATTTTGCTTCGGCCTGTGCAAATGCTTTCTCCAGCGCAGACACGTCACTGGTGTCCGCCGTAATGCCGAAACCGTTCCCGCCCAATTCCTTGACCGCGGCATCAAGCTTGGCCTGATCTCGGCCCGTAATGACGACGCGCGCTCCCTCAGCCACAAACAGTCTGGCGGTGGCCAAGCCGATGCCGCTATTGCCGCCCGTAATGAGCGCAGTCTTGCCCTTCAGCCTCATGGAACTCTCCTCTATGTACTAGTTTAATAATGAAACTCACCTTGATCTGTACCCACATTAGTTTTATAATGCAACCAGATTGTGCCAGTAGGAGGCCCCGATCGTGAAACGCAAGAGTCTTCAGGGAGATATGTGTCCGATCGCACGGTCGCTGGATGTCATCGGAGACTGGTGGTCACTTTTGATCGTGCGCGACGCCCTGCTCGGCACCCGGCGCTTCAGCCAATTCCAGAAAAATCTCGGGGTGGCTAAAAACATCCTAACCGTGCGGCTGCGGACGCTGGTCGCCGAAGGCATTCTGGAAACGAAGCCCGCGTCGGACGGCGGCTCTTATCAGGACTATCTCCCGACCGTGAAGGCCCGCGGATTGTTTCCGGTGCTGGTGGCGTTGCGCCAGTGGGGTGAGGAATTCGTGATCCAGCCCGGCGAGAATTTCACGCCGCTGGTCGATCGAAAGGACGGCCTGCCCCTGCGCAAACTTGAAATCCGCGCGCACGATGGCCGCCTGCTCAGTCAGGCTGAGACCAGGGTGGCGATCCCCACTTCAGCCCCGCAATAGCAGCTAAAACTTGCCCGGCGTGGGTTCCCGCCGTGTGATCTCATCGGCTTCGAGTTTGGCCATGTCGAGCAGGTAGCCAAGCAAGTCGAGCCGGTGCCTCTTGGCGAGTTGCGACAGCTCCGCCACCGCTCCGGAAATGAAGCTCGCCGCTTCGATCGGACCTCCATCGGTAGCGGCATCATGGGCCTGCAAGAAATCGCTGCGGCTTTCGCGAGCGGCCATCTAGGCAAACCCTTCCAAGGCGAGAATCAAACGTTAAAGGTGTTTTTTTAAATAATACACGCATAAATTGTACAATCACAAGCACCCGTCATCTACAACCATAGCGCGAATCTGGCACTCAAGCGGCAGCCGATCACTCGGTCACGATTTGACAGCGGCCCCCCTTTTACCCATGTATCGGGCAAGCCAGCCTCTAGGAATCTCACGATTCCGGCCTGCGTATCCCCTGTAAGTTATTGGAATCAAATGAATCTCGTCATTGTCGAGTCGCCTGCCAAGGCCAAGACGATCAACAAGTATTTGGGCTCCTCCTATGAGGTTCTGGCCTCGTATGGCCATGTCCGCGACCTTCCGGCGAAGAATGGATCGGTCGATCCGGAAGCCAATTTCCAGATGATCTGGGAAAACGACCCCAAGGCGGCCGGCCGTCTCAACGACATCGCCAAGGCGCTCAAGGGTGCCGACAAACTGATCCTCGCAACCGACCCTGATCGCGAAGGTGAGGCCATCTCCTGGCACGTCCTCGAGATCATGAAGGAAAAGCGCGCACTCAAGGATCAGAAGATCGAGCGCGTCGTCTTTAATGCCATCACCAAGCAGGCCGTCACCGAGGCCATGAAGAATCCGCGGCAGATCGACGGCGCACTGGTCGACGCCTATCTGGCGCGCCGCGCGCTGGACTATCTGGTCGGCTTCACTCTCTCCCCCGTGCTGTGGCGCAAGCTGCCGGGCGCACGCTCTGCCGGCCGCGTGCAGTCGGTGGCCCTGAGACTGGTTTGCGACCGCGAACTCGAAATCGAGAAATTCGTCCCGCGCGAATACTGGTCGTTGCTCGCAACCCTTGGGACACCGCGCGGCGACAGCTTCGAGGCGCGCCTCGTCGGCGCCGACGGCAAGAAGATCCAGCGCCTGGACATCGGCAGCGGCGCGGAAGCCGAGGACTTCAAGAAGTCGCTCGAATCCGCGAACTACACCGTCACCGCGGTGGAAGCAAAGCCTGCGCGCCGCAATCCGCAGTCACCCTTCACCACCTCCACGCTGCAGCAGGAAGCCAGCCGCAAGCTCGGCTTTGCGCCGGCGCACACCATGCGCATCGCGCAGCGTCTCTATGAAGGTATCGACATCGGAGGCGAAACCACCGGTCTCATTACTTATATGCGTACCGACGGCGTGCAGATCGATCCGTCAGCCATCACCCAGGCCCGCAAGGTCATCGGTGAGGACTACGGCAACGCCTACGTCCCGGACGCGCCGCGCCAGTACACATCAAAAGCCAAGAACGCGCAGGAAGCTCACGAAGCCATTCGCCCGACCGACCTGTCGCGCCGCCCGGCCTCGCTGAAAGCCAGGCTAGATAACGATCAGGCCCGGCTTTATGAACTGATCTGGATGCGCACCGTTGCAAGCCAAATGGAATCCGCCGAACTGGAACGCACCACCGTGGATATCGCCGCGAAGGCCGGCGCGCGCATGCTCGAGCTGCGCGCCACCGGTCAGGTGGTGAAGTTCGACGGTTTCCTTGCAGTCTACCAGGAAGGGCGCGATGACGACCCTGATGATGAGGAAAGCAAGCGGCTTCCCGTCATCAATCAGGGCGAAAACCTCAAGCGCGAAAGCCTCAGCGTCACCCAGCATTTCACCGAGCCGCCACCGCGCTTCTCCGAAGCCTCGCTGGTAAAGCGCATGGAAGAACTCGGCATCGGCAGGCCTTCGACCTATGCGTCGATCCTGCAAGTGCTGAAGGATCGTGGCTATGTGAAGCTCGAGAAGAAGCGCCTGCACGGCGAGGATAAGGGCCGCGTTGTCGTTGCCTTCCTTGAGAACTATTTCGCACGCTATGTCGAATTCGATTTCACTGCCGATCTGGAAGAAAAGCTCGACAAGATTTCGAACAATGAAATCTCGTGGAAGCAGGTGCTGGCGGATTTCTGGAAGGACTTCATTGGCGCGGTCAACGACATCAAGGATGTGCGCGTCACCGAAGTGCTCGACGTACTCGACGCGATGCTCGGCGAGCACATCTACGAGCCGCGCGCCGACGGCGGCGACCCACGCCAGTGCCCGAGCTGCGGCACCGGCAAACTGAATCTCAAGGCGGGCAAGTTCGGCGCCTTCGTCGGCTGCTCGAACTATCCCGAATGCCGCTACACCCGCCCCCTCGCCTCCTCCAGCGGCGCGAGCGATCGCCCCCTTGGCAAGGATCCGGTGTCAGGTCTCGAAGTCATGGTGAAGGCCGGACGTTTCGGTCCGTACATCCAGCTTGGCGAGGCGAAGGATTACGCCGAGGATGAGAAGCCGAAGCGTGCCGGCATTCCAAAGAACATGTCGCCTGCCGACGTCGAACTCGAACTTGCGCTAAAGCTGCTGTCGCTGCCGCGCGATGTCGGGCCGCATCCGGAGGATGGCGAAGTCATTACCGCCGGTATCGGCAGGTTCGGTCCGTTCGTGCGTCACGGCAAGATCTACGCGAGCCTCGACGCCGGCGATGACGTTTACAACATCGGCCTCAATCGGGCTGTAACGCTGATCGCTGAGAAAGTCGCGAAAGGACCGGGCCGCCGTTTCGGTGCCGATCCGGGCAAGGAGATCGGCGACTATCCGGCCCGCGGCGGCAAGATCATGCTCAAGAAGGGCCGCTATGGCGCTTATGTCACCATCGACGGCATCAATGCGACGATTCCGGATGACCGGGAGCCGGAGACGCTGACCCTCGAGGAAGCCATTGCTCTGATCGAGGCGCGCGCGACAAAGACAGGCGGCAAACCGAAGCGCGCCGCCAAGAAGACAACGAAGAAGGCTGCCAAGCCTGCGGCTGACGCGAGCGATGCAGCAGAGTCCGAAAAGCCTGCAAAAAAGCCGGCTGCGAAGAAAAAGGCCGCCAAGGCCGTGGCGAAAAAGGCCGCACCCAAAAAGGCCTCGGCCGAGCCCGTTTCCCTGAAGGACGCCGCCAAGGCCAAGGCGTCGAAAGTCGCCGCAGCCAAGATCACCAAGGTCGCTGAAAAGAAGAGCGCCGGTAAAGCACGCGGATAATGAAAAAGAAAAGCGACGCGACAAATCCCTTTCCCGACCGGGAGAGCATTGTCGCGTTCGTGCGAGCGCAGCCCGGTGAAGCGGGCACGCGCGAACTGGCCCGGCATTTCGGATTGAAGAACGAATCCCGCGCGGCGTTGCGGCGGATTATCCGCGAGCTTGCCGACGAAGGCCTGATCGAGAAGCGCGGCAAGAAAATCGCCGAGCCGAAATCGCTGCCGCCGACCATCGTCGCTGATATCACCGGACGCGATAGCGATGGCGAACTGCTCGCGTCCCCCGCGGAATGGCTGGAGGAGACCGACGGCCCCGCTCCGATCATTCGCATCCACGTTCCGCGCCGCCCGCCACCAGGTACAGCCGCCGGAATTGGCGATCGTGCGCTGCTGCGCGTGGAGAAGCCCGACAGCAAACACGAGAAGGCGTATCGCGGCCGTGTCATCAAACTGCTCGACAAGACTTCGCATCGCGTGCTCGGAATTTTCCGTGCGCTGCCGAACGGCGACGGCCGGCTGATCCCGGTCGACAAGAAACAAGTTGGCCGCGAACTGGCCATCGCCGCCGCCCAGGCCAACGGCGCGCAGGATGGCGATCTGGTCAGCGTCGAACTGATGCGTTCGCGCGGCTATGGACTGCCGTCCGGCAAGGTGAAGGAACGGCTCGGTTCGCTGAAGACCGAGAAAGCCGTCAGCATGATCGCAATTCATGCTCACGAAATCCCGCAGGAATTCCCCGCCGGGGTTATCACCGAATCCGAAGCGGCCCAACCGGCGACGCTGGCGGGTCGCGAAGACTGGCGCAACGTGCCGCTGGTCACCATCGATCCGCCGGACGCGAAAGACCATGACGACGCAGTTCATGCCGAGCCGGATAGCGATCCGCACAACAAAGGCGGCTATATCGTCAACGTCGCCATCGCCGATGTTGCATTTTACGTCCGGCCGCAATCGCCGCTCGACCGCGAGGCCGTGAAGCGCGGCAACTCGGTCTACTTCCCCGACCGCGTTGTCCCGATGTTGCCGGAGCGCATTTCAAACGATTTGTGTTCGCTGAAACCGGGTGAACCACGCGGCGCGCTGGCCGTCCGCATGGTGATCGACAAGGACGGCCGCAAACGCTCGCACACATTTCATCGCGTGCTGATGCGCTCGGCCGCGAAGCTGAACTACGCGCAGGCGCAGGCTGCCATCGACGGCCGCCCCGACGACACCACTGGCCCCCTGCTCGATCCGATCCTGAAGCCGCTCTACGACGCCTATAGCCTGGTCAAGCGAGCCCGCGACGAACGCGATCCGCTCGATCTGGATTTGCCTGAGCGTAAGATTCTGTTGAAGCCCGACGGCACGGTCGATCGCGTGGTGACGCCGGAGCGCCTCGACGCGCACCGGCTGATCGAGGAATTCATGATTCTCGCCAACGTCGCCGCCGCCGAGACGCTCGAGAAGAAGGCGCTGCCGCTGATCTACCGCGTGCATGACGAGCCGACGGTAGAGAAGGTTCACAATCTCCAGGAGTTTCTCAAGACGCTCGACATGCCGTTCTCGGCCACCGGTGCACTGCGGCCGTCCGTCTTCAACCGCATTCTCGTGCAGGTGAAAGGCCGCGATGCGGAATCTCTCGTCAACGAAGTCGTGCTGCGCTCGCAGGCGCAGGCTGAATATTCCGCCGAGAACTATGGCCACTTCGGTTTGAACCTTCGCCGTTATGCGCATTTCACGTCGCCGATCCGCCGATATGCCGATCTGATCGTACATCGCGCGCTGATCCGCGCGCTCGGACTAGGCGAAGGCGCGTTGCCGGACACCGAAACGTTTGAAACGCTGAGCGAAGTGGCCGCAGCGATTTCGCTCACCGAACGCCGCGCGATGAAAGCGGAACGCGAAACCGCGGACCGGCTGATCGCGCATTTTCTCGCCGATCGCATCGGCGCGACATTCGACGGACGAATTTCCGGCGTCACGCGCGCGGGATTGTTCGTAAAATTGACTGGAACTGGCGCCGACGGTCTCATTCCCGTTCGCACGCTGGGAAGCGAATATTACAACTACGACGAAGCGCGACATGCCTTGATCGGCTCTCGCAGCGGAGCCATGCATCGTTTAGGTGACGTGGTGCAGGTTCGTCTGGTAGAAGCTGCGCCAGTGGCCGGCGCGCTGCGGTTCGAGTTGCTGTCCGAAGGACGAACCGTTCCACGCGGAGGCCGCATTCGCGATGGTCGCAAAACCAAGCCGCACGCCGGCGGCAAGACACGGCCGGGACGCGACAAGAAAGATGGAAAGAAAAAATCGCGCAAGCCTTCCGGCAGCAAGGGGCGCAAACCGAAGAAGGGCTGATCTGCGAGGACAACCTTCACAGGAGCAACATTATGGACCGCCAGCCCTCAATACCCGCAGCGACCTGGACCCAGGCCTCTCAGCCATTGCCGCGCCGCGATGTGTGGCAGGCGATGGCCCGCGGCCTGCGCTGCCGTTGTCCGAACTGCGGCAAAGGCAAGATTTTCCGCGCCTTCCTCAAGGTCGCCGACAAATGCTCCGAATGCGGACAGGATTTCAGCGGTCATCGCGCCGACGATCTGCCCGCCTACCTCGTGATCGTCATTGTCGGCCATATCATCGTGCCGATCGTGCTGTGGATCGAGACGGACTATGCACCGCCCGTTCCCCTGCAGCTTGCCATCTATTTGCCGCTGACGCTGATCTCCGCACTGTTGCTCCTGCAACCGGTCAAGGGAGCCGTGGTAGGATTGCAGTGGGCGTTCCGCATGCACGGCTTCGATGAGAGCCGGCCCGAGGGCGTCGAGGAAGGCACTATCGAGAATCTGAACGTGGCGAAATGAACGAACCGGAAAAAGAAGAAAAAGAAGACGACAGCCACCCTTATCGACGCCCGAAAGACGCCGCGACACTGATCCTGGTCGATCGCAGCGCGAGCGTGCCAAAGGTTCTGGTCGGCAAGCGGCACGACAAGGTCGTATTCCAACCCGGAAAGTTCGTGTTTCCGGGTGGCCGGGTCGATGCGACCGACAGCAAGATTCCAGTCGCCGCAGACATCCCCAAGGCTCTTGAAAAGAAACTCACAGGTGGCAGCCCCAAGATCGCCCCCGCCCGCGCCCGCGCGCTTGCTGTCGCAGCAATTCGCGAAGCTTGCGAGGAAACCGGTCTTTGTCTCGGGCGCAAAGTCGCTCGCATGAACGGCGCCGCCGCAAAGCTCACCGGTGAGTGGACGTCGTTTGCCGAGGCCGGGTTACTGCCCGATCCGTCCGGGCTGTTTCTGATTGCCCGCGCCATTACTCCGCCCGGCCGCATCCGCCGGTTCGATACGCGGTTTTTTACCGCCGACGTATCGTCCATTGCGCACAGGGTTGAAGGTGTCGTCCACGCTGAAGCCGAGCTGGTGGAACTGGTCTGGCTCGAACTCGGGTCGCCGTCACTCGAGGGTCTGCATTCGATGACGAAAAATGTACTGCGTGAGCTCGCACAACGCCTTGCAATGGGGCCGTTGTCTCATGCTGCCGAGGTGCCGTTCTATCATTTCCAGGGCGGTGACTGGCGGCGCGACACCATCTAGCACACACGTCTTTAAGAAGTCCGCGACCATCAAAAATTATCAACCAAACGATCCCGCGGGCCGCTATGCTGGCTGGCGAAAGGCGGCAGCGTGCCGTCAGGGATGATAGAACACGTTTGTCATGCGTATCGGCGCTGCCATATCGGTCGCTGCTCATGTAGCGGCTTTGACAGTGTGTCTGCTTCTCGCCGGCGTGCGCCCGTTCGATCCGACGACCGCGGAAGCCATCACGGTCGATATCGTGACGCCGGACCAGGCACCGCCGCTGCCGAAAGAGCCGGACCCGACCTACGACTTCCCCACGCTCTCGGAAAAAGAGCAGCAGGACCAATCGAAGGCGCAAGAGGAGGCCGCGGAAAAAGCTCCCGAGCCACCCCAACCCGCGCCAATGTCCGCGCCGCCTGAAAAATCCAAAGCCGACGCCAAACAGGCGGCACTCCAGCAGCAGAAACCGGTCGAGCCGCCAAAGCCCGTCGAACAGATGAAGCCTGTCGAGCAGCAGCAAGCCCGGCCTCAATCGCAGCCCCAGGACCAGCCGGCAGCAACGCCCCAAGAGCAAGAACAACCGGTCGTTCCGACCGCGCAACCAGACATTACGTCCAAGTTCGGCATGATGTTCACGCTACCCGAGCCTGGAGCTGGTGGTGACTTCGATGCCAAGGCGACGGCCAGCGCGAATATCAAGGTCGAGGATGCCGCCGCGCTCCGCGCCCACCTCAAGACCTGTTCGATCCTGCCGAAATCGGTGTCGCCGTCCGACAATGTGCGCATCGTGCTTCGCGTGGCCTTTCTTCCCGACGGGCGCCTCGGCAAGGAGCCGCTTCTGATCGAAGCCAGCGCCTCTGAAAAAGGGCCCGCGCTGATGCAGAGCGCAATGAAAGCGCTGGCGAGTTGCCAGCCCTACGCCATGCTTCCGGCGAACCGCTACAATGAATGGCGCATGCTCGATCTCGCCTTTACACCGAAGGACTTCAAGGGCGGATAGATGGTCGCGGGACGCGCGTGACCTCCCCGGAGCGTGATGACAGCGCGGAAAATTCATCCCTCCCAAGAGAACAAAAAGCAATAATCGTCTGTAGCAATGTGCCCGGCGCGCCACCATAGAGTCTGTCGGTCCGCTCACGCTTCTTGATCGCATCCGGGGAAATAAAATGAGCCCACGCCAGTTGCGCCTCGGCGCGTTCATGCGTCCCGTCAGCATCCACACCGCGGCATGGCGCTATCCGGGCAGCCTCCCCGACGCCAATTTTAACTTCGCTCACCTCAAACGCTTCATCCAGAAGCTCGAACACGGCAAGTTCGACGCGTTCTTCATGGCCGATCACCTCGCGGTGATGAACATGCCAATCAATGCGCTCAAGCGCAGCCATACCGTCACATCGTTCGAGCCCTTCACGCTTTTGGCGGCGCTGGCCGGCGCGACAGAACACATAGGACTGGTCGCAACGGCATCGACCACCTACGACGAGCCGTATCATGTGGCGCGCCGCTTCGCCTCGCTCGACCATATCAGTGGCGGTCGCGCCGGCTGGAACGTCGTCACCACCGGCAATCCGGAAACCGCGCTGAACTTCGGCTGGGACGATCACATGGAGCACAGCGAGCGTTACAAGCGCGCGCGCGAATTCTTCGATGTCGTGACCGGCCTGTGGGACTCGTTCGCCGATGACGCCTTCGTGCGCGACGCGGAAAGCGGGATCTATTTCGATCCTGAAAAAATGCACACGCTGAATCACAAGGGACAGTTTCTCTCGGTGAAAGGACCGCTGAATATCGCGCGTCCGCCGCAGGGCTGGCCGGTCATCGTACAGGCAGGCGCATCCGAATCCGGCAAACAGCTTGCGGCCGAGACCGCCGAGGCGGTGTTCACCGGCGGCGGCACGCTCGCACAGGCGCAGGCTCTTTACGAGGATATCAAGAGCCGCATGGACAAACTCGGGCGCGACCGCGAGCACCTGAAGATTCTTCCGGGCGCGTTCATCGTGGTCGGCGATACAATGGACGAAGCTCTGAAGAAGCGCGATGTGCTCGACGGTCTCGTTCACTACGAGAGCGCCATCGCAGGCCTGTCCGTGATCCTCGGCACCGATGCATCAAAGTTTGATCCCGATGTTCCATTGCCTCCCATTCCGGAATCCAACGCCAGCAAGAGCGCCCGCGATCGCATGGTCGAGTATGCCGCCACTCATAAGGTCACTGTCCGCGAGCTCGCCCAGCGCGTCGGCGGCTACGGCGGCCTGTCATTCGTCGGCACGTCGGTCACCATCGCCGATCAAATGGAAGAGTGGCTGACAACCTATGCGTCGGACGGCTTCAACGTCATGTTCCCGTTCCTGCCACAGGGGCTCGACGATTTCGTCGACAAAGTGGTGCCGGAACTTCAGCGCCGGGGCATCTTCCGCAAGGATTACGAGGGCCACACGCTGCGCGAAAACCTCGGCCTGCCACGGCCTAAAAATCGGTTTTTCGGGACCACGGGGGCCGCTGATGCCGCTGAATAGCCCCTTCGGCGCCGGTTTGGCCGCGCTGAACCGAGCTATTCCGGGCATTTCGTGCGATCCGGGCCTAAAACCGGTTTTCCCTTAAAACCTTGACTTTGGGGCGTTCGAAGCTAGTTTGCGGCCAAACGCGGCCCGGCCTGTCGGGACTGCTCCTGATTCCTGACATTCGAGGTTCTGAACATGGCCAAAGCGGTCACCATCAAGGTCAAGCTCGTTTCTAGCGCGGACACTGGCTTCTATTACGTCGCCAAGAAGAACTCCCGCACGATGACCGACAAGCTCGTCAAGAAGAAGTACGATCCGGTCGCGAAGAAACACGTTGAATTCCGCGAAGCCAAAATCAAGTAATAATTTCAAATACTTATTTAGTTGAACGGAGCCGTCTGGCTCCGTTTTGCGTTTCAGGTGACACTGCGGTCTCCACCGCGGAGCGCTGACGGCCATGACCACGGAACCGACCGTCTCTGACAAGGACAGCCTCCCCGCCCTTCCGGACCGCCATCGCGTGGTTATTGCGGGAGCAGGCTTTGGCGGGCTGGAAACTGTGTACCGGCTCGCCGGAGCCCCAGTCACCATCACGATCGTCGACCGCCGCAATCACCACCTGTTCCAGCCCCTGCTCTACCAGGTGGCCACCGCCTCGCTGGCGACCTCCGAGATCGCCTGGCCGGTCCGGCACCTGCTGCGCGGACGCCCCGAAGTCACCACGCTGCTGGCCACTGTGACCGGCATCGACGCCAATGCGCGCCGCGTTCTGCTCGATGATGGCGGATCGCTTCCCTACGACACGCTGATCCTGGCCACCGGCGCGCGGCACGCCTATTTCGGCCACGACGAATGGGAGCCGTTCGCACCCGGTCTCAAGACGCTCGAGGATGCGACAACGATTCGGCGCAGAATTCTGCTCGCTTTCGAACTTGCGGAGCGCGAGAGCGATCCGCAGAAGCGCAATGCCCTGCTCACCTTCGTCGTGATCGGCGGCGGCCCCACCGGCGTTGAACTTGCTGGGACCATCGCGGAGCTTGCCAAGGTGACCATGCCGCCGGACTTCCGCAACATCGACACGCGGACGGCGCGTGTCGTTCTTATCGAGGCAGGCCCGCGTGTCCTGCCGGCGTTCACCGAAGACCTGTCGGCTTACGCTCAGAGTTCGCTCGAACGGATCGGTGTCGAGGTCGTCCTCGGCAAGCCGGTTTCGGACTGCACAGCGGAGGGCGTCGTCTATGGCGGAGAGAAACTGGCTTCAAAAACCATCATCTGGGCCGCCGGCGTGCGGGCCTCGCCGGCTGCGGAATGGCTTGGTGTCCGCGCAGACCGTGCCGGCCGTCTGATCGTGTCTGCCGATCTCACCGTTCCCGGTCACCCGGAGATATTCGCCATCGGTGATACCGCGGCGATCACCGCTGCCGACGGCATGCCCGTTCCCGGCATCGCGCCGGCCGCCAAGCAACAGGGACGCCACGTCGCCGGCATCGTCAAGGCGCGCATGCAGGGCGACACGTCCTCGAAGCCCTTTCACTACAAGCACTCGGGGAATCTCGCGCAGATCGGCAAGAAGCGCGCGGTGATTGACTTCGGATGGATCAAGATGCGCGGGGCGCTGGCGTGGTGGATCTGGGGCGTCGCCCACATCTACTTTCTGATCGGTCTGCGCAATCGTCTCGCCGTCGCCATAAACTGGCTGTGGATTCATACCCGTGACCAGCGCGGTGCGCGCCTGATAACACAGGGACGCAGCAATACCGATCCCCCGAAATGACTCGCGTCGGCTATTTATGATCGAATAGCCACGCGCCATTCCAGTCTTGGGCTGGCGGCTTCGCCTTGAAGTCAGCAACGCGCGCGGCAAGCGTTCGCGCCGGCCCATCGGCGGGCACAGCTTCCAGCGCGGCACCAAAGGCGCGGCTTGCCTCATCCCAGTTTCGCGCACGGTATGCGGCAAGCCCTTCTGAATACCGGGTTCGCAGCAAAACCTGCTCGGGGGTGAGTTCGCCTGCGCGCGCCATCAGTTCGAAAATCACCTGAGCGGTAGTCTGACCGGACAACACCACGCGGTCGATTTCGCGAACCTCGAGCGCCGGACCGGCGGCGGCAATCGTCGCACCCGAAACCAGCGAGCGGCTCCCATAAACCTTGTTGAGCAGCTCGAGGCGCGACGCGGCGTTCACCGCGTCGCCCATCACCGTGTAGCTCATCATGAACTCGGAACCGATGCTGCCGACCAGCACCTCTCCCGTCGCGATGCCGATCCGCAGATCGCAGTCGCTGGGCACGGAGCGCACGCCCAGCAATTCAGGAATCTCGGTCCGCAATGCTGCGATATGATCGATCATCTCGAGCGCAGCGAGGCACGCAAGCCGTGCGTGATCATTCTCATCGGTGAACGGAGGCCCCCAATAGGCCATGATGCCGTCGCCGATATATTTGTCGATGATCCCTTTGTGTTTGCGGATCGGCTCCGACATCGTCGACAGATAGTGGTTCATCACCTTGACGAGACCTTGCGGCGTCATGCCCTCGCTGAGGCTGGTGAATCCCTTCATGTCGCAGAACAGCACCGTCATAGTGCGGCGCTGGCCTTCCGACGCCGTCAACGCCGGACGATCGATCAGTCCCTGCACAACTTGCGGATCGATATACTTGCCAAAGGTCTCGCGGACACGCTCGTTCTGGCGCAACTGCTCCACCATGCGGTTGAAAGCCGCCGTCAATTGTCCTATCTCGTCCCGCGTCGTGATGCTGATCGAGCCATCGAGGTGTCCGGCTTCCACCGCCCGCGTGCCATCCAACAATCTGCGCACTGGCCGTGTAATGCCGGTGCTGACGAGAACCGATACCGTCAGTCCGAGGATCGCAGCCAGAGCCGTTACAATTGCAGAAATGAATATCGCCTGCCGCTGATGCCCCATGGTCACGACGGCGTCCGCGCGGACCTGCGTCAGCATGTCGGCCCGGATGGAGTCGATCTTCGCATTGAAATCGTCTCGAAGAGCGTCGATGCGAACGAGGCTGCTGTTGATCCCCGGAGTATCCCGACTCTCAAGCAACCGAAACAGCCGCTGGCTTTCCTCGTTGATGTACCTTTGAATATCGCTGTTGACGGATTCGATCCTGCTATCGATACGAGCCAGCGTCGCGTTGTCGGAATCGGTTGTTGTATTGGTGATGATCGTATTGATGAGCGAACGTGCGCCGTCTGCCTCGCGTGCGACGTCCAGACCCTTGGCTTCATAAACCCGCTTGCGCTCCGCGTAGGACGCATCATCGGGAGGGATTTGGATCTTGGCGATGGCCATCTGGCGGAGTGCCAGCGCCTGCTCCAGCGCACGGACGTTCATTCGCGCCAGATGTCCATACGCCTGAACGTATTTGGACGTGAGTTCGTCGAGATAGGTGGCCACCCTGCCCGACATCACCATCGATAGAACCGAGGTGATCGCCATCAGGATGATGAGCCCTACGGCGATCCCGACGATTTGTCTTTTGATGGATTGGCGGATCATCAATCAGCGCCTTTCGGCCTCGCGAAGCGAACGTCAGGGCCGACGCTCAAATATGCCCGGCCGAGCGCCTGCCTCAAACCTGCAACACCCGCGTTATGCCGCAGCGGCAACAACCCGGTTACGGCCGTCGTTTTTGGCGCGATAGAGCGCCTGATCAGCGCGTTTGAGGACGTCGCCGATGGCTTCGCCCTTGGTCTCGAGAGTCGAGATGCCGATCGAAATCGTAACCTCGATGCGCCTTGCACCCTTCTCGATGGCAAACGGTTCGCCGGCGATGGACCGGCGCAGACGCTCGGCCACCATTCCCGCCACGTGCAGGTCAGTCTCGGGCATCACGATGACGAACTCCTCGCCGCCGTAGCGGCATGCGAGATCGATGCCGCGGATCGACTTGCGGATTCGGACCGCGAATTCGCGCAGCACATCGTCGCCGGCATCGTGGCCATAGCGATCGTTGATCGACTTGAAGTAATCGATGTCGAGCATCATCAGCGCCAGTGGCTTTGCCCGCAGCGAGGCCTGTTCCGCCAGCGTTGTCAGATGGCTTTCCATATAACGCCGGTTGTGCAGCCCGGTCAGCGGATCGGTAATCGCCATTTCGATGGAGTTCTGCACGTTGTCGCGCAGATGATCGGTGTAGCGGCGCTTGCGAATCTGGGTCCGCGCCCGCGCGAGCAGTTCGTTCTTGTCCACCGGACGCAGCAGATAGTCGTTGACGCCGATTTCGAGGCCACGCAACAGGCGCGCATTGTTATCAGCGTCGGCTATCGCAAGGATCGGTACGCTGCGCGTCCGCTCCAGCGAACGGGCCTGGCTGCAAAGCCGCAGCCCGTCGAAATTCTCCAACCCCAGCGACACGATCAGCAGGTCGTAGTTGCCTTCGGCGGCATGAAACACCGCTTCGGCCGGGTTGGGCTCGACATCGACGCTGTGTTCGGTGGCCAGCACCGGAGCCAGCCGCTCGTAGGACGACGGCCGGTCGTCCACCAGCAGGATGCGACCGCCCTTCCCGGTATCGGCAACCGCATTGCGCTCCGGCGCATTAACGCCGATCTCCAGCGACGTGATCGCGCGCATGCGCAATTCGTCCGTCATCATCTTCAGCCGCGTCAGCGAGCGCACGCGGGCGATCATCACCACATCCGACACCGGCTTGGTGAGGAAGTCGTCGGCGCCGGCATCGAGACCGCGCACGCGATCGGACGGGCTGTCGAGCGCCGTCACCATGATGACGGGAATGAAATGGGTTTTGGGGTTCGATTTCAGGCGGCGGCAGACTTCGAAACCATCGATGTCGGGCATCATGACATCGAGCAACACGATGTCGCATTCCGCGCGTTCGCAGATTTCCAGCGCCTGCATTCCGCAATTCGCCGTCACTACGTCGAAATATTCGGCGGACAGACGCGCCTCAAGCAATTTCACGTTGGCGAGAACGTCGTCAACGACCAGAACGCGCGCGGACATCGTAGTCTCCTAGCCCACAAACCGTCGAACGGTTTCAATAAATTTTCCAACCGAGATCGGTTTGGACAGGTAAGCTTCGCAGCCGCCTTCACGGATGCGTTCTTCATCGCCCTTCATTGCGAAGGCGGTCACTGCGACTACCGGAATCGCCCGCAATTCGGCGTCCGCCTTGATCCAGCGCGTCACATCGAGCCCGGAAACCTCGGGAAGCTGAATATCCATGAGAATGAGATCGGGCCGGTATTTGCGAGCAAGATCGAGTGCTTCAACCCCATTGCGCGTACCGACCGTCTGATATCCATGGGCCTCCAGCAGATCGCGGAAGAGCTTCATATTGAGCTCGTTGTCTTCCACGATCAGGACGGTTTTCGCCACCCTGCCCTCCAATTCCCGCAAAATGCCCGTGCGTGCTGAAACCAATGAAATTCGCCACGCCGTGATGACTCGGGCATGATCGGAGAAAATAGAGACGATAAGTTACGGAAAGGCAAACACGATCAATGACAAAGGGCCCGAAAAACCCTCAGGAAGCTGCTGAATTTGTTGCGATTCAGGCACTTTCGTTCCTGGCCTCCGATCCCGAGCGGCTGGGATTGTTCCTAACCGAGAGCGGTATCGGTCCGCAGACGCTGCGCACGGCCGCGACCGACCCGAAATTCCTCGCGGGTGTGCTGGATTTCATCGTGCGCGATGATGCAACCGTGAAAGCCTTCGCCGAAGCCTCGCAACTGACACCGCAGGCCGTCACAAACGCACGCGAGGTGCTGGATCCGCGCTGGGAGTGACGCGTTGATCGACCGCCCGCCCCCCGATTCGCCCGGATTCTGCCGCGACTGCCTGACGGACGCCGCAGCGAAGGCGGTTCGCTGCGCGGAATGCGGCTCGCCGCGTCTCATCCGGCACCGCTCGCTCCCGGCGCTGACGCTCGCGCATATCGATTGTGACGCGTTCTATGCCACCGTGGAGAAGCGCGACAATCCGGAGATCGCCGACAAGCCCGTCATCATCGGTGGCGGCAAGCGTGGCGTGGTCTCGGCGGCCTGCTATATCGCGCGCACCTATGGCGTGCGCTCGGCGATGCCGATGTTCAAGGCACTCGACCTCTGCCCCTCCGCGATCGTGGTCCGTCCCGATATGGCGAAGTATGTCCGCGTCGGCCGCGAAGTTCGTCACGCCATGATGGCGCTGACGCCGCTGGTCGAGCCGCTGTCGATCGACGAGGCGTTTCTCGATCTCAGCGGCACCACGCTGGTACACGGCATGATCCCGGCCAAGGTGCTGGCCCGCTTCGCCTCCATGGTGGAACGCGATATCGGCATCACCGTGTCGGTCGGCCTGTCCGTGAACAAGTTTTTGGCCAAGATCGCCTCGGACCTCGACAAGCCGCGCGGTTTCGCAGCGCTAGATCAGGAGGACGCGCGCGAGATGCTCGCCGAACGGCCGGTCGGATTCATCTATGGCGTCGGTCCCGCCTCGCAGGAAAAACTGTCGCAACGCGGCTTTCGACTGATCAAGGATCTGCAGCGCGCCGATGAGACCGATCTGATGAAACAGTTCGGGTCCGAAGGCCGGCGGCTGTGGCGGCTGGCGCGCGGCATCGACGACCGCAAGGTGGTTGCCGATCGCGGCGCCAAGACGATTTCGAACGAGACCACGCTGGAAACGGACGTACGGGATTTCGCGACGCTGGAGAAAATCCTGTGGCGGTTGTGCGAAAAGGTCTCTTCCCGCCTGAAGAGCGGCGACCTGTCGGGCTCGACCATTACGCTGAAGCTGAAGACTGCGGACTTCCGGCAGCGCACCCGGTCGCAGTCGCTTTCCGTTCCGACGCAGCTTGCCACGCGGATTTTCGGCACCGTGCGCGAGATGCTCGGCCGCGAGATCGACGGCACCGCATTCAGGCTGATTGGCGCAGGCGTCAGCGCGCTCAAGCCCGGCGCTGAGGCCGATGATCAGGATCTTCTGGATCAGCGCTCGGCCCACGCCGAGCGGGCGATGGACGATGTCCGCAAGAAGTTCGGAAATGCCGCCGTGATGCGCGGGATTGCCTATAACGGCCCTCCGAAGGCGGAGTGAGACCTACTTACAGGGCTTGGTTTCCTTGATCTCGATCTTGCCCATGGCGCCAGCAATCACGAAATCGTTGTAGTCCAGCACCAGCGCACGCGATACGCCGTCCTCGTACAGTTCGAACGACATCGCATAGACCGGTGTCTGCTCGCCGGACTTGGATTGCGCCGCACGATCATAGTAACTCACTGTGACCGGCCAACGCGTCAGGGATTTGAACTTCTCGTTCCCCGTCGCAGCGTCCGGCGTGGCCGGCGCCTTGGTCCCGGGAATTGGCTGTCCGATTACGGTCAGTGTATTATAGACTTTCTCGCCGTCGTCCGATCCGTCGTAGACGGTGAGTTCGAGCAGCGACTTGCCCGCGCGCGCGGCTTCGATGATGAGCTTGACCTGTTCGGTCGGAAATACCGCATCGTCGATAGTGAATGTCTTCACCGTAGGTTGCTTCAGCTTGACCTTGATGGTCTTGCCGTCACGCTCCGCGACGCCATCCACGGACGTGACGTCCGCCTCGTTCATGCGGGTCTCGATCTTGAAGCGATAGCTCTTGCCGTCCGCGTCTTCCCAGCTCGTGGAGCGCAGATCGCTTGTGGTCGTCTTGTCCTCGCCGGTTTCGAGTTGCGACACCTGCCGGAATTCCGTGGTGTA
The DNA here is from genome assembly GCF_021502575.1 of Bradyrhizobium sp. G127. NCBI lineage: Bacteria > Pseudomonadati > Pseudomonadota > Alphaproteobacteria > Hyphomicrobiales > Nitrobacteraceae > Bradyrhizobium > Bradyrhizobium sp. G127. The sequence continues at coordinate 550,524 of NZ_JAKFGN010000002.1, forward strand.
GCCCTCGCAGGCGCTGCCGGCGAAATTGTAAAGGATTCGGCCCCGGGCACTGTTGACGCTGGCGTTGCCGCGTGAAGTCTTGAGGCTCAGATCGTAGACCGCCTGATGGGCAAGAAAGGCGACGCTTGGCGCAGCCTGCACCCTGCCTGCACTCGGCGCGAGAAACGCGACCGACAGCACCATCGAGAAAGCAAGCGATCCACAATCTGAAATCCGGCGCGCGCGACGCATGGCGTCTCCTTGAAATGCGAGAATCGAAGAATAATAGCCGCAACATTGCGCCGCAACCGGGGCAGCCGTGCGAAATCGTCTGAATTTAATAGCAAAATTCGGATTTCCAGTTCGCTTGCATGTGCCATCGCGATGGGCGAAATATGGCCTGCCAGTGGAGTGTTTCACCTCGGCGCTTGCTTGCCGGATTTCACTGCGGACGAACCAATCCAAAAACAATCGAGGACACACATGGCGGGAACGGTCGAGCAGAAGTTGAGCGCGCTGGGTATCCGGTTGCATGAACCCAACCCGCCGGTCGCGAACTACGTTGGCTTCGTGCGCACCGGAAATCTGCTGTTCGTCTCCGGTCAGGTCTGCAACACCCCCGATGGCAAGCTGATCGCAAAAGGCAAGCTGGGCGCCGGCGTGACCGTCGAGCAAGGTGCTGCGGCTGCGCGGGGCTGCGCAATCAACCTGCTGGCGCAGGTCAAGATGGCGCTCGGCGATCTCGACAAGGTGGCGCGCGTGGTTCGCCTTGGCGGCTTCGTCAATGCGACGCCGGATTTTCTCGACGGGCCGAAGGTGCTGAACGGCGCGTCGGATCTGATGGTCGCGGCATTCGGCGACAAGGGCCGCCACGCACGCACCACGGTCGGTGTGGCCGCCCTGCCATCCGACGCCGCGGTCGAAGTCGAAGGCATCTTCGAGGTCGCGTGAGCATGATCCCGAAAAGTGGGCACCGGTTTTCGGATAAGATCATGATCAAAAAGACAAGCCAATGTTTTCCCGCGCACCCGGCTGGTTGACGGCTCGCCCGATCGCTCATCGCGGCCTGCACGACCGCGCGCGCGGCATCATCGAGAATATGCCGTCGGCGATCGATGCCGCCGTCGCCGGCAATTTCGCCATCGAGGTCGATCTGCAACCCACCGCCGATAACGAGGCGATGGTGCATCACGACTATGAACTCGGCCGCCTGACGCAAGGCAGCGGCGAGCTTCTGTCGCTGACCGCCGCCGAACTCAAGCAGGTGGGATTCAAGCATACGGCGGAGCACATGATGACGCTCGGCGATCTTTGCGCGCGCGTCGCTGGCCGTGTGCCGCTGGTGCTCGAAGTAAAGAGCCGGTTCGACGGCGACCGGACGCTGGTGAAGCGGATGGCAGAGGTACTGGCCTCTTACACAGGACCGGTGGCAGCCATGTCGTTTGATCCCGAGCAGGTCATGGCGATCCGCGAACTGATGCCCGAGGTGCCGCGCGGTATCGTCGCCGAACGGCACTATACCGAGGGCGAGTGGACGCAGCTGCCGCGCGAGAAAACCCGCGAGATGACCGGCCTGCGCCATGCCTTCCGCACGCAACCGCATTTCGTCAGTTATCGGGTCGATGATCTGCCGGCCCCCGCACCCTGGATCGCACGCAACATTTTCGGCTGCGCACTGCTGACCTGGACCGTGCGGACGCAGGAACAGCGCGCACGCACCACCCGATATGCCGATCAGATGACCTTCGAGGGCTTCATTCCGTAAGCCGGAAAACGATGCCAGATACTTGAAGTCATCCGGGCGAAAGCCGATCTATAGTGCTGAGCAGTTTCAGTTTTCTCACGGCCACGGTGCCCCTCGCCCTTGACGGATTCCTGCGAGATTACCCTTGAAGCAATCTCCTCGGTCAGCCAGATCACGGCCGACGAGTGGAATGCGTGCGCCAGTGCGGACGATAGCTACAATCCATTCGTCTCCCATGCTTTCTTTGCTGCCCTGGAAGCCTCCGGCTCGGCCGTAGCCCGGACCGGCTGGGCTCCACGCCACCTTGTGGCGCGTATGGGCGATCGGGTTGTCGGCATCGTTCCCTGTTATCTGAAAAATCACTCACAAGGCGAATACGTGTTCGATCACGGCTGGGCCGACGCCTATGCGCGCGCCGGCGGCAGCTATTATCCCAAGCTGCAAGCCACCGTTCCATTCACGCCGGCAACCGGCCCTCGGCTGCTGGTGCGCGACGGCGTCGACGCGACACGCGTTCGCGAGTCGCTGGCGGGCGGGCTGGTTGCACTATGCGGTCTGACGCAGGCATCCTCAGTACACGTCACTTTCGCCCGCGAAGATGAATGGACGTTTCTCGCCGAGCGCGGATTTCTGCAACGTACCGATCAGCAGTTTCACTGGCGCAACGAAGGCTACGGCGCGTTCGAGGATTTCCTTGCCACGCTGGCGTCGCGACATCGCAAGGGCATCCGCCGCGAACGCCGCGACGCGCTCGCCAACGGCATCACCATCCATCATCTCACCGGGGATGATATCACGCCCGACGCGTGGGATGCATTCTTCGAGTTCTACATGGAGACCGGTTCGCGAAAATGGGGGCGTCCCTATCTCACGCGCGCGTTCTACACCCAGATCGGCGAGACCATGGCGAAGGACGTGCTGCTGGTGATGGCCAAACGCGATGGCCGATGGATCGCCGGCGCGATCAACTTCATCGGATCGGACACGCTGTTCGGCCGCCACTGGGGCGCCGTCGAACACCATCCGTTCCTGCATTTCGAGGTTTGCTACTATCAGGCCATCGACTTCGCCATTCAACGTGGACTGAAACGCGTGGAGGCCGGAGCGCAGGGCGAGCACAAGATCGCCCGCGGCTACCTGCCGCAGACCACCTATTCTGCGCATTACATTGCCGACCCCGCGCTGCGCCGCGCGATCCGCGACTATCTCAAGCAGGAGCGCAGTTACGTGCAGGAGGCTGTGCGCGAACTGACCGAGGCTGGACCGTTCCGCAAGACGGATGACGGCGACTGACGCAGCGGGGCGTTGTGACCATTCCGCCGGCAACCTAACCTGAATCCGCCTCTGCTTGTCACAGCCGCATCGGAAACGCCGTGAGTTCAATCGCCACCAAAATCCGCGAATTCCTGACGCGCCGCGCTCCGGAATTGCGCCAAACCGTTCGCGTCACCATCGCAACCGGTGCTGCCTATATCGCCTACAAATTTATCGGCCTGCAACAGGGGTATTGGGCGGTGTTCACCGTGCTGATCGTCATGCAGGGATCGATCGGCGGAACACTCGGCGCCGCGACGGAGCGGATGATCGGCACGCTTGCGGGCGCCATTTTCGGCGGGCTAGCAGTTGCGTTTCACTCGAATACGACGGCCGGTGTCGGCATCGCTCTCGTGCTGGTGACATGCGCGACGGTGTGGGGCGCGGCGATTCGGCCGCAGTTGCGGGTCGCTCCGGTCACGGCGGCGATCATGCTGCTGACCGACCCAGCAGGCGCGCCCGTCGAGCAGTTCGTCATCGACCGCATCATCGAAATCGGACTGGGTGGACTGATCGGCGTGCTGGCGGCCGTGCTGATATTTCCCGCCCGCTCCCACGCGGTTGTCGTAGCCCGCTCCGTGGCGGTTCTGACCCGCATCCAGAGGTTGCTGTCGTCCGAAGCCGACGCGCTTGAACGCGGCGCGGCGCTGGTCCCTTCAAGCGAACACCCGGCGCTTCGGCAGGCGCTGATGGCGGTCGAACAGGCGATGAAGGACGCAGACAGGGAGCGCGCCTCTCGCCTTGCCGATCACCGGATTCCCGCCGCGATCCCGCGCGCCCTTTGGCGCGTGCGCAACGACCTCGTCGCTATCGGCAATGTGCTTCGGGAGCCGCTTCCCGCCCCCATCGCACCGGCCCTCGCACCGGCGGCGGCAACTCTGCTGCGCGCCGAAGCCGAATTGACGGGCCGATGTGCGGCCGCACTCAATGCTGTCGCTGCGGTTTCACGTAACGATGTCCCGGCGGTCCATCTCGCGTTCACGGAAACATTCAGTGGATTGCGGCAGTCCGGCGTCATGCGCGCGCTCGACTTCAACGCAGTGGGACGCACATTCGGACTCGCCTTCGCATTGGATGGCCTTCACCGCGACCTGACCGACCTCGCGGACCGGATCGATGAGATCGCAGTCGGCATACCGGAACGCACGACAAATTCGTAACATACCGGCATCCGGATGGCCGCTTGACCTTACGGCGCCGGGCGGCGATTGTTCGGCCAGTTCATTCCGGGAATGCATTATGACCATCTACGACACCAACAATATCTTCGCGAAGATCCTGCGCGGCGAACTGCCATGCCACAAGGTCTATGAAGACGAGCATACGCTGGCGTTTCTCGACATCATGCCGCGCTCGCCGGGCCACACGCTGGTGATCCCGAAGCAACCTGCGCGCAACATCCTCGACATCGATCCGGACAGTCTGGCCCATGTCGCGCGCACGGCGAAGAAAATCGCCATCGCCGGCAAGAAGGCGTTCAACGCCGACGGCATCACGCTACAACAATTCAGCGAACAGGCCGGCGGACAGGTCGTGTTCCATCTTCATGTCCACATCATGCCGCGCGTCGAGGGCGTCGCGCTGCTGCCGGCGGCAAGCCGCAAGGAAGACGTCAAGGTGCTGGAGGATCACGCCACGCGATTGATTGCCGCGCTGAAGGGCTAAGCTTTTTCGAGAGGGCATGATCCTTTCCGAAAACCGGTTCCCACTTTTCGGGATCATGCCCTAGCCCATCCACCACGCGCCTGCGAGAACCACGATTTCGCCGGCCGCAACGCCGACGAAAACCGATTTGCGCGCCGCCAGATAAACCGCGAAGCCGACCGCGACCGCACCATATCGCACCACGTCCGGCACCGCCGCCAGCGCACCGGGCGGCGAAATCAGGATCTGCGCGATGACGCCGGCGAGGATCGCCGCAGCGACCGCCCTCACCCAAACAAGAAATTCTGAACCCTCGTCAATGCCGCCGCCGATCACGAGGCCGAGCACACGCCAGACCTCGTTGGAGAGAAAACCCGCAAACAGCAGCAGCGCAATCGCGTGTCCATCGCCGAAAAGCCCGGTCATGCGCGTTTCCGCCAGCGATGAACGGCATAGGCAATGGTGCCGGATGTCACACCGCAGATCATGATGTCCACGCCGGTATGCAGCAGTTGCACCAGCGGATAGAGCGCAAGCCCGAGCGCAAGCGCGAGTTTGTCCACCAGACGATGCGCGTTGCGCGCCGTTGACAGCAGGAACGTCAGTGGCGTCAGCGCCAGAATTCCCGCGCCCAGCAGCGGCGGCAGGTTGGCCGCGAGCCCGAAGCCGATTGTGGTCGCAACACAGCTCAGGAAAACCAGCCCGCAGCCGAGCCCGTTCACGAACGCGATCCGCCGCTCGCGAGGCACATGCGGCAGAAGACGGAAACTCTCGACCCACACCGTGACCGCCGTCAGATGAGCCGGGAGCGCAAGCTGATACATCTTCGTCTGCCGAGTGCGCATCATCGGCAGCACAGCCACCACCATCGGCAACAGGCGGATCGCGCTGATGGTCACTGCCAGCGCCGATTCCAGCACGGTCGCGCCGGCATGGGACGTCGAAATCAGGATGATCTGCGCCGGACCGGCCCACACCAGCACCGTGCTCGCCACCGCCCAGGCCAGTGTGAATCCGGTATCATGGGCAAACGCGCCGATGCCGATGAAGGTGCCGAACAGCACCAGTGCCAGAATTGACGACAGCGCCGACTTCACGCCGAACGCGAAGGCCGCGGACGCGCTTTGCCATTTCGGAGAATCGAGGGCTGGAAGGGCCAAGGGGACGGAATACCGGATGAATCTTTGGATTCATCACGCGGGTGAAACGGCCCTGACGTCAAGACCGGAATCGCGCATTGCACGCGTTCGGTAAGCCGCATTACGGCGGTTCCGAGAACAGCGAAAATACGAAATCAGATGGATGGCTCGCGTACCGACGACGACAATGTACCGAGTACGCACAGCGCCGCAAACGCAAGACCGGTAATTACAAAAATCAACACAACAGCCTCCCGAGGGTCACGGAAAAATTTTCCACAGCACCCGGCCAGATGATTGGAAAACGGTTTCACAAAAATTAAAGGAAAAAGCCGGCAATCCCGTTAGCATTTCGTTGAGCATAAATTTTTGGCGATGAACTCAAATTACGCCTGGAATCATTGGGTTTCTTTGCCTCCAGTCGCGCGCTCGCCGTTAACCGTCGCAAGAGATTCATCGCGCTGGCCTGCTTAGCGGCATTCAGGCCGCGCTTCGGTGTTAACCGTGCCCCTGCGCATTCTTTAGAACGATGCAGGCCTGCCCCACCCGCTTGATCCTCTCGCACAGATCGTTGGCGGCGGCGCGCGTGTCTGCCCCGACCCGCACCTGATAAAACGGGCGCGTGCCGCGGCTGCGGAAGATCGAACTCAGCAAGCTCGGGTCGCGGTCGCCGATCACGGCACTCAGGCGCTTCATGGAGCGGGCATACATCGCCAGCGCCCGATCACGCGAGAAGCCGGCTGCAAGCTGCACGCCCCACGGCGCATCGGCGCCGAGTTTCACACGCTGCTCAAGCTCCGCCACGAATGGATTCGGCGCACGCTGCAGCAGCGTCATCAGTTCGCGGCATCCGGCTGGCGGTGCGCGACCCTTGATCGCGCCGTTCTTTCCCGCTGCGGCCCAATCGTCCACCGGCGTGCCGGTGATCGCATAGACATAGTTACGGGTCTCGGAAGGCATATAGCCGGTGCCGGCAAGCCACTCCTGCACGCGGCGCGGTCCGGCATTATACGCAGCCGCGGCGAGCCCGAGGTTGCCAAACTGCTCGCGCAGGTCGCGCAGGAATTCCGCCGACTTCGGCAATGCCTGCACGGGATCAAATGGATCAAGCAATCGCCGCTCGCTGGCCGTCCCCGGCATAAACTGCGCGACGCCCTGCGCGCGCTGGCCGTTGCGCGTTACCGGCCCCACCGCGTCTGGCTGAAACCGGCTTTCCTGCCAGATGACGCGGGCGAAGAACTCCAGCGGCAAACCATGCGTCGTCGCGGCAGACTCGATCATCAGACACATCGCCTCGCGCGCGTTTGCGTCTTTCGTAGTCGATGTCGCTGGCGTCTCCACTGCCGGTTTCCCATCCGGCGCTGCGCGGGTGGAAGCGCCAGTGTCTCCCTGCTCGGGGGGCTGAGGATCCGGCGGCACAACCGTGTTGGACGGAACCGGATCCTCCGCCTGCGCGGCGCGCGCGACCGACATCAGCGCCACGACCGCCACCAGACACGCCAACCATGTCGCCGGAGCCCGACATTTCATGCTGCATGCATCCCAGAGGAGCGTGTCGAAAAGCAGATCGACCTATCGGAAAGCATAGCCGATTTCAAAAAATCACATCAGTGACAGAGCTTGCCTAAAGTCCGTCATCCATCAGGTGAACACGTCATCGCAAAAGCGATCCCGGCGCGGCAGTGGTTTACCTTAACAAGACCTTTCCGGACAGCGTCATAGCCCCGCCGTTACCGGCGGCCTAGGGTTAGTGAATAGTGAAAACGGCAGGATCAACGGCTTGCTCGCACACAATGACAGCAACGCATCACCGGGCGGCGGGATGCATGACCTCGCGCACTCGGAAACGCGCGACGTCAGCATACAGATCGACGAACTGAACCCAGCGCGGGCGCATCCTGCCGCTGCATCGAATGACAATGCCGCGCCTCTTCACCAAACAACCGCGCAAACACACCCTCTCCGCAACGCCAAAGGCATAAGCCACACCCTGCTGAAGCCGCTAATCGCCATCGCGACGGCTCAATATGTCATCGTGACCGTGTTAGCCGGACTAGCCGCGATCACAGTAGCCTCCACGGCGGGCAAAGCCATCAACGCCAAGTTCGAACTCATCATCGCAGCGCTGAAACGCTTCTGATTTCCCGCAATGGGCAAAGAAAAACCCGGCGATCTGCGATCGCCGGGTTTTGCATCTGTATAGCGGCTTGAGCGGCGCGCTCAGACCTTCACAAGCGGCGGCTTGGCCGGGCCTTTCGGACCGTCATTGCCCTTCGGCTTGCGTGGCGCGGTGCGCTTGCGAGCACCGGGCAGCTTCTCGGGCTTCGGCGTGACCGGACCCTCGACATATTCAAAGCTGATCTTGTCCGCGCCCGCCTCGTCCTTGGCGAGAATAACGCGCACATGGCCGCCGCCCTTGAGTTCGCCGAACAGAAGCTGGTCGGCCAGCGGCTTCTTGATGTGCTCCTGGATGACGCGCCCCATCGGCCGCGCACCCATCTGCTCGTCGTAGCCTTCCTTGACCAGCCACGCCTTCGCTGGCTCGGACAGTTCGATGGTCACGTCACGATCCGCGAGCTGAGCTTCGAGCTGAAGCACGAACTTCTCGACGACCATTCCGATCACGTCGGTATTCAGATGTCCGAACGACACGATGGCGTCGAGACGGTTACGGAACTCCGGCGCGAATTGACGATTGATCGCCTCATGGTCATCGCCTTCCCGCTTGGAACGCGTGAAGCCAAACGCCTGACGCGCCATGTCGGCCGCGCCGGCATTGGTGGTCATGATCAGGATGACATTGCGGAAGTTGACCTGCTTGCCGTTGTGGTCGGTGAGCTTGCCGTGATCCATGATCTGGAGCAGCACGTTGTAGAGATCCGGATGTGCCTTCTCGATTTCGTCGAGCAGCACCACGCAATGCGGATGCTGATCCACGCCATCGGTCAGCAGGCCGCCCTGATCGAATCCAACGTAACCCGGAGGCGCGCCGATCAGGCGCGAGACGGTATGCCGCTCCATGTATTCCGACATGTCGAAGCGAATCAGTTCGACGCCGAGAGATGCGGCCAATTGCTTAGCGACTTCGGTCTTGCCGACGCCGGTGGGTCCCGAGAACAGGTAGGAGCCGATCGGCTTTTCCGGTTCGCGCAACCCCGCACGCGCGAGCTTGATCGACGCGGCCAGCGCCTCGATGGCCTTGTCCTGACCGAACACCGTGCGCTTCAGAGTCGCCTCGAGATGCTTGAGCACCTCGGCATCGTCCTTGGAAACTGACTTCGGCGGAATCCGCGCCATCGTCGCGATGGTGGTCTCGATTTCCTTGATGCCGATGGTCTTCTTGCGCTTGTTCTCCGGCACGAGCATCTGCGCCGCCCCAGACTCGTCGATCACGTCGATCGCCTTGTCCGGCAGTTTGCGGTCGTGAATATAGCGCGCCGACAGGTTCACCGCCGCTTCGATCGCCTCGTTGGTGTATTTCAGCTTGTGGTAGTCCTCAAAATACGGCTTGAGGCCCTTGAGGATAGCGGTCGCATCCTCGACCGACGGCTCGTTGACGTCGATCTTCTGGAACCGGCGCACCAGCGCGCGGTCCTTCTCAAAATGCTGGCGATACTCCTTGTAGGTCGTTGAACCCATGCAGCGAAGCGAGCCCGAGGCCAGCGCCGGCTTGAGCAAATTCGATGCGTCCATCGCGCCACCAGAGGTGGCTCCGGCGCCGATCACGGTGTGGATTTCGTCGATGAACAGGATCGCATTGGGATGCGCTTCCAGTTCCTTAATGACCTGCTTCAGGCGTTCTTCGAAATCGCCACGGTAACGGGTGCCGGCGAGCAGCGTTCCCATGTCCAGTGAGAACACCGTCGCCGCAGCCAGCACTTCCGGCACTTCGCTGTCGACGATGCGCTTGGCGAGCCCCTCCGCGATCGCGGTCTTGCCGACACCGGCTTCGCCGACGAACAGCGGATTGTTCTTCTGGCGGCGGCACAACACCTGGATCGCGCGGTTGATCTCGGCGTTGCGGCCGATCACGGGATCGATCTTGCCCTCGCGGGCCTTCTTGTTGAGGTTGACGCAATAGGTGTCGAGCGCTTCGCCCTTCTTCTTGGAATCCTCAGCACCCTTGGCGTCGGTTTCCTCGTCAACGCCGCGCACCGGGCGAGCCTCGGACACGCCGGGACGCTTTGCGATACCGTGACTGATGTAGTTCACCGCATCGTAGCGCGTCATGTCCTGCTCCTGCAGGAAATACGCCGCATGGCTTTCGCGCTCCGCAAAGATCGCGATCAGCACGTTGGCGCCGGTGACTTCCTCGCGGCCGGACGACTGCACATGGATGACGGCGCGCTGAACAACGCGCTGGAATCCGGCCGTCGGCTTGGCGTCGTCAGTACCTTCCGCCACCAGGTTTTCGAATTCGGTTTCAAGATAATTGACAAGGCTGCCACGCAGCTTGTCGAGATCGACGCTGCATGCGCGCATCACGGCGGCTGCATCGGAGTCGTCGATCAGCGAAAGCAGGAGATGCTCAAGCGTCGCATATTGATGATGCCGCTCGTTTGCGATCGCCAGCGCGCGGTGCAGGGATTGTTCAAGGCTCTGAGAAAAAGTCGGCATTCGCGTCCCTTATGGCCCCCGCCAGTTCACTTTGATCGTTCGGTCTCCGGTCCGGCTTGATCAGTTCCTGCAACCTGTCAGCGTTGTAATCTCCCCAATCCGGTTCCCAATTCCGGATCAGACTCAAATGCTACTTCTTTTCCATCACGCATTGCAAAGGATGCTGATGTTTTCGTGCAAAGTCCATCACCTGCGTCACCTTGGTTTCGGCGATCTCGTATGTAAAAACGCCGCATTCTCCGATGCCGTGGTGATGTACATGCAACATGATCGTGGTCGCGGCTTCAACATCCTTGTTGAAGAACTTCTCTAGAACATGAACAACGAACTCCATCGGAGTGTAGTCGTCGTTCAGGATCAGGACGCGATACAGGTTCGGCCGCTTGGTCTTCGGCTTGACCTTGGTGATGACAGACGTACCCGGACCACCCCGCCCGCTATTGCCGTTGTCATCCTTGCTCATGCGCGGGTTGACGCTGGCGGTTCGCTCGCCGGTCACCTGAGGCGCCGCGATCGGTTCCGGATATGAAGTCAATTGCAGCATGGCCTGAGAGTTCGAAATCCCCACAAAACGCGGTCCGTAGGCGGCAAAGCACCCCCGGATCACATTAACAATATGGGTCGCCATTGCGCCGCCCGCAAGCACGCCGTGACGGACGGGAGCTGGGCCTAACAATCGCCGCCGTCATCTCGCCGCTGATGCCTTTGGTTAATGCAGCTGCCGGAAAATCACGCTAATTCCGTCGCTATCCGTTGAGGCACTGTTGGCGATAAGCGCCGAATCAACGCCAGAGTCCGCACTTAATCGGGCATTTTAGCCAGATTGGCGTCAACTTTTACCGCCCCTTCATCGCCCATCCCTACGACTTGGCACGACCCATTTTCTGGTGATTGCCATGACCGTTGCATCGATTTTGAAGCGTTCCCTGCCTTCGACTGCTGCTCGTGCGGCTGGGAAATCGATAAAATTCGAACGAAGCGGGCAACCGGACCTTTACGATGAAGCTACCGGGCCGGCCTCCCCGGACGCCTGCGTCTCAGGTGTACCCGTTATTCTGCGGCGCATTTTACTACCTCTTCATGCCTGCGGACTATCCCGCGTCCCAGAACCTCATTTTTCTGGTGACGTCATGCCTGATGCATCGATCTTCGACCGGGTCCGCAGTTCCATCACACGCTTCCGCCGCGACGAAGGCGGCAACGTAGCCGTGCTGTTTGGCATCGCAATCCTCCCGATACTGGGATTCGTCGGCGGCGCGATTGACTATTCCCGCGTCAATAACGCCCGCACGGCGATGCAGGCGGCGCTCGATACCGCAGCCCTGATGATTTCCAGGGACGCGACGAGCACCATGACCGCCGCGGAGATCAATCAAAAAGCGCAGACCTATTTCAACTCGCTCTACAAGCATCCCGAGGCACAAAACGTCGTTGTGAATGCGACCTACACCAACAGCGCGAGCCAGGGGTCGCGGGTGGTTGTGACCGGCACGGCCAGCATGGCAACCGATTTCATGAAAGTCGTGGGCTACCCGACCATCGACTTTGGCGCGAGTTCAACCACGGCGTGGGGCACGACCAAGCTGCGCGTGGCGATGGTGCTGGACAATACGGGCTCGATGTCCAGTGCGGGCAAGATGAGCGCGCTGAAAACAGCCGCAAAGAGCCTGATCGATCAAATGCAAACCGCGGCGAAAACCAACGGCGACGTCTATATTTCCATCGTCCCCTTCGCAAAGGACGTCAATGTCAGCAGCATCGCCAATACCAGCACCAAGTGGCTGCGCTGGGATCTTGGGCAATGTTATCAATCAAATGGCTGGAGTTCGAGCTGGAAGGGCTTCATGACCCAGAGCGACTGCCAGAACATCAACAACTCGTCCTGGACCGCGACAACAAAAACCGGCTGGACCGGCTGCGTCTCGGATCGTTACGACACACCGACCGCTTACGACACGCTGAGCACAGCGCCCTACAGCACGACCCAGACTGCAAACAATGCTTCCAATCGCAACACGCAATTCCCCGCAGAAAACTATTCCGACTGTCCGACCTCGATCCTGCCTTTGACCTACGATTGGACGGTACTGAAGAACAAGGTCGATGCGATGCAGCCGGAGGGCAACACCAACCAGGCCATCGGCATGGCTTGGGGCTGGCTGTCCCTGCTGCAGCAAAATCCGTTCAACGCGCCGGCGGAGGATTCCAACTTCAAATATACGAAGGCGATCATCCTGCTATCGGACGGCGACAACACGCAGAACCGCACCAGCACAAGCGTATCGACCATCGACGCGCGCCAGAGACTGCTTTGCGACAACGCCAAGGCGGCGGGCATCACGATCTACACGATCCAAGTGAACACCAACAACGACAACAATTCGAGTGTCATGTCGTACTGCGCGAGCGGCAGCACAAACTACTTCTCGACGACCACTGCGGATGGCATCAACACAGCGTTCAGTTCGATCGGGGCATCCCTGTCGAAACTGCGCCTCGCAAAATAAGGCCGCGGCGACGCGACCAATAAAAAAGCCCGGCTGCTCGCCGGGCTTTTTCGTTGGTGGAGAGCCGTGAGATCAGTGCGTGGTCGGAGCGACCTTGGCGACAAGCGTCTCGAAAGGCTTGAAGGCCTGCTTGGCGAGATCGCTGTAGAGTTCGCCGATCTTCTGCGACTCGGCAACGAAGGTCTCGTAAGAAGTCTTCGCGAATTCGGTCTGGACTTCGATGGCCTTCTCGACCGACTTCACGCCGGAGAGCTTTTCCACAAAAGCCTTGGTGTCTTCGAACGACTTCTTGGCGTATTCGCCGTAGGCATTCGCGATCGACTGAATGCCGGTCGAGAACGTATTGACCGAAGCGACAGCCGCCTCGAACTGCTCTTTGCCGTACTTCTGAATTTCTTCAACTTGAGCCATTAACGGTATCCTTTCCCAGACTTGAGACTGAAACCTGCACATGCCGGGAGGTACCCGGCTCCCTAACCACGCCTAAATATGCCGCATTGCACAAAAAATGTCAAGAATCTGGTGCGTCGCACAATTGTCTCAAATCCGCAATGAATCCCGCCGATCGCGGAAACGCTTGCTTAACCCTTTTGAAACCGTCGCCTCCTAGTTTGATTCCCTGCGCTTTTCGCGTTCGGTCGAGAATCCGAAAAAGCGGCGCTGCTCCAACACCTTAGCCGGATGAACGAGCATCCGGCCGAAGAGGTCCGGAGCAGCGGCTTCGCATGGACGCCGTGGCCGCGAAGGAATGGCTGCGCGGACCAAATTTGGCCTCAGAACGAGGCGAATAAACTGGGAATCGGACGGGGAATTTCATGCTTGGGGTCAAATCGTCGGCGGCGTCACGCGCGCTTCGTCTTTGCCTTCTCGGCCTCGCCACGATCTCCGTGGCCGTTGCCTTCACCACCGACACCGCAGACGCGCGGCGGCGCCACCGCCAACACCGCGTTGCCGTCTCCAGTTACAGTCCTGCCTTCTCGTCCATCATTGTTGATGCCAATTCCGGCGGCACGCTACAGGCGACCAGCGCCGACAGCCTGCGCCATCCCGCCTCGCTGACCAAGATCATGACGCTCTATCTGCTGTTCGAGCAGCTGGAGAGCGGCAAGATGAAGCTCGACACAGAGATGGACGTCTCGCAGCATGCATCGCAACAGGCGCCGACCAAGCTCGGGCTTCGCCCCGGCCAGACGTTGCGCGTCGAGGACGCGATCAAGGGCCTGGTGACACGCTCCGCCAACGACGCAGCCGTCGTGATTTCCGAAGCAATTGCCGGTGACGAAGACGACTTCGCCAAACTGATGACGCGAAAGGCGCGCGCGCTCGGCATGAGCAAAACGATTTACAAGAATGCATCCGGTCTTCCGGATGACGATCAGGTCACCACTGCTCGTGACCAGGCAACGCTCGGCCGCGCCATCCAGGACCGCTTCCCAAGGTACTACCGGTATTTTTCCACCGAGGCTTTCAACTATCGCGGCCGTTCGATCCGCAATCACAACAAGCTGCTCGGCCGCGTCGAAGGCGTCGATGGCATCAAGACTGGCTATACGCGGGCGTCGGGCTTCAACCTCGTCACATCGATGAAACGCGGCAACCGTTATCTGGTGGGCGTCGTGATGGGCGGCCGCAGCGGCGGTTCGCGCGACGCCATCATGCGCAACCTGCTCGCCGAACATCTCGATGAAGCCGCGACCCGCCGCACCGTCGCGGCAATCACCGAACGCAGCAGCGGCGATACCAGAATTGCCAGCGCAGCAGATGCCGACGACACCGAGACAAAGGTGGAGACCAAGTCCCGCCCCGCGCCGGTGGTTCAGGTGCAGGGCGCGATCAAGGTTGCGTCCACCCCGGCGGAGCCCGTTCCTCTTCCTTTGCCGCGCGCGCCCACCACTCCGGCGAAGGCTGCAGCGGAAGCCCAGGACAATCCGGTCCAGGATAGACTTGCTCAGGACAAGCCCGCGCCCGCTCCGCTCACCAGCGGCGTGATTTCGTCGCCGCTCGCGACGATCCCAGGTTCGGCGGAACCGATGACCCCGGTGCGGGTGAAAACCGTTCAGGTCCGCATGGGACAGACGAAGGTTGCCTCCGCCGCGCCGGTAGCTCCGGCCTCGACCAGCACAATCCCTGCACCGCGCAAGGCGGATGTCGCCGAAACATCGAAGGCCGTCGTCGCCAAGGCCGAGATCAAGCCCGACGTTGCCGTGGAGCCGAAGGCCGAGCGCCGCGCAGAACCCTGGCCCGCCGCCTACGCGCAGCCGCGCAATGAATTCCCGGCGCCGCTGCCGGCCCAGCCCAACACCAGCAATGGGATCGGACAAGGCATCATCGGCAGCGTTCCCGCCTCTTCATCGTCCTCACCTCATGCGCAGACTTTAGCCTACGCAGATCCCAATCCGCGCGGCACGCCTCCGACCACGCTGGGCGCGCAAGCCATGGCGCTCCAGACGTCGTCCGCGCCGCAGCAACCCGCTCCACAACCGGTCCAGCAAGCCGCCCTGTCCCCCGTTCAGCAACAGCCTGTCCAAACCGTGCAGCAGAACGGCGCGATCAAGGCGGTGGCACGCTCGGGGTGGATCATTCAGGTCGGCGCACTCGAAAGCGAAAGCGAGGCTCGTCAGCGTCTCAATGCCGCACGCGGCAGTGCCAGCAAGTTGCTGAGCGACGCCGAGCAATTCACCGAGACCGTCTCCAAAGGCAGCAAGACGCTCTATCGCGCCCGCTTCGCGGGCCTTAATCAGGATTCCGCCGAAGCCGCGTGCCGTACGCTGAAGCGCTCGGACATTTCCTGCATCGCAATCAGAAACTGATCGCCAATTCGGTCAGACTGCCGAATACAAAAAAGCCCGCAGCGCTGCCGCGGGCTTTTTTCTTTTTGAACACGGAGTGCGCACGACAACCCTTTTTCAAGATTTGGTCTCTAAAACCTTAATCGTGGAAACGATCACGCCGGACAACGGCGGGCGTCCGCAGGGGCATTCAAAACAGAGACGGAAAGGCTGCTCGCAGTTTGTAGCGTGATGTTGCGTGCTGGAGTCAGCGATGATTGCGAAGAAGAGTGTCCTTGGCTTCGTTCACACGGGCAGCGAGGTACGTCGAGCCCCCTTGGTCGGGATGAAGTTTCTTCATGAGACCCCGGTGAGCCCGGCTGATGTCGTCGCGCCCCGCGCCGGGCTTCAGGCCAAGGATCTGATAAGCCTCCTCCGCCGTCATTTTGCCGCTCGACGCCGCACGGCGATCCTCGCCGCCACCCCCGCCTGCCCCTGCGCCCTGCGCGTGCTCACGCCAGGCGGGAAACCTGCGGTCCAGATAACTTTCAAGAAGCGCCCAGCTCTCCGCGTCGAACCCCCGCGCCAGAGCAACGAGTTCGTCGAGCGTGAATTCGTCCAGTACGCGCCCCGCTTCGGGTCCGGCGGTAACAAGCCCCTCAAGCGCACCGGTGTCGTGGTCGAGCGTCATCTCTATAAACTGGGACCGTACCTGGGACTTCTGCCCCTGTGATTTCCACGCGCCGGGGCCGTAGCTGCCCCAGGCCGAGCCGAGTTGCGCGCCGAACGGCGACCACCCCAGCAGGCCCGCGCCGAAAACGCCGAGCGGAATCGCAACAGCCAGTTCGCCCCTGATCCCGATGAACAGCGCCGCGGCCAGCGTGACCACGCCTCCGCCACCGCGGATGATTTTTGCGAGCCACTTTGGATCTGCGCCCTTGATGACGTTGAGAGCAACGTAGATCAGCGCGACGGCGACAATGCCTGCGATCAGGGTCGGCATGGGGATCAGATCATCCTTGCAAAGTCAGTCTTCGACACGCGCCAGCAATACGCATACCCGATCTATGGTGATACCGGGGCTTGTTAAACCGGTTTGTTGCGAAATAGCGCAGCATGGTTCGCAGGTTAAGTGTGACCTGTTCGAAAACCGGTTCCCGCTTCGGAAACACGCTTACTTCATCTGCCCGAGCAGCGCCGCGGCACCGGAGGTATTCTTCGCCAGCCGCATCAGGGCGTCGCGTCCGCCGGCCGCGTAAGCAGCCGCAGCGCGCAGCAACTCGCGCAACTGCGCCGCCGACCCCATGTCGAAGCGACACCACGCGCCACCGGTCAGGCGCGCGATTTCGCGAAACGCGGCTTCCGCCGTCGGGTCATTCCCCTCCTGAAACATGAAGCATGGCACCTTGAGCAGGCCAAGTTCGCCGGCCGTGGCGCACAGCGCATCGACGTTCTCCTCCATGGCGTCGCCGACGAACACAATGGCGCGCACGCCCGACGCAATCGCTTCCCGGCGCGCGTCCGACAGCACGCGGCCGAGTTGAGTCTGGCCGCCCTGGCAATCGATCTTGCCCATCAACCTGGCAAGCTGTGCGGTATCGGATATCCACGGACTCGCGCGGCATTCGTTCATGCCGCGATAATAGACGAGGCGAACCGACAGGCCGCCAATGCTGCCCGCCTCGCGGAACATGTCGGCCTGAAGCGCGCAAGCCATGTCCCATGTCGGCTGCCGGCTCATGGTGGCGTCGAGCGCGAAGATCAGACGGCCCGTACCGGACTTGCCCGGCGTCATCGCGCGCGCCTTGGCAACGAATGCTGCGATGTCGGCGGCCGACGTTTGCGTTTCCGGGACGGTACGATTGCCGCCGGTGACCGGCGACGTGCCGGGTGTTGGTATGGTCGGATCGCGGGCCATCAAGTCTCGCATTCGGTTGCGCGTCTTATGTGGAGCGCGATTACAGAGCGGTCAATGATGCTCCGTCGGGGTTTGCCTACTCGATAGGAACCGCAAGCCGCCCGATGAGTTGCGCCACCTCGGTCAGCCGCCGGTCATCGTGTTCCGCAACGGCTTGCGCCAGACGCGACAGGCATTCGTCGTCGCTAACAGCGGGTGTAGTGGCCCGCTCGTCTGCCGACGGTGCGAGCGCAGGAGACCGAAAAAAGCTGTTGGTGGTCATGACTGTCACCTCATGGACTTGGGTGAATCAACGCAAGCAGAAGTCATGCCATCAATGGAATGTGGCGGTACGAGGTGAGCGGTCGATTCCGGAATTGCATTCACGCAAACGTGTGACCTGCGCCCCGGAGGTCAGACGCAGCTTCGCAATGAGATTTCAGTTGGTGGCAGGAGCCTGCGCCACAGGGCTGGGCTTCGGCACCACGATCTTGTTGGTGTTGACCGGCCCCAGCTTGCTGTCGTCCTCCAGGAACTTGTCGAGGACACCCTGAATCGATGTCTTCACATTGTCCGGTCCGCGATCGCTCATGTCAGTGTGCTGGAATCCGGTGTTGACCACCGTAATTCCCGTCTGCTCGCAGACATCGTCATCCGGCACGACTCCAGGATCGGCCTTGAACACAGGATCCTTCGAGCGGAACGAAAGAATCTTGAACTTGCCCTCGGTGAGGAACGGGACGCGCAGATTGTCGAGCGTAACAACCTTCTTCACCTCGTCCGGACGCATCTTGGCGAAATACATCGAGATATCGCCGCCATTGGAATGGCCCACCATGGTCAGGCGACCATAGTCCGCATTCGGCTGAATCTTTTTCATTTGGGCGACGGCGAACTCGATGTTCTTGACGCCGCGCTCATAGACCGGAAGCCGGCCGACATAGAGTTCGCCAACCTTGGTAACCAATGGCGCATCGCTCGCCAGATCGTGCTGGATGCTGACCGCCATATAGCCGCGGGCGGCGAGGACGTTTGCAAGGAACGAATATTCCGTAAACTTGACGGTATTGCCGTGATTAACAATCGCAACCGGCAACACGTTCATGCCCGCGTTCGCGGCCATTTCCTTGTCGCGCCGGACAGCAATGGCCACGTCAATCGGCCGCCCCCGTTCCGCGTCGTAGAAGGTCAAGGTCTCGTGACGGATCGCCCATTTGCTCGCAGTGAAGTAGGCGACGACCGCCACCGCACTCAGACCAAGCAGGATGCAAATTCCGCGCTTCATCACGTCCTCGAAATATCAGAACCGGCCGAATGTTTTCCGGCATCGGCCCGTGGTCATAGTGTTTTGGAATCCTTCTCGCTTGTCCAGCCCGATCGTAACACGGATGTGACAAACCAAAATAATTCCTGGGAATGTACCTGATGTTCGACACCTATTTTGTGCGATGCATCAAATGTGCCATTTCTTCCCCCAGCCTATGGATTATAAGCCCCCACCTCCCAATGAGTTCGGGTCGGAACATTTAAAATTGTAGTCTTAATCCGAAAACGGGGTTTGATCCGCCGCAAAAATACCCAAGGGAACCGGTCCGCCTGAACCGGATTTAGGCCGTCAGTCCGTGGGTTTCCAGCGGCCGGTCCACCTGAGCGAACCACTCTGCCCGAGTCGCAGCCCGGCGGCGGCCCCGCTCGTCGAGCGGCAGCTTCAGGTGCCGCAGAAGGCCAGTGACCTCCTCGCGGGCGGTGACGTGGGCCATGTTCGGACGGGTGCCCAGCGTCGCCTCGTCCAGATCGTCCAGTGCGGTCAGGCCGCGCGGGAAGAACTCGCGGTACACTACCCGTTCGGCAAAACCGTCGACCGGACGGAAGCCGAGCCGGAACGAGAGCTGGTCGAGCCCCTCGGCGATAAGCTGCTTGTTGCGCGAGCCCAGCATCGACAGCCGGTTCCGCACCACAATCCAGTCGGTGGTGGCACCGTCGAGATCGCGCCGCTGCTTACGCGCGGTTTTCACCATCGTGGCGTAGTGGCTTTCACCGATCACGGAATAGGTGGTGGGATCGACCGCCCCGAGAACGTCGAAATCTAGGAAGCTGTCGTTCAGCGGCGTGACCAAGGTGTCAGCCATCGAGTGCGCCAGCCGCATCAGATAGCTGTCCGCCCCCGGCGTATCGATGACGATGAAGTCATAGGCCCGCTCGACCGCGCTGATCGCCGCCGAGAACTGCTCGAACTCCGACGCCTCGTTGTCGTCGATCTGCATGCTGGAGCCCAACGCGATGCAGCAATGATGCGGCAGTTCAAGGGAGAGGCCTGTGCGCTGCGCCCAGGCCCGGCGATTTTCGATGTAACGGGTGAAGCTCTTCTGACGGGAGTCGAGATCGATGGTGGCGACGCGCTGCCCGGCCTTCAGCAAGGCCACCGCGATGTGAAGCGCGGTGGTGGACTTCCCCGACCCGCCTTTCTCGTTACCCAGCACGACGACATGCGCCGACCCGGACTGCCCCTGACTCGTCTGCAAAAGCATGCAAGATCCCCTGTGGATATCTTCCGATAAGCGCGGAAAGAATCAAGCGAAATGCGGCTGGCGTCAGATTTCATGATGAATCGGCGGCGCGCGACGATCGATGCCTGAGGTCGTTGGCTCGCCCGGGCTGCCTTGTTAAGGTCCGCGCACACGCCCCGACAAACCCCTTCAGACATCGGCACGAATGACCCGTTCCCCCATCATCGCACGCACCCTCTCCTCGCTTCATCGCGCCCGCGCCGAGCTCGGCAAGCGCAATGCCACCCTCGCCCTCGTGCCGACCATGGGGGCGCTCCATGACGGCCATGTGTCGCTGGTTCGTCTTGCCAAACGGCGCGCGAAGAAGGTCGCAGTATCGATCTTCGTGAACCCGACGCAGTTCGCCGCGCACGAGGACCTCGGCTCCTATCCCCGCACCTGGAAGGAAGATATCGCGCGCCTGACCGCCGAGGGCGTCGATCTGGTATGGAATCCCGACGTCACGACGATGTATCCGGAAGGCTTTGCGACGAGGATCGCGCCGGAAGGCCCGGCGCTGGCGGGGCTGGAGGATAAATTTCGCCCGCACTTCTTCGGCGGGGTCGCCACTGTGGTCGCCAAACTGTTCACCCAGGTGCGTCCCGATATGGCGATGTTCGGAGAGAAGGACTACCAGCAACTCAAGGTGGTCACGCGGATGGCGCGCGATCTCGATCTCGGCGTAAAGGTGATCGGCGGCGCGATTGTCCGCGAGCGCGATGGCCTCGCGATGTCATCGCGCAACGTCTACCTGTCGCCCGACGAGCGCCGGACAGCGCCTGTGCTGTTTCGCACGCTGAAGGCGACATCCAAGCGGATGCGCGATGGCGACGATTTCAAGGCGGCGCTGTCGGACGGCGCCGACATCATCAGCAAGGCCGGCTTTGCGCTCGATTATCTCGAAGCCAGACACGCCGAGACGCTGGCGCCGATTTCATCGTTCAACGACGGACCGGTGCGGCTGTTGGTGGCGGGCAAGATCGGAACGACGCGCCTGATCGACAACTTCAAGGCGTAATTTACAAAAGCCCAAGCTCGCGCAGTTCGCGCCGCATCGGCTCAGGCATCGCGGCGACGCTGGCCGCGGCCTTGCCGAGATCGGGCGGCGCGCTCTTGGGATCGAGATAACGCCAGCCCTGGAACGGGCGCATCGGACGCGGCGATACGACTATCAGCTTCGGCTCCATCACCAGACGGCACCGGCCGATGCCATCCTTGTCGCGGAAAGGTTCGATGGCGAGAATTTTCTCGCGCGCGGCGATCTCGCCCTTGATGACCCAGTAGATCGATCCGCCATCGAGAAGTTCATCGACGCGCTTGGGAGCCATGCGCGTGACGTGAACGTGGCGCGGCGGCAAACCCTTTGCTTTGGCCTGCTTCACGCGCTCAGCGATCCAACCTTTGAGATCCTTGACGGACGTCGCGCCGACGCTGAGTTTGATGAGGTGAAGTGGCATATTCGGAATCGCCGAGGCGCGACGTGAGCGTCACGCGTCATATGAAAGAGAGCGATCAGTTATCATCGCTCTCCTTGGGAGGCGCAAGCTGCACCGGAGCTTGTGCACGCGATTTCTGCGGCGCGGCTTTTTTCGCCGCTGTCGGGGCCGGCTGAGGATTGATCACAGCAGCAGGCGCGCTGCGCGGGGGCGGTGAAGCACCTGGTTCCGCCGTTCGCTGCCCCGCCTGCGCGCCCTGCGCCGCCGACTCAGGCGTCATGATGTTGATCGGGGGGATTGATGCCGCGCTCGGGAAATCGCCAGAGACCGGTCTACCCGGCGGCGGCACAGTGCCAAGCGCTGCAATGGGGGCTGGAGAAGCAGCGCCGGTGCTGGCGACCGCAGACGGCGTATTCCACGACGACGCATAGCGGCTGACGAACCCGTCATACAGTTTTTCGCTCATGTTGGACGAAATCTGCGCGGAATTGGTGAGCGACTGAAAGAAGGGGCATGGCGAGGAGAGCGTGCAGCCCTCGCGGGTTGTCAGGACCTGCGCGACCAGCCCGTAACGGTCGCGCTCGATCGTCCGGCGCAGCGCGTTCAGCTCCGGCGTCATCACCTTGTTCGCGGCAGCCGCGTTGCCGAAGGCCGCAAGCCGTGTGACCTGAGCTGCGGTATAGGAGACGCCAGCCGCAACGGAATCGGCCGACGCGAACAGGGCCTTTTCGCAGGCCGCCTCGACGCTTTCGCCTGCCAGCCCATCGAGACACGCCAGCGCCGGCAGGGACGCTGCAGCCTGCCCGGATGATTTGAGATCGCTGGACGAACCGCCGCCCGCGATACCTGACTCGCGCATCATGCTGGTCACGGCGATGCCGATGGCAAGAAGCGTGATGACGGTCAACGCGCCATTGGCGACGGACCGCTCAGCACGAAACAGCGTAACCAGCAGGACGACGGCAAAAAAGCCCGCGGCTGCAATAGTCAGCCACATCGGCAAATTCTGCGAGTGCCATAAATCTTCGATCGACGTTGCCCACGCCCGGTTCATACACGGTCCCCTTTAAGACGAACCAGACCAAGCGCCGCAACCGCGGCAAAATTCCGTCAGGCCGAAAACCTGTTACGCTACGGCGAGTTGGCTTTCCTTGGCGACACGCTCAAAGGCTTCAGTCGAACTCTTGATTCGATACTGGCAGTCATCTCCATCGGTCGGAAGCAGGCGGATCACCTC
The DNA here is from genome assembly GCF_021502575.1 of Bradyrhizobium sp. G127. NCBI lineage: Bacteria > Pseudomonadati > Pseudomonadota > Alphaproteobacteria > Hyphomicrobiales > Nitrobacteraceae > Bradyrhizobium > Bradyrhizobium sp. G127. Next base: position 573,352 of record NZ_JAKFGN010000002.1, read on the forward strand.
GTAGGTTCCGCTCGCAGCTGGCCGCGCCACGTTGCTTGCCGTAAAATAGACAGTCTCTCCGACGATGAACTTGTGCTTCAACACCTTGCTCCATCACGCGATACGCGCATTTTGGTGGCCTGCCGTTGCCGGCAAAAGCCAGTTTAACGCCCGCCGACCGTATAGCATGCCGGACCTTCATTTGGCCAGACAAACCGATACAGGGGCGACACCGTAATTATTGATATATATCAATAATATAAGTAGATTTTTTGGCCCTGCATATGCCTCAACGCAGGGTCCAGCAAGATGCAACACCGCAATTCCGCCTTGAAGAGAATAGGTCGCGAATTGTGGGCAAGATCAGCATGTTAGCCAAAGCGCCTCATGCCGTGTGGGGAAGCGCCCCGTTCGGGCTCGCCCGATCGACAGCCGGAGGTAAAACCTGAGCCAGCACAGTGGAAAGCTGATCGACGGGAATACCGAACCGCGTAGCAAGTTGCCTGACCACGTCGTTTCCCAGCACCTCCTGAAGCTGCTGCGCGCTGATCGGGAGATTCTGTCCGGTTCCGATCCATGACTTCACCTGATCGCCAAAGCCGGCCTGCTGCAACCTGGCGACGATCGCGGATAAGCCGCCTTCGCTGCCGTTGCCCAGCACTTCGCTCAGGACGACCGGGATGACGGCAGTTTCCAGTTCGCTGGCGGCTCTCGAAGCCATCACGCTGGTCAGCATGTCCAGAATGCCCATGATTTAATCCTCAAATTGAAAATCAATGTGAGTGGTAACCAAGGGTGGTTCGCCCCCGGGCGTCAAGGCAACGCGCAGGCACATTCTCGCGAGCGGCACTCCGTATCAATCGATCTCGAACTTCTCGATGACCAGTGTCTCGGCCAGTGCGGCCCTGGTCCACTCCTGAAAGACGGCATTTGCCAGCATCGCGTCCATGTAGCCACGAACCGGCGGAGTCACTTCGATGGCGTAGGTCCGGAAGCGATGGATCACCGGCGCGAACATCGCATCGGCACCGCTGAATGCGCCAAACAGATAAGGCCCCTGCCCGCCATACCGCGCACGGCATTCGGTCCAGATCTGCTGGACACGGGCGATGTTGGCCTTGGCATCGTCCGAGAGCGGCTTGGAGCCGATCGGCCGATGGATGTTCATGCCGCATTCGTTGCGCAGCGCCATGAAGCCCGAATGCATCTCGGCGGAAACCGACCGGGCATGGGCACGGCTGGCGACATCCTGCGGCCACAGCCGCGCGTCGGGGAACCGCTCCGCAATGTATTCGATGATTGCCAGCGAATCCCAGACGGTTATGTCGCCATCGATCAGCACCGGTACCTTGCCCGAGCGCGTAAAATCGAGAATGCGCTGCTTGTCGGCGGGACCGGTGTAGAGTGGAATTTCGACCTCCTCGAACGCGATCCCCGCGGCCTTCAACGCCATCCAGGGCCGCATTGACCACGAGGAATAGTTCTTGTTGCCGATCGCGAGCATCAAAGCCATTGCTGGGAATCTCCGTGTGGAACACCTTTGCCACGGCCGGCGCGCGACAGGCAATCGGTCCCGACGATATGCCAAAACCGCTTCGCACTCGTCCGGAGCCTGTTCTATCGTGGCGGCCATCAATCGAAGGGCATTCCATCGTGAACCTGTTTGCAACGGCCGACATCGTGGCGATCGCATTTTTCATTTTCGCATGGGCTGTCTACGCGATCACGCTGGAACGGACCGCCCATGGCCGCAACAGTCTGAACGCCCGCATGAGCATCTATCGCGAGGTCTGGGTGCGGCGCATCCTCGACCGCGAAGCGCGGATGGTCGACATGCAGATCATGGCGTCGCTGCAAAATGGCACCGCTTTCTTTGCGTCCACGACGTTGCTGGCGATCGGCGGCGGATTGACGCTTTTGCGCTCGACCGAAGAAGCGATGTCGGTGCTCGCCACCCTGCCGCTCGGCATACGCAGTTCCCCCGCCTTGTGGGAGATCAAATGCGTCGGGCTGATCGTGATCTTCGTCTATGCGTTCTTCAAGTTCTCTTGGGCCTATCGCCTGTTCAATTACGTCGCCATCCTGCTCGGCGCGATGCCGTTCGCCGAAAAACGCGATACGCCTGAAGCCCAATCGCATGTGATGCGAACCACAAAGCTGTTTCAGTCCGCTGGCCGGCACTTCAACCGCGGCCAGCGCGCATTCCTGTTCGCGCTGGGCTATCTTGGCTGGTTCATCAGCCCTTGGGTGTTGATCGCAACGACACTGGCCATCCTCGTGGTGATATGGCGGCGGCAATTCGATTCCGACGCCTATCGCGCCATGACGAATTAGGCCGTCTGCGCTTGCCGCACCGGCCGCGATGCGTCATGGCATGGGCATGAACAATTCCGATTCGAAAGCCGCGGATACCGACCCGCTGGATGAAGCGATCCTCGCGGTGTTGGCGCGCGCCGACGCCAAGACCCTCAGCGCGCCAGAGATCGCGCACGCCATCGCCGCGGACAACGACTGGCATGGACTGCTGGTGCCGATCCGCCGGTCGGCTGTAGCGCTGGCGCAAGCGGGCCGCCTCGTGATTTATCGCAAGGGCAAGCCCGCCGACCCGAACGACTTTCGCGGCGTCTATCGCCTCGGCCTGCCCCGGCATGACTGACCTATGGGGCATGATCTAGTCCGAAAACCTGCGCCCGCTTTTTGGGATGATGCCTAGTTGGCCTTGCGCGGAGCGGGAAACAACTCGCTGCTGCGGCCGGTCGCCCAATAGGCAATCAGCCCAACCCATTCGTGAACCGCCACGTCGGTGCGGGCGAGTCCCGCGCTGAGCGTCGTGAATGGCGTCAGTCCGTCCCTCCAGCCTCGCGAGCGCCAATCCACCGGATAGGCCTCGACATCGAAGCCAGCCCTCCGGAATGCGCCGATGGATCGCGGCATGTGGAATGCCGATGTAACCAGCAGCCACCGCTCACCCGGTTTCGGGGAAATCAGCTTGCGCGTGAAGGTCGCGTTTTCCGCTGTCGTGCGGGAGTCGCTCTCAAGCACGATGCGCGAGCGCGCCGTGCCGAAGTCTTCCAGCAGGTCGCCGGCGATCGGCGCTTCCGGCACGGGCGTCTCGATGAGATTGGCGCTGCCGCCGCTGAACACGATGCGCGCCGCAGGATACCGCCGCGCCAGTTGCAGCATCGTAACGATGCGCTCCGCCGAAGCATCCATTTCGAGCGACCCGCGCGCCTGGCTGCTCTCGGGATCGATGGCGCCGCCCAGCACGATGATGCCGTCGGGGGGCCGCCCTGCCGCACTCCAGGCCGGAAAGCGCTCGCTCAGCGGCAACAGCAACAGATGGCCAAGCGGCGAAAATCCAATGACCAGCAACAGCACGACATTGAGGATCAGGATGCGTGATCCTGCTTTGCGGAATCGCGTCGCGAGCAACAGCACGCCGAGCGCGCACAGCGTCGCCACCACGTTCGACGGGACGGTGAAGAAACCGAGGATCTTGGACAGGCTGAAAAACATGCTAGTGTGGTGGTTCGCAAGTCCGCATCATTGCTACCGCACCTTCTCTTGCGGACTTGCGAACCAAAACCACACTAGAGCTATAATTTCCAGTGTCCTTTTGAATCCGAAGTTCGCTCGGAGCGCGCTGCAAGATGACGCGAACTTCGGATTCAGGACACTGGCCCTGAATGGGCGATCGCAGTGGCAAGATCAATCCCATTTGGGGGCGAAACCGAAATCGGTAATCCGCCCGCCGCGCGTTCCCATGGCGAAAATCTCGTCCATTTCCGCTTCGTCCAGCGCGAAGTCGAAGATCTCGATATTCTCTGACAACCGTTCGACTTTCGATGTGCGCGGAATCGCTGCAACGTTCTGCTGCACCAACCAGCGCAGACAGACTTGCGCCGCCGTCTTGCCGTAACGCGCGCCGATCCGGTTCAGCGCCTCGGCCTTCTTGACGCGGCCCTTGGCGACAGGACTGTAGGCCACCATCGCGAGGCCATTCTCACGGCACGCCGCCAGCACCTTGGTCTGGTCGAGGTAGGGATGATACTCGACCTGATTGCAGACCAGCGGCGCGGCGCTTTTTGCAACCGCCTCCTCGATCAGTGCCACCGTGAAATTCGACACTCCGATATGCCGCGTCAAGCCAAGCTCCTGGGCATGCACCAGCCCGCCGAGCGTTTCCTCCAGCGGGACCTGCGGGTTGGGCCAGTGCAGCAGCAGCAGATCAACCTCGGTCATGCGCAGCCGCACCAGACTTTCCTTGGTGGACCGCACCAGATCGTTGGGCGCGAAATGGTTGGTCCAGACCTTGGTCGTGACGAACATCTCGCCGCGCTTGAGGCCGGAGGCGCGCACGCCATCGCCGACCTCACGCTCATTTTCATAGACCTGCGCGGTGTCGATGTGGCGATAACCGAGCCGGAGCGCCTGCTCCACGATGCGCGCGCAGGCACGTCCGCGCAGTTCCCATGTTCCCAGACCTATCGCGGGAATGTTCGCGCCATTGGCCTTGATGATGAGCATGCCATCCCTCAGCGTTTCGCGATCCGGACGATCACATGACCATCATGATCCGCGCGGCTGTCGTTGCCAAGAACGGCGAACCCGGAATTGCACATTCGGCCGACTGCCGTCAGGCCCGGCGTGCAAGTGCCGCGAACACCATGTCAGGCTCATGGGCAATGACGGTCAGCAATGCCCGCGCCGGTCCGCGCGGCGACCGCTTGCCCTGCTCCCAGTTCCTGATTGTCTCGAGAGGAACGCCGAGACGCGAGGCGAACTCGGCTTGAGTGAGTTTCGCGCGAAGCCGCAGATTGCGTACCACCGGCGCAGCCGTCGTCTTGGGCGAAGGTGTATCGACCCCGGGCATCTGCGGGACCAGCGGTATTTCCCGCCCGTCCAGCACCTCGACGATCCGTCCATCAGCCTTGAGCCGTAGCCGCTGCATGTGCCGCTCCCTCTGATATCGTGAGGGTGGGACGACATGGTTAATCACAGGTTAACGAAGACGCTCTCCGCCCGGAAATCGTCCGGACGGTGTCGCATCGCGTTATCGCATTTGTGCGTAAGAATTCCGCCATGCATGACGGCGGCCACCGCCATGTGCGAACCGCAGCCCCATCTCGCGACCGCCTGCATGGTCGTAGGAAATATGGATGTGCTGCACCCGGCCCGAGTCGGTCGAATAGCCGCCGCTCCAGCCCTTGAGCTGCGCATAGATGCAGCCGTAGGGACCGCGTACATCCACCGCCTTGCCTTGAGCATGAAGCGACATTCGCCGCGTGCCCGCTATCCGGGTATGACGGATGCCGGAGATCGCATGGGTGCCGGGACACGCCGCCTGAATCGACGCGAGCTTGGCCTGCAACGGACCGACCAGACCCGACGAATATCCTTCCGATGCATAGCCAGGCTCAACAACGCCGCGCGCACGCTCTACACGATGCTGTTCGACTGCCGCAAAGGACTGCATCGGTTCCCGCTGCCTGCGTTGACGCGCATGAACGGGATTGTCGACGCCGATGCAAGGCATCGTGACGTTGCATTCGGGCGAAATGGCCGGCGTGCGCACGCGCGCTTCGGCCAGCGATGACAGCGCACAAAGCGCCGCCACGGCGGTAATTGTTCGAATCAAGTTTTTAGCTCCGGATTATTTGTTTGACGTAACAGACGGGCCGCGAGCGACAGCGTCTCAGTCGACAAAGCTGTACAAAGGCCGTCGGAACCCGATGGTTCAGCGGCAGCGATGATGCGGTTTCATCGCGTCAGGTGGCAACAATGAGGCGCCCAGTGGCCAGGACTGCATAGCAGTGCAGCCAACCCATGCCAAAATGGGTAGCTTTAACTTTGCAGTCCGAACCAGAGCGTTGCGATGGTGAGGAATGCAAAGAATCCAACGATGTCCGTCACAGTCGTCACAAACGTACCGGACGCAACAGCGGGATCGGCACGCAACCGTTGAAGCGCCATCGGAATCAGGATGCCGCCCAGCGCTCCGGCGACAAGATTGCACATCATCGCAAGCCCGATAACGACGCCGAGGCCCGGGAGCTTGAACCACGCCGCCGCCGCAACGCCGGTGATGACGGCAAACGCGAGGCCGTTCACCAAACCGACGAGCCCTTCGCGCATCACGACGCGCATGGCGTTACTGGAACTGAGTTCGCGGGTTGCAAGCGCGCGGACCGCAACGGTCATGGTCTGGGTGGCTGCGTTACCGCCCTGACTGGCGACGATGGGGGCCAGCACCGCGAGTGCGACCATCTTCTGCAACTCACCTTCGAACAGTCCAAGAACCGAAGATGCAAGAAAGGCCGTGGCAAGGTTGACCAGAAGCCAATTGAAACGCCCTTTGGCGATGGTCCACACCGAGTCCGATAATTCTTCGTCGCGCGCGACACCACCGAGCGCCTTGATGTCTTCTTCGGCCTCCTCCTCGATCACGTCGACCACGTCGTCGATTGTGATAACGCCGACGAGATGATCGTCGCTATCCGTGACCGGCGCAGCGACCAGATTGTACTTGCCGAACATCCGCGCCACTTCCGCGATGTCTTCGTGGTCGGAGACCCGGCGGCGGTCCTCGTCGACCAGATCCATGATCGGGCCCGGACGCCGCGCCCGCAGCAACGCATCGAGCGGCACTGCGCCTTTCAGGCGCTTGTCCTCGTCCACGACGTAAATTTCGTAGAACCGGTCCGGCAGGCCCGGCGTGTCACGCATGTATTCGATCGCTTGCAGCGCGGTCCAGTCGTCCGGCACCGAGATGCACTCGGTCTGCATACGGCGGCCGGCGGAATCTTCCGGATAATCGAAGCTGCGCTCCAGCGCGACGCGCTCGGATTGCGGCAACTTTTCAAGAATCTCTTCCTTGTCTTCTTCGTCAAGGTTTTGGAGCAGCTCGACGGCGTCGTCGGAATCCAGTTCGCGGACACCCTCCGCGACGGTTTCCGGCTCCAGCTCCTCAAGAATTTCTTCGCGAACCGCGTCATCGACCTCGTTCAGCGCGGAGAAGTCGAAGGCTGCGCCGGTCAGTTCGACCAGCCGGGGCCGCAGGTCAGGCTCCAGTGCCTCGATCAGATCGCCGAGATCGGCCTCATGGAGTTCTCCGACGATCTCGCACAGGAAGGAGGAATCGCCCCGTTGAACCGCTGCGGAAATCAGGGCGACAAAATCAGGCCGAAGATGGTCCTCAGCATCTCGCATCGGATGGCGGTCGAGCACGGAATCGTGAGCGGCGGCCGCCTCGGCAAGGTCTTGATGGTCGGCCATGCCGTGCCTCGCGGGTTCAATGGAGGTCTGCTGATTTGCGTGTGCGTTTCAGGCATTACCCAATCGACACGGCGGAACGCAATGCTAAATGTGCGCAAGCCTCACACTGTTCCCGAAAGTCCATCATGATTGTACTGAGAGCCGCGCTGGTGGCGCTTGTCACCACGACGGCGACCGCGGCCCGCGCCACCGATTGCCCCCGTAAAGACACGCTCGGCACAGCCCGCGTCATGACGGTAAACCCGCAGGCGTTCCCGCGCGTCGGCCTCAAGAGTTTCCCGCAAACCCTGCCGTTGGCGGACAAGGAAGTCGTGCTGACCTTCGATGACGGCCCCTTCCCCGCGACCACGACGAAAGTCCTGGCTGCACTGGCCAGCGAATGCGTGCAGGCGACATTTTTCCTGATCGGCCGGAATGCAGAAGCGAATCCTGCCATTGTCCGGAAGATCGCCGCGAGCGGCCACAGCATTGGGCATCATACCTGGTCGCACCGTCCACTCGACAAGATCGGCCAGCCGCAGGCGCTGGAGGAGATCGACCGCGGCATCGCCGCGGATGAAATGGCGCTCAATGGGACAGCCACCCGCCTTCCGTCGACGCCGTTCTTTCGCTTTCCCGGATTCGCATCGACACCTGCCCTTCTCGCCCACCTGCAATCCCGCGGGATCGCCGTGTTCGGAGCCGACCTCTGGGCCAGCGACTGGAATCCGATGACCCCGGATCAACAATTACAGCTTTTGACCGCACGCCTCGACGAGGAAGGCAAGGGCGTCATCCTGCTGCACGACACCAAGGCTCAGACTGCGAAAATGCTGCCGGCGTTCCTGCAATACCTGAAGCGCAACGGTTACAAGGTCGTACATCTCGCCGCATCACAACAGATCAAAAGCTCATCCCATGACCGATAGGCGTCGGCGCCGGATTAAGCCGCCATTCACGACCGTGGCGCTAAGCACGATCATGGGATTTTGCGTGGAATTTTTCATGGACAGCACCATCGCTCGACGCTCTACCGTAGTCTTGACGGCATTTGGCCTTGCCTGCGCGACTGCAATGCTCAGCGCAATAGCCGCGCATGCTGCCGATTGCCCCGGCAATCTTGACGCGCTCGGCACATCCCGCACCATCGTCGTGGATCCAAAGGAACATCCGCGTATCGGCACCATGCAGTATGGCGAGACCTTGCCGCTTGAGGATCATGAAGTTGTTCTAACTTTCGATGATGGTCCGTTGCCTGCCCACACCAACGCCGTTCTCGACATCCTCGCCGCTCAATGTGTGAAGGCGACGTTCTTCATGGTCGGCCGCATGGCCAAGGAATTCCCGCAGGACGTGCGCCGCGTTCACGACGCCGGACACACCATCGGCACGCATAGCGAGAACCACCCCACGTTCTTCGGCAAATTGGCCCCGGAGCGCATGGCGGCCGAAATTGATGACGGTATCGCTCATGTCAGCGCCGCGCTTGGCGATCCGTCGCAACTTGCTCCGTTCTTCCGCATTCCGGGGCTTCGGCGCGGCGACATGCTCGAGGCCGAACTCGGCAAACGCGATCTCATGACCTGGAGCGCCGACTTCCCCGCGGATGACTGGCGGCACATTTCGTCGGCGCAGGTCGTGCATTTCGCTCTCTCGCGGCTTGAAGCAAAGGGCAAAGGCGTGCTGCTGCTGCATGATATCCAGGCTCGGACGCAGGCCGCCTTGCCAGTGATCCTTCGGGAGTTGAAGGCGCGTGGTTATCGCATCGTCCACGTGGTGCCCGCGACGGCCGAGCGGCCAAAAACCGCAACCGATCGGGCGCAATGGATTCCGCACTGGATTCATGGCGCGGAGGTCGCCGCGAAGGCCCAACCGGGCTTCGCATTCGGAACGGCGGAACGCCCTGCCCATAATGCCCCGCGCTCAGAACGTTCGGTGTGGCTGGCGCGGCAGCGACCTTTGGTTCTGCGTACCACAGTGGCGGTGCTGCAGCCCTGGCCCGCCAATTTCCATATCGAGGGAAAAGCAATGCGTGCGGATATTTCTGCTGCGAGCAGAGAGCGCAGTCTGGCGAGACTGTCCGGAAGCTGGTCGATCCGGCCGAACGACGGAGCCTTCCGCCCTCTCGGCACACCGATCAGGACCGGCAGCCGCACCGATGCGCCTGTCGGACTGAAGATCCGCTGATGCAAATAAAGATCGCACGGCATTGGCGTTACCGATAAATCGTTTCGCCATGCCGTGTGACATTTTCATGAATGATCTGGCGCAATAAAGGTGTCGCGAACGCGAGGCATATAGGCATCATCGAACTCTGATCGGTGAGCCATGAAGTCTCGAATTGTCGAACATCTCGGTCAAACGGACATTCTGCTACCGGCTCTCGTGGCCAATGCACTCGCTGCCAACGACTGCATCAAGGTGCGGATGAGCGCACTTCAGGCAGCCGTCCATCACGCCCGGCAGCCAGACCATCCCGCTTCGGACTTGCAGGCCGAATGCCGCGCGGCCGGAATTGCGCCGGCGGCCATCGCGGCGTTGATTGCCGGGGCGCATGTCGTCGGCGAAGGACGAATAGCTGCGCCCAATCTCGGCAGATTGATGAATGACGTGCTTGACGATGTGACGGTGATGATCCGCGCCGTAAAAGCTGGCACTCCTCCCGCCGGGGAAGCGATGTCGGCGCGTCTGTCGGCCATCCAGGCCACCGGCGCGCTGGAATCGTCAAGCGAGATCGAAACATCCCGGATCGCCAGGCTCACCGGAGTGACGGACAACGACGGCGACAGTTTGCATCGCCTGGTGATGGACCTTCACAAGGCCCTCAACCGGCTGGCAGCAGACTGTGCTGAAGAGACCGTGGCGGGAGCTCGCGTATTCGGCTTGCACCCCGACGATCATCGTCCCGTGGAAAGCTTCATGCGGGGACTCGAGCAAACCCGAGCGTTGAAGTTCGACCATCCGGGTCTCGATACCATGGCGACGCGATCGGGCGACCGGCTGCTGATTCAGAACGATATCGGAACCACCGATGCGCATGTTCTGGTAATTGCTGTTCAGGACAATACGGTCACCGTCACGTACACCGACGTGCACCGCGCGCGTACCAAGTTCTTTGTCGGTCTGTTCGAGGACTTTCCGGCCAAATGGAGCGGTCTCGATCGTCACGCGGCGGATGGCCTCGGCGACGATGGAAACTTCTATCTGGTGACGGGGCAATATCTGGCGGAGACGGCCAAGGAACGGGATGCGTTCCTCGCCGCCATTGGCTCCGCGTTGGTGTTTTTGATCGACTGGAACAAGGCGCGCAAATTGCTGCGCAACTGGGTCGCAAAGAACGACGCGGCCGGCATTCTCGCCTGGGGCGCGCGGCACCGCATCGGGCACAGGGCCTTCCTGGAACTCGGTGGTGACGAACTGATCGGCGCCGCCGTGCGGAATGCCGCGCCCACCCGAATAGGTTTCGGCGAGCGGCTGGATCAGGTGCTCGGACGCGACGGCGCAGTAGATTTTCTCAAGGCCACGCTGCGCGCGTCGACAGAGGCGTTAAGTGCCGGGCGATCCGTTCGGCTGGTCCGCGATCACATCGAAGCCGATCTGGTCAGGCGTCTGGAAAGCGTCGATAGCACGCTGCTTGCGATCGTCGTGCGTCAGGCGGGATTGGCTCATGACATCGCCGCCGCTCTCGCACACCATATCGCTGCCCTCCAGACAGGCCGTCCTGCCGACGGCAAGCTCCTTGCAGCCCGTGCCGGCCGCATCGAACAAAAAGCCGATCGAATCGCGATTGAGGCCCGCAAGGAAGTGACCCGCCTCAACGCCCGCCCGATCATTGAGAGTCTGATGGACCGCGTCGAGGAAGCCATCGACGAACTGGAACAGGCCGCTTTCATCGCCTCGCTGGCGCCGGCTGGAATCGATCCGGCATTGCTGCAGGCGCTTGCCGAGTTGTGCAAGATCGCCATTTCCGGAACCGAAGCGATAGCCTCGGGTCTGGCTGCTGCCGCCGACGTTCCGGAGGGACGCCGCGCCGACGCCGACGACGCGCTAGCTGCCGTCGCTCGTCTCATCGATGCCGAGCATGCCGCGGATGCGTGCGAACGCAACGTCACCGCGCAGGTGTTCGCCGGTAGCTTCGACATCGCGACATCACTCTCGGTTCTTGAACTCGCCCGCGCCATCGAACGCGCCACCGACCGGCTGGCTGGATTCGGCCATCTGCTGCGGCGGCACGTCATGACCGACCTGTCCGCCTGATATTTTGGAAAGACCAACCCATGCATATCGTGCTTATCGGCGATGGATCGACCGAGCGACATTCGGCCGAAGCGATCGGCGCCAAAGCTGCCAATCTGACGCGGATGGCAGCCCTCGGCTTGCCCGTGCCACCAGCCTTCGTGCTTCCGGTCAAACTTTGCTCCGCAATCATCGACAACGATGCTCATGCGGAACGCCACCTGCGTAACGGACTCAAGGAAGGCATCGCGTTCCTGGAGCAGGCCACCGGAAAACGCTTCGGCGATCGCCGTCAGCCCCTGCTGGTGTCGGTCCGGTCGGGAGCGGCACGATCGATGCCCGGGATGCTCGATACGGTACTCGACGTCGGATGCACGTCCGACGCCGTCCATGGCCTGATCCGGACCACCGGCCGGCCGCGGCTGGCGTGGGACTGCCGACGGCGCTTTCTTGAGAGTTATACAGAGACGGTGCTGGGTTTCGATCCTGCGCCGTTCGCGGCGCGCCTCGCAGAACTGACCGCCGGCGAAACCGCCGACGGCCTACGCGAACTGGACAGCGAGGCGCTTGAACGTCTTGCCAACGACGAGCAGACGTTGATCGAAGAACTCGATGACGGCTGGCTCGAGGATGCGGTGGCTCAACTCGACAGCGCAGCAAGGGCCGTCTATCGGTCATGGACAAGCGACCGGGCGCAGACCTATCGCCGTCTCCAGAATCTGGACGATCTGCGCGGCACCGCGGTCACGGTTCAGGCCATGGTGTTCGGCAATGGCGGACTGACGTCCGGAGCCGGCGTCGCATTCTCGCGCGATCCATCCACCGGGCTGGCGCGGCCGATGATCGACCTCGTGCTCGATGCCCAAGGCGAGGATGTCGTCTCCGGCCGGCGCACGCCCGATACTGAGGAGACAATTGCCCGCTCGCTGCCCGCCATCGCGACCGAACTCGGTGACGTTCTCAAGCGGCTCGAGCAGGAATTCGGCGACGTGCAGGATATAGAATTCACCATCGAAGACGGAAAACTCTGGATTCTCCAGACGCGGTCTGCGAAGCGGACGCCGCGCGCGGCGCTGCGGATCGCCATCGACCTCGTGCACGAAAAACTCATCACCCCCCGTGAAGCGCTACAGCGGATCGATGGAATCGACCTCGGTGCCCTCACCGAGACCGAACTGGCCGCCAGCGGAGACCCGCTGACGACCGGGATCGGCGCATCGGGCGGCATCGCGGTTGGACGCGCCGCATTCGACTCCGAGAGCGCCCAGCGCCTGGCTGCCTCAGGAGAGCCGGTGATCCTGATGCGCCCGGACACAAGCACGGCGGATGTCGCGGGCTTTGCGGTCGCTGCGGGGATCGTGACCGCGATCGGCGCGCGCACCGCTCATGCCGCGCTGGTTGCGCGCCAGATGGGGAAGCCCTGCATCGTTGGGTGCAGCAGCATGGCGATCGACGTGGCAGCCGATTGTGCCCGGTTTGCGGGGACGACAATTACCGGAGGCGACTGGATCTCCATCGACGGCGAAAGTGGCAGCATCTATCAAGGGCAACGCGAGATCCGCGTGACACGACCCGACACCGAACTTGCCGAAATCGATAAATGGCGCGCTGAGGATCATGGCCACGGCCACCACAGGAAATCAAAAGCGGCCCATAGCACGACGTAAGAACGAGACTGGCATGAACCCTCAGTTAGGGCATGATCGTTTGAGCGCCCTCGCAGGCTGCGCTCTCATTAAAGAGACTCATCAATGACGCCGATCGTCGATCTGGCCGGCAAACGCGGTGTCGTTGTCGGCATCGCCAACGAGAACAGCATCGCTTATGGCTGCGCACGCGCATTCCGCGCCGCGGGCGCCGACCTCGCCGTTACCTATCTCAACGCCAAGGCCGAGCCTTATGTCCGACCACTCGCGGACGCGCTCAAGGCGTCCATCGTTGTCCCGTGCGATGTGCGCATTGCCGGCGAACTGGAAGCGGTGTTCGAACGTATCGCGACGGATTGGGGGCGCCTCGATTTTCTTTTCCACTCGATCGCTTTTGCCCCGCGAGAAGATCTGCACACCGGCCTCGTCAACTGCTCGGCGGAAGGCTTCGCCATGGCGATGGATGTCTCGTGCCATTCCTTCATCCGCATGGCGCGTCTGGCGCTGCCTCTGATGACCAAGGGTGGCAGCCTGCAAACCGTGAGTTTCTACGGGGCAGACCGGGTCGTGGAGAACTACAACCTGATGGGACCGGTGAAGGCGGCACTGGAATCCACCGTCCGCACCCTCGCTGCCGATCTCGCCCCGCGCGGCATTCGCGTGCACGCATTGTCGGCGGGTCCCGTCAAGACACGTGCGGCCTCCGGCATCGACCGGTTCGACGAACTGCTCGACCGGGTGCGCGAGCGCACCCCGGCCAACCAGCTCGTAACGATCGATCAGATCGGCGCGGTGGCCGCCTTTCTTGCCAGCGAAGCAGGTGGGCCGCTGACAGGCTCCGTCACCTATGCCGATCAGGGTTTTCACATCGTGGCCTGATCGGGAAAGCGCCCTGATCGCTGTCGATGACCCCAATCGGACGAGAACAGGGTAACAATCAGGCATCATAATGCCGAAAGAAAATGCCCTGATTTCAAGTGATTGGGGTGGATATGGTGCGCTCGGAGGGACTCGAACCCCCACGATTTTACTCACTGCCACCTCAAGGCAGCGCGTCTACCAATTCCGCCACGAGCGCTGAAGAAACGGCCCCGGATTCGCAACCCAAGGCGGGATCAACGGCGCCCATGTAACAAATCGAGGATGGGGGGACAAGGCCTTGGCACCGCGTGGGCAAAGGCTTTCCCGACTATCTGTGGCCCGGCTTCCGGGGCAACATTTGCTTGACTTCGACCGCAATGCGGTTGCGGTTGACGACCACAACGCCGCTGGCGATCGGCAGGTTGTTGGCCAGAACCTTGACCTCGTCCTGCTCGGTCGCGTCGAGTTCGATGATGGCGCCGCGGCTGAGCCGCATCACCTGGTGGACGGGCATCGACGTGGTTCCGAGGACCACCATGAGATCGACCGAGACGTTATCGAGAGTTGCCACTTTGATCTGAAACCCACACATGACTGATGGCGACAGATCACCACGATTATGGTTACCCAATGGTTAATACATTCCCGGATCGCCGCGAAGACCTTGCTTTGACGTCGTTTTTCCTCCGCTCCGGGCCGCCTGCGGAGTGGCGGGTAGCGGATTCGCCGGTGGCCTATGAGCAGGCCGTCGAAACCATGGAAAAGCGGGCCGCCGAGATCGCCGCCGGCCACGAATCGGAGTTGGTCTGGCTGCTGGAACACCCCCCGCTCTATACCTCGGGCACCAGCGCCAAGACCGTTGACCTGATCGACGCCCGGTTCCCGGTTTTCGCGACCGGACGCGGCGGACAGTTCACCTATCACGGCCCCGGACAGCGGGTGGTCTATCTGATGCTCGACCTCAAGCGCCGCCGGCCCGATGTGCGGGCTTACGTGGCCAGCCTTGAGGAATTCACCATTCGCACCCTCGCCGCCTTCAACGTGCGCGGCGAACGGCGCGAGAATCGCGTCGGCGTCTGGGTGGCCCGTCCCGAGAAAGGCCCCGCCTGCGAAGACAAGATTGGCGCGATCGGCGTGCGGCTGAAGCGCTGGGTGTCGCTGCACGGTATCTCGATCAACGTCGAACCCGACCTCACGCACTTCTCGGGCATCGTGCCCTGCGGCGTCGCAGATCCGCGCTATGGCGTCACCAGCCTCGTCGACCTCGGCCTGCCGGTCACGATGGACGATGTGGACATAGCGTTGAAGCAGGCCTTCGCGGATATTTTCGGACCGGCGAAGGCCGCTGCGGACAAGCTGGCCGTCTGATCCCAACCTTAGATCGTCGGGAGAACCGAAAATCGCTCGCCGGGCGCGCGCTGTGTCAGCATGTGGTCGCCTGCCCGTTGGTCATCGACGCGCGTGACACGGGCCATGCCGGGACCGTACTGGCATTTTGCGATCAACGCCGCGACAGCATCTTCCGGCCCCGACAGCACGGCCTCCACGGTGCCGTCCTTCCGATTACGCGCCCATCCAGCGAGGCCGCGCGCCTCCGCTTCGCCGGTGATCCAGGCGCGGTAACCAACGCCTTGAACCTTGCCCCGAACGATAATGTGGCGGATGACGTCGCTCATCGAACAACTCCGATGACGATATTACTTCAAACCCAGAAAATCCGTAGTGCGTGCTTTCATGGTCGCGTCGCGCATAACGCGATCGGTCAGATCCGAGGTCGGCAATCCTTTCAGATCCTTCGGTGCAGCACCCTCGCGCAGCGCCTTCTGCGTTTCATAGACCGCCTGCATCGCCGCAGCGATCGGCTGATGGCCCTGATTGGCAACCCGCACGCGCTGGCTGGCGAGAAACGCCATATCCGCGAGTTCGCCGTCAGCGCTGCCCATAATGATCGGCAATTTCGTCACGGCTGCGATGGCCTGCAACTCCGCGCGCGTCTTCAGTCCGGTGAAGAACAGCGCATCGACTCCGGCTGCCTCGTAGGCTTTGGCGCGCGCCACGGCGTCGTCGATATTCGTGATCGACGCAGCCCCGGTGCGGCCAACGATCACCAGCGAGAGATCGGAGCGGCCATCGAGCGCCGCCTTCATCTTGCCGACCCCCTCCTCGATACTGATCACCTGCGGCTTGGCCTGCCCGTATCCCTGCGGCAGCAACGTATCCTCGATGGTGAGGCCCGCGGCGCCCGCGGCCTCGATTTCCTGCACGGTGCGGCGGACATTCAGCGCGTTGCCGTAGCCATGATCGGCGTCGACCAGCACCGGGATGTTTCCGGCCCGGCAGATGCGCCGCACCTGCTCGGCCAGTTCAGACAGCGTGATGAGCAGCAGATCCGGGTCGCCGAGAATGGTCAGCGACGCGGCGGAGCCGCCGAGCAATCCGAGTTCGAAACCGACGTCTTCAGCAATGCGCGCTGAGATCGGATCGTAAACCGAGCCAGGACGAATGACATCGCGACCCGACAGGATAGCCCGGAATGCTTCGCGCTTTTCTTGCGGCAGCATCGCAACCTCAGGCAAATTCGAGGATCAGCGCATCGACGGCGAGCGTTGCACCGGGTGTGGCGGCGATCTTCTTGATCGTGCCATCGCGCTCGGCGCGCAGGACGTTCTGCATCTTCATCGCCTCGATCACCGCAAGCGTCTCGCCTGCCTTGACCTCCTGCCCTTCTGTCACGGCGACGGACACCACGAGACCCGGCATCGGGCACAGCACCTTCTTGCCTGTGTCGGCGGTAGACGTGACCGGCATCAGGCGCGCAGCAGCCGCTTCGGTTTCTGTGAACACCTGCACCGGCAGTTCGTAACCCTGATAGATCAGCCGGAAGCCGTTCGGCATCGGCCTGACCTGCACAGCCACCGGATGGCCCGCGATGCTGCCCTGCCAGACCGGATCGCCGGGCTTCCAGTGCGAAAGCAGCGTGACAGGCTGGCCGACGTTTCCATCGGGTCCAACCAGGCGAACGACGATCCCGTCGCCGTTGCGAGTGACTTCCAGCGGCACCTCGTTGCGATCGAGCCAGACCGCGCGGCGGCGTTCGCGCGACACGGTACGGCCATTCAACTGGCCGGAAATCTGCCGCTTGCGTTCGCCCAGGATATGATCGACCGCGGCTCCGACCGCTGCAATCCGGTGCGCGGTCTCGCCTTCCGGCGTGCGCGGACCGAAACCTTTCGGAAACTCTTCGGCGATGAAGCCGGTCGAGAGGTTGCCCTCGCGCCAGCGCGGGTGATTCATCAGCGCCGACAGGAACGGAATGTTGTGGCGGATGCCGTCGATGTAGAACGCATCGAGCGCATTCGACTGCGCCTCGATGGCGGCCGCGCGCGACGGCGCGTGGGTCACGAGCTTGGCGATCATCGGATCGTAGTAGATCGAAATCTCGCCGCCCTCTTGCACGCCGGTATCGTTGCGCACGGTGATTTCATCCACCTTGCTCTCCGCCGGAGGACGGTACTTCACGAGCCGGCCGATCGACGGCAGGAAATTACGGAACGGATCCTCGGCGTAGACGCGCGACTCGACTGCCCAGCCGGTGAGCGTGACGTCCTTCTGCGCAAGCGCGAGCTTTTCGCCGGCGGCGCTGCGGATCATCTGCTCCACCAGATCGATGCCGGTGATCAACTCGGTCACCGGATGCTCGACCTGGAGCCGCGTATTCATCTCGAGGAAGAAAAAGCTTTTGTCCTGACCGGCGACGAATTCGACCGTCCCGGCGGAGTCGTAGTTCACGGCCTTCGCCAGTGCGACCGCCTGCTCGCCCATCTTGCGGCGCGTGGCCTCGTCCAGCAGCGGCGACGGCGCTTCCTCGATCACCTTCTGGTTGCGGCGCTGGATCGAACATTCGCGCTCGCCAAGATAGATGACGTTGCCGTGCTTGTCGCCGAGCACCTGAATTTCGATGTGACGCGGATCGACGATGAATTTCTCGATGAACACGCGGTCGTCGCCGAATGACGACTTCGCTTCCGCCTTGGCGAGGCCGAAGCCCTCCGCGACTTCCGACTTCGAATGCGCGATGCGCATACCCTTGCCGCCGCCGCCGGCCGAAGCCTTGATCATCACCGGATAACCGATCTCGTCGGCGATCTTCACGGCATGAGCATCGTCCTCGATCACCCCGAGGTGGCCGGGAACGGTGGAAACCTTCGCCTTGGCCGCGGCCTTCTTGGATTCGATCTTGTCGCCCATCGCGGCAATGGCGCCGGGATTGGGACCGATGAACACGATGCCCGCCGCTTCGAGCGCGCGCGGAAATGCCTCACGCTCCGACAGAAACCCGTAACCCGGATGCACGGCCTCCGCGCCGGTCTGACGGCAGGCCTCGATGATCTTCTCCATCACGAGATAGCTCTCGGCGGCCTGCGGTGGACCGATGAAGACGGCCTCGTCGGCCATCTCGACATGAAGCGCGTCGCGGTCGGCCTCCGAATAGACGGCCACCGTCTTAATACCCATGCGGCGCGCGGTCTTGATGACCCGGCAAGCGATTTCGCCGCGATTGGCGATCAGGATCTTTTTGAACATGAAGCGATCTGAACCTTAAGGGAAAGGCGGGATTCGGGCTGAATAGCCTTCACCGCAATCTGGCATGCAAGACTGGTTGTAACAATTCTGTCGCGAGCATTTACTACACCAAGCTACCGCCCGGCACAGCCGCATTGTCCGGCAAATCCGCACAGCGAGTCTCCCATGCGCCGCACCATTCCTCTGTTTTGCATTGGTTTTCTGGCGTTGTCATCGTCCGGTTTGCCGACCTTGGCTTTCGCTCAAAACAACCAGCCCCGCAACCTGATTCTGTTCGTTCCTGACGGGCTCCGGGCCCTCAAGGTGACCCCCGAAACCGCACCTGCGATGGCCGCCCTGCGCGACAAGGGGGTGAACTTCAAGAACCCCCATTCCCTGTTCCCGACCTTCACTATGGCCAATGCGTCCGGCATGTCGACGGGTCACTACCTCGGCGACACGGGAACGTTCAGCAACTCGATCTACACCGGCCGTCCGGTGAAGACGGTGCCGAGCCAGATGGGCACGGTCGTGCCGTTCATCGAGCATGACCAGATTCTGGGCGAAGTCGACAAGGAGTTCAACGGCGACTACCTCAACGAAGAAACCCTGCTGAAGGCCGCGCGCGACGCGGGATTCAGCACGGCGGCTATCGGCAAGGTCGGCCCGACATTTTTGTTCGACCACACCGAGCGGACCGGCACCAAGACCATCACCATCGACGACCAGACCGGCGCGCTCGAAAAAGACGGCAAGCTGATCGGCATTCCGCTTTCCGACGAGATGAAGGCCGCGCTGACAGCGGCAAACCTTCCGGTCGCCACGCCGGGACGCGGCGACAACAGCAAGGCTGGCGATGCCAAGACCCCCGGCACGACAGTCGCCAACATCAAGCAGCAGGAATATCTCGCCGACGTCGCCAGCAAGGTCGTCCTGCCAATGTTCAAGGCGCGCAACAAGCCGTTCGTGCTGGTGTTCTGGTCACGCGATCCGGACGGCAGCCAGCACAATCAGGGCGACAGCCTCAACAGCGTGACGCCGGGCATCAACGGCCCTACTTCACTGGCAGCGATCAAGAATGCCGACAACAATCTCGCGCAACTGCGCAAGGCGCTCGACGATCTTGGCCTCGCCGCTTCGACCAACATCATCGTTTCGGCGGATCACGGCTTCTCGACGATCTCGAAGGAAAGCAAGACCAGTTCGACGGTGAAGAACACCTACCCCGACACGCCCGCAGGCTTCCTGCCGCTCGGTTTCCTCGCGCTTGATCTGTCCAAGGCGCTGGACATGCCGCTGTTCGATCCCAACGACAAGAACGCTGCCGTCGGCGCCAACGCCTATCCCAAGGCAGGCAACGGCCTGCTCGGAAAGAATCCGCTGAAACCCGACCTCGTCGTCGCCACCAACGGCGGCTCCGATCTCATTTACTTGCCGAACGGCGACCGCAAGCTGGCGGGCCGCGCCGTGAAAGCATTGCTGGAGCAGGACTACGTCAGCGGGATCTTCGTGGACGACGGACTGGGGCGCTTTCCCGGCACGCTGCCGCTTTCGCTGCTCAGCCTGAAGGGCAAGGCGGTAACGCCACATCCGGCCATTGTCGTGAACTTCCGTTCCTATTCTACCGGCTGCGAAGAGCCGACGTTGTGTTCGGTCGAAGTGGCCGACACCGTACTTCGGCAGGGCCAGGGCATGCATGGCAGTTTCAGCCGCGGCGACACCATGAATTTCATGGCGGCGATCGGTCCGGATTTCAAAGCAGGATTCATTAGCGATCTGCCGGTGAGCAATGCCGACGTCGGCATCACTGCGGCTCAACTGCTCGGTCTCAACCGCAAGGCCAAGGGCGTGCTGATCGGCCGGGTCATGACGGAAGCCATGCCGAACGGCGTCACGCCGAAAGGCTTTACCGGCACGGTTGCGGGCAAGCCTGCACCGAACGGCCTGCGCACAGTGCTGCAATTTCAGCGCGTGCTGAATCAGCGTTATTTCGATGTGGCGGGATTTCCGGGACGCACGGTCGGCCTTCCAGACACGGTGAAGACGGCAGGCGCAAAATAGCGCCCGCCGCTCCTCGTCTTACATTCCAAGGTCGAGGAAGTTCGGCAGCGTCTGCGCGAGCGGCAGGGTCGCCGCACCGATCAGGGTGGCAACCAGCGCCTTTAGCGCGAGGTTGCTACGGCGCTTGCCCCGCATCTGGCTCGCAATCCACTCCAGCACTTCGGTATTGACGCCGACGGCCTTGGTGGGCGCCCAGCTTTCGATTGCCGTATCCGGCGACAAAGCGACGGAACGCGGGGGCACCGGCAGGCCGGAAGCGGCCGCGGCGTGATGCACGATCGCCTTGGCGAACAGGTCGTCGAAGCGGCCATCGTCGCTGCGTTCGGACGCGGCATCGTTGATCTGGAAAAGGGTTTCGGCCTCGGCGCGGCTGACGGGCTCGTTGGCATTCGCCGCGGCGGTGAGAATGCGCGCGCACCATTCCGCGTCATGCGCATCCAGCATCCGGGAGAAATGAACACGGCCGGCAGTCGTTGGCCCCTCGCCCGTGATCACGCCGTCGCGCACAAAGGCGAGCGCGTAAGCGGAGACATCGCGGTCCGCGGTGGAACTGGTTTCGATTTTCCGAATCAATTCGGAGAGCGGTGCGTTCGAGATGATCGAGGCGGACGTCATGTTACTTTTCTCTTTTTGTGTCTCGCAGCATTTCCATGCGGGCGTAAACGAAGCGTTAATAAAGCGATTCGGAGATCGCTTCTTTCCGTTATGGTTGCGGATTGGTCGCACTGACCGTCCGCGGGGTTCGATGAGATGACAGCGGGAACCGGCGGCGGTGCGGCGCATCAAAGTCAAATTCGGGGCATCGCGGAAAAGTGAGCGCCGCAACGGTTAATCTGCGACAGGCGTGATGTTTCAGAAAGAGCACGCAAGACAGCAAGGATTTCTGGAAAGCCCTCTGACGCGAGAAAAATCTTGTCCTTTTGGCGACATGGTTCCGTGATAGCGTCGCGGTCGCTATAACGCTGCGACGACGAATTTCTCTGTTGCTCTAATGGCATGAGGCGGATCCATGACACTTCAGATTGGCGCGGTAGCCCCGGATTTCGAGGCAGACACCACCGAGGGACACATCCATTTCCATAACTGGATCGGCGATAGCTGGGCCCTGTTGTTCTCGCACCCGAAGGACTTCACTCCGGTTTGCACCACCGAACTCGGAACGCTGGCGCGGCTAAAACCCGAATTCGACAAGCGCGGCGTCAAGCTGATCGGGCTGAGCGTCGACCCCGTCGACAAGCACGAGAAGTGGGGTGCGGACATCAAGGAGACGCAAGGCTACGCGCCGAACTATCCGCTGATCGGCGACACCGACCTCAAGGTGGCGAAGCTCTACAACATGCTCCCCGCGGACACCTCGGGCGGCGCTGACGGCCGTACTGCCGCCGACAATGCCACGGTGCGCACCGTGTTCATCATCGGCCCGGACAAGAAGATCAAGCTGGTGCTGGTCTATCCGATGACCACCGGCCGCAACTTCGACGAAATCCTGCGCGTGATCGACTCGCTGCAACTCACCGCCAAGCATCGCGTCGCGACGCCGGCCGACTGGAAACAGGGCGAAGACGTCATCATCGCCGGCTCAGTCTCGGACGATGAAGCCAAGACCATTTACCCAGGCGGCTGGAAATCGCCGAAGCCTTATATCCGGATCGTCCCGCAACCGAAGTAACGACCGCAACCAGGAAAACAAAAAGGGACGCTTCGCGTCCCTTTTTTATTGCGGCCATTTATCCGGGCCAGTTCCCGTCAAACGCGAGGCGCCAGCCAGTTCGCGATGAGAAGCCCAAGCGTCGACGCTATCGCGGTCACGAACGCGCCCCACGCAATATCCACAACCGCCACGGTCCAGGTCCAGTGTTTCAGCAGCGACAGCGAGGTCAGCTCAAAAGTCGCATAGCAAAAGAACCCGAACAGCGCGCCGTAAATCAACGTCGATTGCCACGTCGTCCCCGGCCCCGCGCTGACGAAGATCAGAACGCCGACCACATAGAGCAGATAAAACAGGATCGCAGGGGCGAGACGGATCGTTCCCAGCATGTCGCCGACCTGAGACATGAAGAAGCCCTTGGCGACCAGCCCGAGAAACAGGAAATCAAGCGGAACCATGACGAGCAATGTCGCCAGATAAAGTATGGCGTTTCGTTTCAAGCGGACCTCCGATCCTCAAACTGTGTAGCTGTGCCAGATACGCACAATTTCCGATCAGGTTGCAGAGGCAGATGAATTCATTGATTGTGTCCGGCAATGCCGAATTACTCGCCATTCCCTGTCATCGTCTGGTTCCGCGACGATCTGCGGCTATCCGATCATCCAGCCCTGCACGCCGCCGCACAAAGTGGCGCGCCGCTCATCTGCCTTTATGTGCTGGATGAAGAGAGCGCGCCCCTGAGGCCGCCCCACGGCCGGCCGTTGGGCAGTGCATCGCGATGGTGGCTCGCGCAGTCGCTGCGCCGCCTGAACGCCAGCTTCAAGGTATACGGCCAATCGCTCGTGCTGCGCCGCGGTTCAGCCGCGCATGTCATCGCAGCTCTCGCTCAGGAGACCGGCGCGGCCGCCGTCCACTGGATCGAAAGCGACATACCTGGCTCCGCTGCTGTCGAGCGCGATGTCACGGCAGCGCTGGAAAATATCGGCGTTGCAGCGCGCGGTTTCCCGAGCGATCTGCTGGTGAGGCCTGCAAGCCTACGCAACAAGGAAGGCCGTGGCCTCCGGGTGTTCACACCGTTCTGGAGGCGGATTCTGAACCTTGGCGATCCGCCACGGCCGCTGCCCGCGCCGAAAGCGATCGCCGCCGGACCGAAGATCGCCGGCGACGATCTCGCGTCATGGAACCTGGAGCCAACGCATCCCGACTGGGCAGCGGGATTGCGCGCGACATGGACGCCCGGCGAAGCTGCGGCGCAAGCCCGGCTTACGGATTTTCTCGAGGGCGGCATCGCGGGTTATTCTACACAACGGGACCGCCCCGACCGCGACGCCACGTCGAAGCTGTCACCGCATCTGCGGTTCGGCGAAATCAGCCCGAGGCAAGTCTGGCACGCAGCGAATTTCGCGGCGGCCCGGAAACCCGCCATCGCCAGCGATGTCGGAAAATTCATGAGCGAACTCGGCTGGCGCGAATTCTCGCGGCATCTGCTGTTCGATCACCCACGCCTCGCCGAACAAAATCTTCAGCCTTCGTTCGACGCGTTTCCGTGGCGGCGTGACGCCAAGGCGCTGCGTGCGTGGCAACGCGGACAGACCGGCTATCCGATCGTCGACGCGGGCATGCGCGAACTCTGGCGCACCGGCATCATGCACAACCGCGTCCGCATGGTGGTCGCATCGTTCCTCGTCAAACATTTGCTGATCGACTGGCGCGACGGCGAGACATGGTTCTGGGACACGCTGGTCGACGCCGATCCCGGCAGCAACCCGGCAAGCTGGCAATGGGTCGCCGGCTCCGGCGCGGATGCAGCGCCCTACTTCCGCGTGTTCAATCCGATCCTGCAAGGCGAGAAATTTGATCCCGATGGCGCCTATGTCGCGAAATGGGTGCCGGAGCTGGCGCAGCTTCCGGCAAAACTCATCCATCAGCCGTGGGAAGCCACACCGATGGAATTGGCTGCCGCCGAGGTCACGCTGGGCAAGACCTACCCGCATCCCATCGTGGATCACAAGGCGGCACGCGAGCGTGCGCTCGCCGCCTATGCCAAAACGCGCGCGGGTTAAGACACGCGCGCCGGAGCGGTGTTTTTGTTGACCAGCAGCACGGCCGCAGCGCAGATCGCCATGCCCGCAATCGAAAGAAAATCGAGCCGCTCATCGAACAGCAGATACGCCATGAGCGCGGTAGTGCCGGGCACGAGATAGAACAGGCTTGCGACCTTCGTCGCCGCCGAATGACGGATCAGCCAGTACAGCAGCCCGATCGACCCGATCGACAGAACGATGACCAGCCACGCGAGGCCGAACACGAATTCCCGATTCCAGACGATCACGCGCGTCTCGAACAGCCACGCACCGACTGCGAACAGCACGCCCGCCGCGGCAAACTGAATGAGATTTCCGGCGCGCCAGTCGATCTGGCTGCAATACCGCTTCTGGTAAAGCGTGCCGAGCGTGATGCTGACGAGCGCCACACAGGTGGCGAGCCAGCCCCAGCCGGCATCGCCCGAAATGGTGCGGCCATGCAGGACAATCACCGTTCCCGCGAGGCCCATCAGCAAGCCGGTCCATTGCAGCGGCGTGACACGCTCGCCGAGCCAGCGGTTCGCCAGCGTGGACATCAGGATGGGCTGCAGACCAGGGATCAGCGCCGACAGCCCCGCCGGCACCGAATGGTAGATCGCGACGGACGTACCGCCGAGATAGAATCCATGAACCAGAAACCCGGCCATCGCGCTGTGCAGGACACCGATCCGGTCCGGCCAATCCGGACGATAGATCGCGGCGATCAGCCCCATCAGCAAGACCGCAAGGGCCATGCGGATCGCGAGATAAGTCAGCGGTTCGGCGCCGGCCAGCACATATTTCGTGCCGATAAAACCGGTGCTCCACAGCAGAACGAAGATCGCAGGCGCAGCGCGCGCGGCAATCGATTCCAGTGTGGGCTGAGACGATGGAGGGCTCATTTGCGCAACTGCTTGCCTGATCGCGTGTGATGAGGCAATCATCAAATGCGCCGGGCTATAAGCTCAGAAATGCAGATCAAACTCGCCTTCAGCCGCAATAAGGATTCGCCATGGATGTTCGCGCCGCCGTCGCCACCGCTGCCGGCAAACCGCTCGAGATCACGACCGTTCAGCTTGAAGGCCCCCGCGAGGGTGAAGTCATGGTCGAGATCAAAGCGACGGGCGTATGTCATACCGATGAATTCACCCTGTCGGGCGCGGACCCGGAAGGCCTGTTTCCCGCGATCCTCGGCCATGAAGGCGCAGGCGTCGTTGTCGATGTGGGCCGCGGCGTCACCAGCGTGAAGAAAGGCGATCACGTCATTCCGCTCTACACGCCGGAATGCCGCCAGTGCCCCTCGTGCCTGTCGCGCAAGACCAATCTCTGCACCGCGATCCGCGCCACGCAGGGCCAGGGCCTGATGCCGGACGGCACCTCCCGCTTCTCGCTCGGCGGCAAGCCGATCCATCACTACATGGGCACCTCGACCTTCGCGAATTACACCGTGCTGCCGGAAATCGCGGTGGCGAAAATCCGCGAGGACGCGCCGTTCGACAAGGTCTGCTACATCGGCTGCGGCGTGACCACCGGCATCGGCGCGGTCATCAATACCGCGAAGGTCGAGCAAGGCGCGAAAGCCATTGTGTTCGGCCTCGGCGGCATCGGCCTGAACGTGCTGCAAGGCCTTCGGCTTGCCGGCGCGGACATGATCATCGGCGTCGACATCAACAACGACCGCAAGGCGTGGGGCGAACGCTTTGGCATGACGCATTTCGTCAACCCCAAAGAGGTCGGCAAGGATCTCGTCCCCTATCTCGTCGACATGACCAAGACCAAGGAAGACCAGATCGGCGGCGCCGACTACACCTTCGACTGTACCGGTAACGTCACGGTGATGCGTCAGGCGCTGGAAGCGTGCCATCGTGGCTGGGGACAGTCGATCGTGATCGGCGTCGCGCCCTCCGGCGCCGAGATTTCAACCCGCCCGTTCCAGCTCGTCACCGGCCGCGTCTGGAAAGGCACGGCGTTCGGCGGCGCTCGCGGCCGCACCGACGTGCCGAAGATCGTCGACTGGTATATGCAGGGGAAAATCCAGATCGATCCGATGATCACCCATGTGATGCCGCTGAACGACATCAACAAGGCGTTCGATTTGATGAAACGCGGCGAGTCAATCCGGGGCGTAGTGACGTTCTAGGTTCGTCATCGCTGAACGCCTTCGTCATTGCGAGCCAACGGGTCGGCGCTAAAACGTTTACGCGTGTCTTCGACGCGCTACGGCGCCGCCCGATGCACTCAGTCATTGCTCGTCATTCCGGGGGGCGCCTCTTGGCGCAGACCCGGAATCCATGATTGCGAAAACCGGTTAGTGGCCGTGGATTCCGGGCTCCCGAACATGCGCGCCCACTTTTCAGTTGCGGATCGGTATTTGAGTGTCTTACTTTTCAACCTAGGGGCGAGGCGTTTGTAATCCTCACTTGGTGAAGCGTTTTGAGGCGCTGCCATCACGCGATGCTATGCATCGCGGTGAATGTCGTCGCTTCCGAGCGTGGACCATTCGATATTTGCGACTTCCGCTAATTCTACAGGGCAAGTTTTCTACGCCCGAGTCTCAAGTTCAGCCCAAATAAAAGGAAGGCAGTGCGCTTCGCCGCAGAGTTGTGGTGGTGTGCATGCGGGAGAGGTTTGTCCTACTGTAATGCAGGTGTTTCCGCCAAAGGCGCAGCACATGCCGGACAAGAAGAAGACGACGCAGGGGGGAAAGCGAATGACCAAGAGCGGGTCCGCAGCCAGGCACGCCGGTGAGCCTTTGGACAAGGTGACCGGACAGCAGAGTCCTTCGCCGGAAAGTTCGAAACCATCACACGAGGACCATGGGAAAGCGGCGCCGGTGTTTGGCGAAGCGGCGCTGAATGCGGCTTTTGCCGAGTTCCGGGGGGCACCGAATACATCAGGCACGTTTGGCGCTGCGCCGGGCGGTTCATCGCAAGCTAAACATCACGCTGGCGGAGCGCAGGGACAGGCGATCCCGCCGCCAAAAACGGTTGCGCAGGTGCTCGGCGAAATCACCTGGCTGATGACGCAAAGCCCGCGTCACAAATCAATCCCGCTGGGCGATCTTGAATGGCTGGTGATGCCCGCCATCCTGCTCAAGCAGTTTCGCATGTTCTACAATGGTGAGCAGCCGGTCGGTGTCGCGCTATGGGCGCTGGCCGACGATTTCGTGGCCAAGCGCATTGATGCCAACGACCGGCGGCTGACTGCGGTGGAATGGAAGAGCGGTCCGCATCTCCGCATCATCGAACTGGTCGCGCCGTTCGGTGGCGAAGGGGAGATGCTGGAGCAGGTTGCGGCAGTACGGCCGGTGATATGATGACTCTTCGAGGTTGAGTTGATGAGTTTGTCAGGATCGCGTCCAACGCTAATCGCGAATCTCTGCGCGCTCGTTGTAGCTTTCACTGTAATCGCAGTGGGAGCCTACATTGTGCACGAATGCTTTGGATACTATCGTATGCAAGACATTTGGGCGTTTCTGGGCCCTGCTATCGTGATGTTCATCATCCGTAATAGGATATTTTCCTTCTGCTTTCTGGCTCTCTACGCCGCGCTATTCATTCAAATGTTTTATCAAGCTAGCCTTATTCATCATGTTCCTGAAGCATGCGGCGGCAAGCATGATCCCCTTGGATATATGGCGCTTTTTTTTGTTTTGTCGGTAGTTTGCTTGGCCGTCTATCCGTTCGCCGCTTTGGCAAAATTCATAATTACCGCAGTCGCATCCAAAGAATAAGGGGAAGACATGGCAGATTACTCCCTAACCATTGCCATCTCCTATCTTGGCTTCAGTCCAAATTTTTCACCTGGGCACGCTGCGGTAGTTGTCAATACGCCGACCGGGCAGACATATGCGGGCTTAGGACCCCTCAACGATGGCACGCAAGTTCTTGCAGCAAGCGTAGCCCGGATGAAGCGCAGCGCAATCCGGGGCATGCTCAGTCGTATTGATCCCCGATTTCGCTTCGCTCCAAAGTGATTTCCCGCTTCGTCATTCCGGGCTCGCTTGCTGCGCTCGCGCCCCCGGAATGACGATCCCCCTCTTGACATGCCCTGATCTAGGAATATAGTCCGTATCGTCCTGTTCGTGAGGGGCGCTTCTCGAGGGCGTTCGTCAAGCGGAGCAGGATGCGGCGCCTGCGCGTGTGTTTCGCAAACACCACGCCCGGGAGGCTGGGGTCACCGTCCGGGCCAACTACGTGGCTCTGCCGTCAGCGGCTGGACGAGGACAGGATGAAGGCGGGGAAATCCCGCTGGATCAGAGACGCGCCGCGCTCGTCCTGTCCCGGAAGTACGGTCCTCTCGCCCAAAATCGCCGCAATGGAGCGCCGTGAGGCGATGCGCTTCCGGAGAACCATTCGCCTCGCAAGCGGATGCCGGCAGCGAAACAAGACAAGGTGCGCCTCGCGGCGCTCCATGCCCCTCATTGTTGGGAGGGGAAACTACAAGCGCAACTCGCGCGATGCGCGAGAACGATGGCGCGTGCGCGAATGGAAGTGGCTGTCTGAAAATTGAATCGGGAAGCTGACGTGATACACGCTGTCGCATCATCCTCAATCGTCGTCTCCGTGGCGATCGGATGAGAGATCGTGCGGAATTTCAACGCGCAAAACTCACACCGCGAGCCAGCAGGAAGACCGACAGGAACCTCAGAAAAACTCTTCCGGGCATGGATCGACGATCTGCCAGAGATCCGTGCCGTTCTTGATCTTCTTCATCTCGGTGGTGAGGCCGCCGTTGCGGCTGATCCAGGCCTTCACGGGCTGAGGGTAATAGGACATCAGGTCCGACGTCCCCTCGTTGCTTGTCACCTTGATGCCGAAGGTGAAGGCCTTGTCGTAATAGGCCTGATGAAAGCCGAGACTGGCGCGTGGCGTCACGCAGATCTTGTTCATCGGCACGATGCCGAACACCAGCGTGCAGGCCGAGTTGCAGATGCCGTCAATGATGACGCGCTCGCCCCGCGCCCGGATGCGCTGGTACTTCGCCTTGTATTCCTCGACATAGCCGCCGTGGTCGCGGGTGATGCGCAGGTCCGCATGCGCCGGGCCGCTCAACGCGATCAAAATCGTAGCTGGAACCCAAAATCGCATGTCGGAAATGGCCTAGCATCGACGGGACGGAACGGAACGGATGACGCCCAACTTTGGCTTTGTTGTGTTGGAATTTCGTTAAGGGTGATGAGTGGCGCAAGGATGGCGCCGTTCGAATTTCGTTCGAACGCATTGTAAATTGAAACGATGCGTCATGGCCGGTCTGAATTGCGTCGGCATAAGAGTAGCGAGCGAGCAACGCAGGTGATAACGTCAAATACCAAGCCGGATTACATTCGCCCCTTATCGTTTTGAGATTATTGCTGTTATGCCCTCGCCTGACACCTCGCAATTGCTGACGTTTCGCTGCCCAAAAGAACTCGAAGGTCTGTTGCCGCCGCCGATCCCCGCGGCGCAGGGCTTGCCGGATTGGCTGAAAACCATGCCGCAAGAGGTTTCGAGCGCTATTATGGGCGGGCAGAACGATACCGTGAAGCGTTGCCCGCCCTTCGTAGACGCGATGACGTCGGGTTTTCTGATCCCGCTCATCTGCGATATAAAGTTCGAGGACGGTGAGTTTACCTGGGATAACGATTTGCCGCCATGTGGTACGGTCGATTTCCCTCGCTCTCCGCTGGGGCTGCACGACAGTACCCAGCTTACCGGCTCGCCGTTGTTCGAACCCGACCGTTTCGTGATCAAGTTTCACAACCTCTGGACCATCGAAGCACCGGCGGGCTATTCCCTGCTGATCACGCATCCCGTCAACAGGTTTGATTTGCCGTTTACGACGCTGACGGGATGGGTCGATTGCGACAACTATCGCGATGGCTGGATTCATTTTCCGGCGCGTTGGCGCGACACGAATTTCAGCGGCGTACTGCCGAAAGGAACGCCGGTCGCTCAATGCTTTCCGATAAAGCGGGAAACATGGAGTTTGCGAACCGCGGTTTTCACGGAAGAGGACACGCAGCGCACGCACGATCTCATAGGCCTGATGTCCCGCGAGGCCGGCGTTTACCGGCGTCAATTTCGGGCCTGATAACAGTCAATCGTTTCGGACGCGTAAAAAATTCAGCGTCGAACTTGGCTGCAGGAAGATTCGCCCATGCGATGTGGATACCATCGCCATGACTGCATGAGCAGCCAAGTGGCTCACCCCGTGGGTGGCCGTGCGCAAGAGCGCTTCCGCTTCCTCATGCTGCCGGAGTTCCAGCAAGCATTTCGCCAGACGGAGCCGCGTATCGTCCAGCGGCTTGATGGCCAGCGCGCGGCGATAGAGGTCCGCGGCCCGTCCGTAATCGCCATCCCATATCACCGCCATCGCAAGAGCCAGCAAGGCATCATGATGCGTCGGCTCCGCGGCGTGAACTTTCGCAAACACCTCCCGCGCCCGGATACGCTCGTTGCGTTCCGCCAGAGCATGTCCCAAGGCAAGTTGCAGATCGGCCGATTGCGGCGCGAATGTCAGCCCGCTCTCGGTGACGGCCATCGCCTCGTCAAATTGTCCGGCCTTGCGCAACTGGAGCGCGAGTTCGACAAACGCCGGAATGTAGTGCGGTCGTCGGGCCACGGCGCGTCGCAAATGATCCAGCGCTTCGTCCCTGCGGCCGACAGCGGCGAGCATGCCCGCAAGCAAAGTTTCGATCGACGGCTCATCGGTCCTGCGCGCAAATTTGGCCAGGTGCACGATGGCCTCGTCGAGACGATTTTGCGCCAGAAGGGCGCGGCCAAGGATTTCTGCGGCAAACGTATTGCCGCGGTCGGATTTCAGGACTTGCGACGCGAGTTGCTCTGCGTCCTCAAGTTGCTGCATCTGCAATGCCAGCAACGCCTTTGCGAGCGCTGGCGGGGGCGGCCTGTTTCGTTCCGGGAAAGAGCTTTTTGACATCGGTTTCATAAGGATCGCTGGCGCGCTACGAGAAATTCGAATTCCCGCCCCTCGGAATCGCAATCCGATGCCTTATCCGGCCGAGCCCAGAGCGCGTGACGGCTTCAATAGGTTAGACCGGATCACCGCGCAACCCACTTGCACAGTCTCGGTGGTCACCCGATGGTACGGGCTTAAGGACGTATCCAGGAAACCACCGAAGCCGCGTGTTACTGCTTGCGCAGCAGGCTTTTGCGCCATGCCACGCGTTTCGATGCCCGCTGCATTCGGACTTCGGTGAGTGGCGGTTGAGCATAATCTGTCCGGCCAAATGCCCCAGACGCACTTATTTTCTGGATTTGTTACTGACTTTTCAATCATCCTGCCGCCGCGTCACTCCGGGCTGCGTCCCGGCGCAGACCCGGAATGACGGTGAAACAAGCGCAGCCAAGGCGAGCGCAGCGAAAGTCGAAACGACTCACGCCACGCGCCGGACCAGGCGGCCGACTCACTTCTTCGGGCGTACAGCGTCCGCAGTGCCCTGAATGAAAGCGGTAATCTTCACAACGTCATCCTCGCTCAGCTTGCCGCTGAAGTCCGGCATCCCCTTCTCGACATGCGGTCCCTTGAACACGAAGTTCTTGAGATTGGCGATCGTCTCGGCGCTGACGTAGCCGAGATTTCTCACATTGCCGCCCTTGTCCACGCCCGGCACGCCATGACACGTGGCGCAACTGCTGACGTACAGCAGCGTCCCGGGCCCAACGTCCGCCGGATCGTATTTCACACCGGCAACCAGGTTTTCCATCTGGTACTTCGTGATCGGCGGCAGCGGCGCCTTTCCGCCAATCGCGAACGTATAGACCGTGCCGGGATTGTCGGCTTCGGTCGCGCGTTGCGTGATGCCGAACACACCACCCCACCCGACCGCGACCGACACATATTGCACGCCATCAAGCATGTAGGTCGACGCTGCCGCGACGACGCCGGTGCCCGTCGGCGATTCCCAGAGCTTCTCGCCGGTCGTTGCGTTGTAGGCGATGAAGCGGCCATCGGCCGTTCCCTGAAACACGAGATTGCCGGCAGTGGTCAATGTCCCGCCATTCCACGGCGCGACATATTCCTGTTTCCACGCCTCCTTCTGCTTCACCGGATCCCACGCGATCAGCCGGCCGAATGGCAGATTTTTCGGCGGCGTCGCGTTCAGCGCAAAGCCGGTGTTCCAGCCGGTGTTGCCGCCGAATTCGCCGGGCTTGTTGGCATTGTGCTTCCAGTCCTTCAACGGAGTGAGATTCAGCGGCACGCCCTGCGCCGGCAGATAGACCAGACCCGTCATCGGATTGAACGACATCGGGTGCCAGTTGTGCGCGCCAAACGGACCCGGAATACTGTCCATGCCCTTTTCGAGATCGCGCGCTTCCGCAACCTCGACCGGACGTCCGCTTGAATCATAGCCGGTCGCCCAATTCACATCGACGAAATTCTTGGCCGAGATGAACTTGCCGTTGGTGCGATCGATGACGAAGAAGAAGCCGTTCTTCGGCGCGTGAAGGATCACCTTCCTCGGCGCACCGTCGATCGCGATGTCGGCCAGGATCATCGGCTGGGTCGAGGTGTAGTCCCAGTGGTCGCCGGGGGTTTCCTGATAGTGCCAGACGTATTTTCCGGTGTCGGCGTTCAGCGCGACAATCGATGCCAGATAGAGATTGTCGCCGCCCGCGGGACTGCGCAGATGACGATTCCACGGCGATCCATTGCCGGTGCCGATGTAAACGAGGTTCAGGTCGGGATCGAACGTGATGGTGTCCCATGCCGTCCCGCCGCCGCCGTTGATCCAGTACTTGCCCGCCGGATCCCAGGTCTTGGCGGCCTTCTCCATCGATTCATCTTCGAAAGGCTTTGACGGATCGCCGGGCACAGTGAACCAGCGCCACGCCTGATCGCCGGTTTCCGCGTCATACGCGGTGACGTAACCGCGCGCGCCGTATTCCGCGCCGCCATTACCGATCACCACCTTGCCGTTAACAACGCGCGGCGCGCCGGTGATCGTGTAGGAGTGCTCCTTGTCGATGAGCGTGTCTTTTTCCCAGACCTTCTTGCCGGTCACGGCGTCGAGCGCCACGAGCCGTCCATCATAGGAGCCGACAAAGACCTTGCCCTTGTAAAGCGCAACACCGCGATTGACGACGTCGCAGCACCCCTTGAAGCCGATCGAGCGAGAGACTTGCGGATCGAAGGTCCAGATCTTCTTGCCGGTGCGCACGTCGATCGCGTGCACCACGCTCCATGATGCGGTGACGTACATGATGCCGTCGACGACCAGCGGCGTCGCCTCGACGCCACGCGACGATTCAAGATTGTAGGTCCACATCAGACCGAGATTCTTGACGTTCTCGGTGTTGATCTGATTCAGCTTGCTAAATCGCGTCTCTCCGTAATCAAGACCGATGGTCGGCCAGTCGTTCGACGTCGCAGCGTTGGCCTTGATGGAATTCTGATCGACCGCGGACGTCACCGCCTTGATATGATCGGGCGACCCCTTCGGCGGCGATTGCGCGGAGACCTGCGAGACGATGGCAAGTGTCGCGACGACGGACGCGACCGTCAAAAAACCCAGCGGCGGGCGCTGGGTTTGGGCATTCGTAGAAAATTGTCGGCGGGCATTTGTGCTGGCAAGACGTATCATGCATTCCTCCCGATGGCCTCTAACGGGCCTGCGAGAATGTTAGACGCAATCCAAAAGCCGTCAACGAAACCGTGTTGCGCATTGCAACGAAGCGTCATCGAATCTCGCAGCGCACACCCGAACGGCGCCCCTCCGATCTCTATTTCCCTCCCCTCACACGTCATCAGGGCGCAGTCAGGCGGACAATATCCGGTTCCGTAACCATCGGCGCGCGGCTATGCTGGGACCGAACGATTGGGCGACGTTGGTTGAAAGGAAGGACAACCATGCGTTTCGTGCCGCGCGCCTTCACCGACACCGCAGATCAGATGAGGCGGCGCGATTTCATTGCACTTGTTGGCAGTGCGATGGCATGGATGACCCCGGCCGGCGCGCAAACCATGCCGGTCATAGGATATCTTGGGTCCGAAACCCCCGAACGCTACAGCAGCCGCCTCAATGCCTTTCGCAGCGGCCTCGCAGAAGCCGGTTATGCCGAAGGGCGCAATGTCGCGATCGAGTTTCGATGGGCGGAAGGTCAGTACAGCCGGTTGCCGGCACTCGCAACGGATCTGGCCAGCCGCCAGATAAATGTCCTTGTCGCTGCGGGCGGTGCTGAGGTGGCGCTTGCGGCAAAATCGGCAACCGCGACGATTCCTATTGTTTTCGAGATGGGTGGCGACCCGATTGCACTCGGCGTGGTCGACAGCCTCTCCCGGCCGGGAGGCAATCTCACCGGTGTGTCGAGCCTGAGTGTGGAGGTTTCGCGCAAGCGCCTGGAGTTCATGCGCGAGGTGCGCCCGGGCACCAACGTGTTCGCGGTCGCCATCAATCCCACCAGTCCCACCTCACACTCCCAACTGAAGAACCTCCGTGCCGCGGCCGACAGTCTGGGGGTGGAGCTGGTTGTCCTGAAAGCCAGCAACGAACAAGAGTTCGACAACATGTTCACAACGGTGCACGAGACGCATGCGGGTGGACTTGTTTTCAGCTCCGATCCCTATTTCGCCTACCGTAGCCAGCAACTTGCCGCGCTCGCGGTCCGTCACGCCGTGCCTGCGATGACACAGTCCCGCGACTTCCCACTCGCTGGCGGCCTGATGAGCTATGGCGGTGATTTCGCTCAGTCGCACCGTCACACCGGTATCTACGCCGGCCGTATCCTGAAGGGAGAGAAGCCTGCCGATCTGCCGGTGCAGCGGGTCACCAAAGTCGAGCTGTTCATTAATCTGAAGTCGGCCAATGCCCTCGGTATCTCCCTGCCGCCCTCGATACTGAGCAGCGCTGACGGAGTGATCGAATGATCCGGCCCGCTGGCCACCGCGCGGGCTGATGCCATGGCCGATCCGCTGATCGCGCCGCACTCTTCATTGTTCAGGAAATATTTTCGCGCGCTCTTTGCAGCCGCCGTTGTGCCGCTTCTGATCGCGGGCGGAAGTGAGGCGTGGTTCGGCTATCACGACCAGCGCGCCAGACTGAACGATCTCCTGAACGCTGAAGCCCGATTTGCGGCCGTAAACATCCAGGATTTCATTGAGGGAATTCGGGACCAGCTTGTCTGGACCGTGCAACTGCCATGGTCCGACGATACGGGCGAAAGGCGCCGGCTCGACGCCCTGCGCCTGCTCCGCCAGGCACAGGCCGTGGAAAACCTCAGCCTTGTCGATGCCACCGGGAGAGAACGCCTGTTCGTGTCACGCATCGGCCTGAACAGGATCGAGAGTGGTGATGACCATTCCGAGAAGCCCGCTGTGATAGGAGCCCGTTCAGACCGGATCTGGTATGGGCCGGTCACATTTCATGATGGCTCGGAGCCCTTCATGACCGTGGCCATCGCGGGTAACCGCTCGGCCGATGGGGTGGCTGTCGCCGAGGTCAACCTCAAGTTCATCTGGGAAGTGATCTCGGGGATTCGGGTGGGACGCACCGGCGAAGCATTCGTGCTCGACCGGCCGGGACGCCTCGTTGCTCATCCGGACATCAGCCTTGTCTTGCGAGCCGACGAAATCGCCCAGCGACCGCTTCAGACCTTGCGGGCAGCCATTCTCGCACGGCCCGGTCAGGCCGCGGCCGGTCAGGATATTTCCGGAACGACAGTATTGGCGGCGATGGTGCAGAT
The DNA here is from genome assembly GCF_021502575.1 of Bradyrhizobium sp. G127. Taxonomy (NCBI): domain Bacteria; kingdom Pseudomonadati; phylum Pseudomonadota; class Alphaproteobacteria; order Hyphomicrobiales; family Nitrobacteraceae; genus Bradyrhizobium; species Bradyrhizobium sp. G127. The sequence goes on from NZ_JAKFGN010000002.1 coordinate 609,347, forward strand.
TCCGGGCGTCAACTGGAGCGTCATCGTCAAGCAACCGATCGCCGAGGCATTCGGGCCGATCTACGCCGCCCTTTGGCGTACAGGAGCTTTGCTCATTGCCGGCGCCGCGCTCGCGGCAATGCTGGCCTACTGGCTGACCCAACGCATGGTGGGACCCATACAGTTGCTGGAGGAAGGAGTCGCCCGAATAGGCGCAGGGCAATTCGACCACCGCATCAACCTTGCAACGAGTGACGAATTCGAGCGTCTTGCAACCCGGTTCAACGAGATGGCAAGCGAGTTGGCGGTTTCGCAGGAACGCTCCGAACGCATAAGCCGGCTCAAGCGCTTCCTTGCGCCACAAATTGCAGAACTGATTGACCGCACCGGTGACGACAGCGTTCTCGACGGGCGGCGCGTCGAGGTGGTCGTGGTGTTCTGCGATCTGCGGGGCTTCACCGCATTTTCGGTTCGCGCCGAACCTGAAACCATCATGGCCGTGCTGCGCGAATACTATGATGCGCTCGAAAGGGTCGTGAGCGCCCATGAAGCAACGCTGATAAACTTCTCCGGTGACGGAGCGATGGTACTCGTCAACGCGCCGGTTGCCGTGTCGGATCCGGCGTTGCGCGCCGTCAACATGGCGGGCGACATGCAAAGGAGCGTACAGAAACTTCTGGCGCACTGGCGCGCGCTGGATCACCAGCTTGGCTTCGGCGTCGGGCTGGCGATGGGACCGGCCACAGTCGGGAGGATCGGATCCGAAGGGCGCCTTGACTACAGCGCGATTGGCAGCGTCGTGAATCTGGCATCGCGATTGTGTTCGAGCGCGGACGACTCTCAAATCCTGATCGATCGCGTCACAGCTCAGGCGGTGAGATCGAGCATACCTCTGGTTGAACTGGATGCGCGGACGCTGAAAGGCTTCGACGAGCCCGTTCCGGTATTTTCCGCCGTCATTTGAAGGAAGTGCGCAGACTTCCGTCCAGCGAAGTTTGGCGCGCTCCGAGAGATTCGAACTCCCGACCCTCGGAATCGAAATCCGATGCTCTATCCAGCTGAGCTAGGAGCGCTGAGGGCCGCACCATAGCCAAGGATGGCATGAAATCCACCCCGAAATGGTGCGGAAAGCCGCTTTTCCGAAATCCACCGGTGGCCCGCCTCTTCGATGGACAGTCTCACCGGGCAGCAGTACTGGCCGCGTCTGTAATCATCTGGCCGAGTTCGACGAAGTGGCGCTTGCGCGGCGAGCTTTTCCGCCATGCAAGGCCGATGACCCGCTGCGGTTCCGGATCGGCGAATCGCATCAGGTGAATATCGCCATGCCGGGTTTCGAGCGGCACCGCGATTTCAGGCAGCAGAGTCATGCCGAGGCCGTTCGCCACCATCTGCACCAGCGTCGAGAGACTGGACGCGCCGAACGTGTTGATGTTCTCGACCCGCTGCAGGTTGCAGAAGGCCAGCGCCTGATCCCGCATGCAGTGCCCCTCCTCCAGGAGCAGAAGTTTGTCACCCTCGAGCAGATCCGGCGTGGCGCGGACATCGTCCGACATGCGATGCGCCGTCGCCATGGCCAGCAGGAAGCGATCATCGAACAGGCGCACCGTCTCGACGTCGGGATGCTCGACCGGCAGTGCCAGCAACAGAAGATCGAGTTCACCATCGACCAGTTCGCCGACCAGCGACTGGGTCTGCGTCTCCCGAATATGAAGATCGAGATCGGGAAAACCGTCCCTGATTTTCGGCAGCAGCCGCGGCAGGATGTAGGGCGCCAGCGACGGAATGACGCCGAGGGCCAGCGGGCCGGACAGCACGTCGCCCTGCCGCCGCGCGGCGTCGACAATGTCGCGCACGTCCGCAAGCACCCGCGCGGCGCGCTGCGCGATTTCCCGGCCGCCTTCCGTCAGGATGACGCCATTGCGGCCCCGCTCCAGCAGTTGGACCCCGAGGGACCGCTCAAGCTCCTGAACCTGCATCGACAGCGCTGGCTGGCTGATGGCGCAATGGGCGGCCGCCTTGCCAAAATGGCCCGACCGGGCCACGGCGTCGAAATACTTGAGTTGTTTCAATGAAACCATGATCAGTTTTTCTTATCCAGAACGATTATTAATACGATTAGACCTGATTGAAAAGTGCCCTTACCTTACGGAACTGCCTTCGGGAGGTGTTCCCAAGACTTGGCAGCCGCGCGCCTTGACCGCGCGGCGCCTGTCCCAGCCGCCGGCGACTATGGAAACAGCGAGGCATCGTTCCTGCGCTGAGAAGGGCCGCCGGGACATCGTCGCAACGCCTTCAGGAAATCATCGTAAAGAACAACCCAAACAAAATTACAGACCGGAATCGGAGAGCAAGATGGACGCAAAGACTGACGATAAAGGCGCGGGCAAATGCCCAGTTGTTCATGGGGCCGGCGCCGGCACATCCAACAGGGACTGGTGGCCGAACCAGTTGCGCGTCGACCTGCTAAACCAGCATTCATCCAAATCCGATCCGCTGGATCAGACGTTCAATTACCGTGAGGAATTCAAGAAGCTCGATTACGAGGCGCTGAAGAACGACCTGCGCAAGTTGATGACCGACTCGCAGGACTGGTGGCCGGCCGACTTCGGCAACTATGGTCCACAATTCATCCGCATGGCTTGGCATAGCGCGGGGACATACCGCATGGGCGATGGCCGCGGCGGCGGCGGTCGCGGCCAGCAGCGCTTCGCTCCGCTCAATAGCTGGCCCGACAACGTCAACATCGACAAGTCGCGTCGCCTGCTGTGGCCGATCAAGCAGAAATATGGGCAACAGATTTCCTGGGCCGATCTTTTTATCCTTACCGGCAATGTCGCGCTCGAGACGATGGGCTTTCGTACCTTCGGTTTCGCCGGCGGCCGCGAAGACGTTTGGGAGCCGGACCAGGACGTCTACTGGGGCCGGGAGACCACTTGGCTCATCGCCAGCAACGATCCCAACAACAAACACAGCCGTTATTCCGGTGAACGCGAACTCGAAAACCCGCTCGCAGCCGTTCAGATGGGCCTGATTTACGTCAACCCGGAAGGTCCGGACGGAAACCCTGATCCACTCGCGGCTGCAAAAGATATCCGGGAAACCTTCAAGCGCATGGCCATGAACGATGAGGAAACCGTCGCTCTCATCGCCGGGGGTCATACCTTCGGCAAGACGCACGGCGCGGCGGCTGAATCCTACAAGGGAGCGGACCCTGAAGCCGGAGACCTTGAAGCACAGGGTTTCGGCTGGACCAGCAGCTTTGGCACCGGCCACGGCGCCGACGCCATCGGCAGCGGCCTGGAGGTCACCTGGACGCAGACGCCGGCGCAATGGAGCAACCACTTCTTCGAGAACCTGTTCAAATTCGAATGGGTGCTGGAGAAGTCTCCGGCCGGTGCGAACCAGTGGGTGGCCAAGGATGCCGAGGATGTCATCCCCCTCGCGCATGATTCGTCGAAGAAGCAGAAGCCGAAGATGCTGACGACCGACCTGTCGCTGCGCTTCGACCCGGCCTACGAGAAGATCTCGCGGCGCTTCCTGCAGAACCCGCAGGCTTTTGCCGAGGCGTTCGCACGGGCCTGGTTCAAGCTGACGCATCGCGACCTCGGCCCGCGCTCGCGCTATCTGGGTCCGGAGGTGCCGAGGGAAGAACTGATCTGGCAGGATCCGGTGCCTGCCGTCGATCATCCCCTGATCGATGACGCTGATACTGCCGCGCTCAAAGTCAAGGTGCTGGCCTCAGGTCTCAGCGTGTCAGAACTGGTCGGCACCGCTTGGGCCTCGGCTTCCACCTTCCGCGGCGGTGACAAGCGCGGCGGCGCCAACGGCGCGCGCATCCGCCTCGCCCCTCAAAAGGACTGGGCGGTAAACCAGCCGGAGCAGCTTGCGAAGGTGCTCAAGGTTCTGGAGCGTATCCAGTTCGAGTTCAATCAGGGTCAGAGCGCCGGCAAGAAAGTCTCGCTTGCAGACCTGATCGTGCTCGCAGGCAATACCGGGGTCGAGCAGGCTGCGAAGGCAGCCGGTCACAATGTGACGGTGCCGTTCGCGCCGGGCCGTACCGACGCTTCGCAGACGCAGACCGATGTGGAAGCCTTCGAGGTGCTCGAACCGATCTATGACGGTTTCCGTAACTACCAGAAGGCCCGATACGCGGTACCTGCCGAAGCGCTGCTGATCGACAAGGCCCAGCTTCTGACGCTCACCGCGCCAGAGTTGACGGTGCTGATCGGCGGTCTGCGCGCGATTAACATCAATGCCGATGGCTCCGCCCACGGCATCCTGACTGATCGACCCGGCGCGCTAACGAACGACTTCTTCGTCAACCTCCTGGATATGGGAACGCAGTGGAAAGCGGTCTCCGAGGCCAAGGACATTTTCGAGGGCGTCGATCGCAAAAGCGGCGCAGTGAAATGGACCGGCACGCGCGTCGATCTCGTGTTCGGCTCGAATTCGGTGCTGCGCGCCCTGGCCGAAGTCTACGCCAGTTCGGATTCCAAGGAGAAGTTCGTGAACGACTTCGTGAAGGCGTGGACCAAGGTGATGAACGCCGACCGCTTCGATCTCGCCTGATTTTGCGCAGGCAAAGCGACACACTCCGGCGCGGCTCACGCGGCGCCGGAGTTTTTTTTCAAGAGAGCCTCATCCCACAGCGCTGAAATGATCGCGTCCAACCCGTCGGTCAAAGCCGCAGGCCCCGGCTGCAGAATCAGCGGCGATTTGATCTCGACGATCCGGTTGTTACGCACGGCAGTGATAGCGTCCCATCCCGGGCGCTGACGGATTTTGTCGGGCACAACTTTCTTTCCGCACCATGAGGCAAGAATGACATCCGGGTTTGCCGTGATCACAACCTCCGGCGCGACAATACGATCCTTCGCGGCCTTCTCTTTGGCAAGCTGCGGAAAAACATCCTCGCCGCCGGCGACTGAAATCAGCTCGGACACCCAACCGATCCCACTGATAAGCGGATCGTCCCACTCCTCGAAATAGACTTTCGGCCGCGACGGTCGCGCGCGCGCGGCTTCGGCGACATCGGCAAGCCGTCGCTCGAATTGCGACGCGAGTTCATCCGCCTTCCCTGCCTCACCGATCAGCCCGCCCAGCGTGCGGATCATCGCGAGAATTCCGGCAACGTCGCGCTGGTTGAAGACATGCACCGCCACCCCTGCCCGCACCAGATCGGCGACGATGTCCGCCTGCAAATCGGAAAACGCCAGCACGAGATCGGGCTCCAGCGCGAGCACCTTGGGAATGTCCGCGGAGATGAATGCCGAGACGCGCGACTTCTCACGCCGCACTTGCGGCGGCCGTACGGCGTAGCCCGACACGCCGATGATGCGATCCTGCTCGCCCAGCAGATACAGCGTCTCTACGGTTTCTTCGGTGAGACACACGATCCTGCGCGGAGGAAAAGGCATGCTGGGGGTCTCGGCAATCGGCGCACGATCGCGCGTCAGGCTCTGACTACGCCGGGACCGCGCTCATGCCAATGCGGCCGATGCCGGGAATCTTGATCGCCGGCCGGCGCACGTCGACACCGAGGACCGCGCCGAGGACGTTCAACTCGACACCTTCCAGCCAGCCGACGGTGACGCCGAGATAGCCGCCAAGCGTCGCGCGAAGGCCGGTGCCCGACGGCGTCCAGCCGAACCACGCGCCGTCATAGGGATAGTCCTTGCCGATGGCGGTCGGCGGCAGCACCGCCTGCATCTCGGGAACGGCATCGATAATCGCGGCGACGAAGGTGTTCGAGTTCGGCCCGGGCCACGCGCGGTAGTCGCCGAGGTTGCGGTACTTGTAGCTGTCGATGGCGGCTCGGATTTTCGGAATGAGGACCGCGGCTCTCTCGCCGTCGGCGCGGAAAACTTCTTCGGGGGCCTGCCCGAACCAGCGCCCGTCCGCGACGAAGCCGTTGACGCGGATCGGCTCGCCCCACGCCGTGTAATCGTAGCGATTGTATCGCGATGCGCCTTTGTCCTTGAACACGATCCAGGAATGGACCGCGACGATGCCGCGCCAGCGCACCGTTCGCGCGGCATAGATCCGCACCAGCGCATCCGGATGCGCCGACGCCTGCGGCAGCACGCCCGCGCTGGACCGATCCGCCGCATACCAGTTCGCGGAGGCGCGATCGCTCAGAAAATAGGAGGCGGCGGAGACGCCGATGGGCGCGAACAACAGGAACAGAAAAGCCGTCAGAACCATCTTCCACAATCTCATCGCGCACCGCTCGCCGGCATACTCTGCCTGTTGCGTGCCTAGAGAATGGTAACGGCAACCGATGGATTCAATGGCCGCCGGGCCGGTCAGGCCCCGGCGACGTTGAAGACGTCCCCGTCATAGCCGGCTTCGATAGGAATGCGCAGGCGCGTGGTTCCATCCTCGTTCCGGCTCATCTCCGGAACCACCGTCACCACCGGCGTCGTCCGCGCAAAGTCCATCGCCGCCTGCGCGGTTCCAAGCTTGTCGAGCTTGATCAGGTTGCGGATGGTCGGGAACGGCAGATTGAAGCGGCCCGACGCGGCGCTGTCGAGCGCCTCTTTCGGCGACAGCCAGACCGAGTCCACAGATTCCTTGCCGTCGTGCTTGCCGATCTGATCGGCGGGCGCGAGCGCCAGCAGGAAATGCGTGTCGAACCGCTTCGGCAGATTCACTGGCGTGATCCAGTGCGCGAACGGCACCAGCAGATCGATTGCGGGCAACAGCGCATGCTGGTGCAGTATATCCGCGAAGCTGACCTTGCCTTCGTCCAGCGCCGTGCGCTGCCGGTCAAGCACCGCAAGCTCAGCTCCGGGGATCAGCGCGGAAGAGCCGCGCTGACGCGCAAGCATGATGCCGCTCTCCTCGAATGTCTCGCGAATGCCGCCGATACGGATCGCCGCCGCATCGGCATCCAGCCCGCCCCGATCCGACACCAGCGCTGCATCGGCAGCGATCTCGCGATCGCCGGGGTCCATGGCGCCGCCTGGAAACACCAGCGCGCCGGAACTGAACTCGATCTGGCGATTCCGCTGCACCATGAAGATTTCCATGCCGGGGCCGCTCTCACGCAGCAGCAGCACGGTGGCCGCGGTGCGCAGCGCCTTCGACGGATCCGATGTGGTGCTTCCGCTCATGACAGATTGGCCCGCTTGTCGACGCGCGCGACGCGCGACAACAGATAGTCCACTTCGCTGCGCGCCAGCGTGCTCATGCTGGAGCCCGGCTTGCGCTGCGCATCGGAGGCAATCTTGCCGCGCTTCTTCAGGACGTACTTGCGCACGGCAAGACCGACACCGGGCTGCTGCTCGTAACGGATCAGCGGCAGATGCGCATCGAACAGATCGTGCGCGGCATCGCGCTTGCCGGCCTTGGAGAGATTGACGACATCCACCAGCAGATCGGGAAACGCGTAGCCGGTCATCGCGCCGTCCACCCCGCGCTCCATTTCGAAGTCGAGAAACAGGCCGCCATTGCCGACGAGGATCGACAAGGGTTTGAGCGAGCCATCCTTCTGGAATCCGCGCAGCGTCGAGATCTTTTCCAGTCCCGGCCAGTCCTCATGCTTGAGCATCACGCAGGACGGACTGTCCATGACGATCTTGCGGATCACCGACGGCGTCATGACCACGGTCAGCGTCAGCGGATAATCCTGCAGCACCCACGGCACATCGGAGCCGACGGCCTCGGTGGCCTGACGGAAATAGCCGAGAATCTGTTCGTCCGTGCGCAAGTGCGGCGGCGGCGCGATCATCACGGCGGCGGCGCCCGCATCCATCGATGCGCGCGCCAGCGTGCGCATCTGGGCAAAGCCCGGCGCGGACACGCCGACGATGATCTGCTTGTCCTTGGCGCGCTTGATGAAACGGGTTGCGACCTGAAGCGATTCATCGGCTTCCATCTTCGGCGCTTCGCCGAGAATGCCGAGCACGGTGACGCCATTGCAGCCGACCTCGGCGTAGAAGTCCGTCAGACGATCGATGGAATCGTAGTCGATACGGCCGTCGTCGAAGAACGGGGTCGGCGCGATGGCAAAAGTGCCGCTCGCCTCATGGGTCAGCTTCATATGTCAGGTTTCTTTCGTCGGCTGGAATCTGCGGACTGCCTTTATAACTGGCTTCCGGACAAAATAACTGGCTTCCGGACAAAAATCTCGCTTCGGCCTTCACGGTCAGGCGAGGACCGTCTTGCCGTTCCTGATCACGGTGACATTGCGGCTTTTCACGCGACCCTCGAGCGAGATCACGTTGCCGTCCTTCCACAGATCGAACGACACCGTCTCCCCCGGAAACACCGGCGCGGAGAAGCGCACCGCATGTTGCCTGAACGCGACCGGGTCGTAATCAGCGTAAGTCTGCAACACCGCGCGACAGCTCAAACCATAAGTGCACATGCCATGCAGGATCGGACGATCGAATCCGGCCTTCTTCGCAAATTCAGGATCGCTGTGCAGCGGATTACGGTCGCCGCACAGCCGGTAGATCAGAGCCTGATCCGGCCGCGTTGAAATATCGACACTCAGGTCCGGGGCGCGTTTCGGAATCGGATGCGGCTCGGGCTGACCCTCAGATGGGCCGCCGAAACCGCCATCGCCACGCGCGAACTGCGAGGCTACCAGTGTCGCCAGATCCTCGCCCTTGTCGTTCTTCAGCACGGTCTTGCGCAGGATCACCGCGCCCTTGTCCTTGCCCTTGTCGAACACGCCGAGGATGGTCGAATCCGCGGTGATGTTCGCCTGCACCGGCAGCGGCCTGTGGAACGTGATGTCACGCTCGCCATCCACCACCATGACGCGGTTAACGTCGATCGGACCCGCGGTCGCGCCCCACGCGGCGACCGAGGCATAGGTCGGCACCACCTTCAGTTCGCGCGGCGTGTAGTAGCCCTCATTGACGAAGGACAATTCCTTCTGATCCATCGGATCGGCGCCCATGCCGATACCGTAGGCGTAGAGCATCACTTCGCGGTCGGTCCACGAATACTTCTGGCCGACATTCTTGAGCGCCATCACCTCATCGTACTTGATCGGCATCTTGCCTCCTCCCGCATTCTTTTTATAGCGTGGGCCGTCACCCTGAGGTGTGAGGCGCGTAGCGCCGAGCCTCGAGGGCGACGGAGATATTGCGTGTCAAGCCTTCCTTCGAGGCTCGCCGCGAAGAGCGGCTCGCACCTCAGGATGACGCGAGTGTAAAGAACGGCAGCGGCGCGCCGTCGGTCGGCTTGAACACCACTTTCACGCGCTGGCCGATTTTCAAGGCCGTCAGATCGCAATCGACGAAATTCGTCAGCAGCGACGGGCCTTCATCCAGCGTGACGTAACCCACCGCATACGGCCCGGTCGGTGATTTTCGCATCAGGCTGTAGCTGTAGATCGCGCCCTCGCCCTTGCTCTCTTCCCATTCCGTCTTGTCCGAGAAACAGAACGGACAAATCGAGCGCGGAAAGTAATGCGGCTCCTTGCAGGCAAGGCAGCGCTTGATGAGAAACTTGCCCTGCTTCGCGGCTTCCCAGAAATGCGCCGTCTCAGGATTGCCCACGGGCGCTGGATATTTCGGCTTGTCAGTCATCACACACGCTCCAGAATAGCGGTCGATGCCGCATGCCGCACACCCAGCAATCCGCCGGTGCCGTGCACCAACGCCAGATCGCAATTCGGAACCTGAACCTTCGGATGCGCCTCGCCGCGCAACTGCCGCACCGCCTCGATGATCTTGGTGATGCCACCGCGATTGATCGGATGGTTGTTGCACAGTCCGCCGCCGTCGGTGTTCCACGGCAATTTTCCGACGCCGGAAATCAGGTTGCCGTCGGCAACGAACTTGCCGCCGTCGCCCTTCTTGCAGAAACCGAGGTCTTCAAGCTGGATCACCACCGTGATGGTGAAGCTGTCATAGATCGACGCGTACTTGATGTCCTTCGGCGTGACGCCCGCCTCGGCAAACGCGGTCGGGCCACTCCAGACACCGGCGGAGTATGTCAGATCGAGGTTGCGGCCGCCGTTCGGCCCCTTGTTCGATTCACCGTGCCCGGTGAGACGCACCAGCGGACGCTTCAGCGACTTCGCAATCTCAGGCGTGGTGACGATCACCGCACCGCCGCCATCGGACACAACGCAGCAATCCAGCCGATGCAGCGGGTCGGAAATCATCGGCGAATTGACAACGTCCTCCACCGTGACGACATCGCGCAGCATCGCATGCGGGTTGTATTGCGCGTGATGGGACGCCGCGACCTTGACCCACGCAAGCTGTTCGCTGGTGGTGCCGAAGTCGTGCATGTGGCGCATCGCGCACATGCCGTAAGCGTTGTGGGTGGTCGGCCCATAGGCGAGTTCGAAATCCATCTCGGGGCCATAGGCGCGCGGCGGCATCGGACCGGTGCGCGGCTTGCCGGCCAGCGTGATCAGCGCGACGGAACATTTGCCGGCGGCAATGGCTTCCGCGGCATGGCCCAGCGCGATGATGTAGGAACAGCCGCCGGTTTCGGTGGAGTCCAGATGGCGCAGCTTGTTGAGGCCGAGATAATCGGACATCTGCCAGATGCCGCCCGGCGCATCGCCGGCGCAGAAATAGCCGTCAATATCGGCCCTGGTCAGGCCGGCGTCGTCAAGCGCGCCCTTGGCGACCTCTGCGTGAAGCTGGGCTGTCGATTTGTCGGGTGCGTGCCGGGTCGGATGCTCGTAAATCCCGGCGATGTAGGCCTTGTTCTTGATTGTCAAAAGATGTCTCCGCTGGAAGTCTCCCGCGGAATATCTCGCGCGCCTGCGCCGGCTTGGCAAGCATCTTGAGTTTCGCAGGGCGAACGAAGGCGATCTGCGAATACCAGCATCGCGCGGCCGATGAATTGACTGCGGCGAGGAAAGCGCCGCAGTCATGTCCTGTCAGAATCTATTCGGCGGCGATCTGCGGCGCGACCAGCGGCGGCGGATCGACGAGGTCCCGGGCAAGCTGTTCGTATCGCGTCTTCGCTTTGGCGACGGACGCATCCTTCACCGGACCGTAGCCGCGAATCTGGTCCGGCAACGATAGCAACTCGACGGCGATGTCGTGCGTCTTCGGCGACAGCAGCTTGACCGCCGTGACCACGTCCTGCTCGTAGCCCTCGATCAGATTGCGCTCGAGCTTGCGGTCCTCGCTGTAGCTGAAGGGATCGAACAGCGTACCGCGCAGGAAGCGGAATTTGGCCAGCGTCCGGAATACCGGCAGCATCCAGGCGCCGAACACGCGCTTCTTCGGACGACCCTGCGCATCGACCCCGCTTTGCAGGATCGGCGGCGCGAGGTTGAAGCTGATCTTGAAATCGCCCTCGAACTGCTTGGCCAGATTCTCCGCGAACGTGCCGTCCGTATAAAGACGCGCAACCTCGTACTCGTCCTTGTAGGCAAGCAGCTTGGCGTAATTGATCGCCACCGCGCGCGGCAGCGCCTCGCCGTAACCGCCGTCGAACGCGACCTTGCGCACCTGATCGACCAGATGGCGATAGCGCCTGGCGTAAGCAGCGTTTTGATAGTCGGTCAGAAGTTTGGTGCGATGCGCGATCACCTCATCGAGGGACATCTCGCCGAGGGTCTTTGGCGCCTCGGGCTCGTCGCCTTTCATCATCGCCGCCAGCTTGGCAGGATCGGCCGCCGCGAGCCGGCCGAGCCGGAAGGCTTGCGTATTCATCTTGATCGACACGCCGTTCAGCTCGATCGCCTGCTCGATGGCTTCGGCGCCGACCGGCAGCAGACCCTTCTGATAGGCGAAGCCCATCATCATCATATTGGTGGCGATGGAGTCGCCCAGCAAGGTCTCCGCCGGTTTGGTGAAGTCGAGGAAGGACGAGTCCTTGCGCAACGCGTTTTCCAGAACGAGGTTGACTTTGCCGCGCTTGAAATCGAAATCGCGGTTCATGATGAAATCCGCGATCGGAATGAGATGCGTGTTGATGACGCCATGGGTGCGCGACGACTCGGCGAGCGAGATCGTTTCCTTGGCGACGGCCACCACCTCGTCGGCCGCGATCAATAGATCCGCCGTGCCGGTGACGATGCGCGAGCAGGTCACGTCGGCCGTGTTCTTCGACAGCCGCACATGGCTCAGCACAGCGCCGCCCTTCTGCGCAAGGCCGGACATGTCGAGGATCATGCTCGCCTTGCCCTCGATATGCGCTGCCATGCCAAGCAACGCACCGATGGTCAGCACGCCGGTGCCGCCAACGCCGCCGACAGCGATGTTGTAAGGCTTGTCGAGTGACGGCATTGACGGCGGCGGAGGCAGTTCACCGAGATCGCCAAGGTCTACTGCCGCGCGCTTGCGCGGTGCACCGCCCTCCACCGTGACGAAGGACGGGCAGAAGCCCTTCACACAGGAGTAATCCTTGTTGCAGCTCGACTGGTTGATGGCGCGCTTGCGCCCCAGTTCGGTTTCCAGCGGCTCCACCGAGATGCAATTCGACTGCACCGAGCAATCGCCGCAGCCTTCGCACACCGCCGCATTGATGAAGATGCGCTTTGCCGGGTCTTCCATCAGTCCGCGCTTGCGGCGGCGCCGCTTTTCGGCGGCGCAGGTCTGCACGAACACGATCGCCGAACAACCCGGCACTTCACGCAGCGTGCGCTGAACTTCATCAAGCTGGTCGCGATGCGCAACCTTGGTGCCCGGCGCGATATCGGACGCCGGATACGCTTCGGGATTCTCCGACACCAGATAGATGTCGCGAATGCCTTCACTGTGAAGCTGGAACGTGACCTGCTGCGGCGAGAGTTCGCCGTCGACGTGCTGACCGCCGGTCATCGCCGTCGCGTCATTATAGAGTATCTTGTAAGTGATGTTGGCCTTGGAGGCGACAGCCTGCCGAATGGCGAGGCTGCCTGAATGGAAATATGTTCCGTCGCCGAGATTGACGAAGACGTGCTTCTCGTTGGTGAACGGTGCGATACCGACCCATGGCACGCCCTCGCCGCCCATATGCGTGAAGGTCTCGGTGTTGCGGTCCATCCACAGCGCCATAAAATGACAGCCGATGCCGGCCATGGCGCGGCTGCCTTGCGGCACCTTGGTCGATGAATTGTGCGGACAGCCCGAGCAGAAATACGGCGTGCGCGTCACCGGCGCGACGGCCTGCACCTGCGTCGCCTGCCGGCCGTTGAACCAGTCAGCCTTGGACCGCAGCATAGCCACGATTTCGGGATTGAGATCGAGCTGCAGAAGCCGCTCGGTCAGCGAACTTGCCAGCGACGCGACACTCAGCTCTTCCGCGAACGGCAGGAAGCGCTTGTCGTGGTTGTCCATCTTGCCGATGATGCGCGGTCGCACATCGTCACGCCAGTTGAACAGTTCCTGCTTGACCTGGTTCTCGACGATCTCACGGCGTTCTTCGACGATCAGGATTTCCTCGAGGCCGACGGCGAATTCGCGCACACCTTCCGGCTCGAGCGGCCACGGCATGCCGATCTTGTAAAGCCGCAGGCCGATCTTTGCGGCAACTTCCGGCGTGATGCCGAGTTCGCGCAGCGCCTGACGGATGTCTTCGTAGCTTTTGCCCGATGCCATGATGCCGAACCGCGCATTCGGCGAATCCATCGTGATGCGGTTGATCTTGTTGGCGCGCGCGAAGGCGATCGCGGCGAAGCCCTTGTAGTCCTGCAACCGCTTGTCCTGAGCATAGCGATCATCCGGCCAGCGCAGGTTGAGGCCGCCCGGCGGCATCTCGAAGTCGGCCGGGATAATGAAAGGCTTCATCTCGTCAGTGAGATCGATTTCGGCCGTGGTCTCCACCGTCTCGGTGATGACCTTCATGCCGACCCAGCAGCCGGAGTAGCGCGACATGGCGATGCCGAGCAGGCCCATTTCGATCATCTCATGGATGCTCGACGGATAGAGATACGGCATCAGCGCCGAGATGAAAGCGTGGTCCGACTGATGCGGCACGGTGGAGGATTTCGCGCCGTGGTCGTCGCCGGCCAGACACAGCACACCGCCGTTCTTGGCCGAACCCGCCGCATTGCCATGGCGGAAGACGTCGCCGCAGCGATCGACGCCGGGGCCCTTGCCGTACCAGATGCCGGTAATGCCATCGAACTTCGCGCCGGGCGACAGATTGAGCTGCTGCGAGCCCCAGATCGCAGTGGCCGCGAGGTCTTCATTGACCCCCGGCTGGAATTTCACGTCGTACTGGGCGAGATGCTTACGCGCGGCGTGAAGCTGCTGGTCGTAGCCGCCAAGCGGCGAGCCGCGATAGCCGGTCACAAAGCCTGCGGTATTGAGGCCTGCGGCCCGGTCGCGCCGCACCTGCGCCATCGGCAGCCGGACCAGGGCCTGAATGCCGGTCAGGAACACATGTCCCGACGCCTGCGTGTATTTCTGGTCGAGACTGATAGGCCCTTGGTTGATTCCCATAGTCGATTGCCTCTTTGCCGGGCTCTTGTTGCGTTTCGATAAATCTAATTAGAACCACTCTATTGATCAGTCTATGTCGCTTTTTGTATGCCGCACATCACAAATCACAATCATCCGACCTTTGTTTTCATACGCAATTTTAAACGCCCTTCGCAGCCCAGCCCGTTTTGTTATGTCGCTGTGACGCCCGTCCCCGAAAGGACATTGCGGACGCCGTTTTTGGTGCCAACGGCGGCGGTATCGCTGCGATGCGGCAGCCCTGTCGCAGGGCTGCTCCTTCTCCGATGCAATGCTGGGCCGGAACGGTGCCGGAGTCGGGCCGTTGACCTCCACAGATAGCGAACCCGGTCGCAATGGGTCGCGCAAAGCGGAGGATTTGCACCTATGAGCCAGATATCTGAAAGCTGGATGCCCGACAGCGAACGGCGCGACGCAAACTCGTCGCTCTCACAATCCGACTTCGATTCGCGTCAGCAGGGCAAGCCGGCGAAGACCGTCATCGGAATCGGCCTTCTTGTTGTTCTCGCGCTGGTGCTGTCTCAGATGCACCCCGCGCCTCACGATGTCCCGGAAAACTCCATAACAACCGGACAGGCCACAGGTGCCCGATGAATACCCTGACACCTGCAAAGTTCCAGAACCGGCCTGATTGCAACGTGGAAACAGGGAACACACCCGCCGGTTGGTGATTGTCTTCCCAAGTGAAACAACTGGAGGAATGACTTATGGCACTCGAGCGTAACCCGAACGATCCCTACCGCGCCGATCCCACCGATGCCGAACTGGCGCGCCGCCGCGCGGATCAGATCGATGCTGAGTTGCAAGCCGATCCTGAATTGGCAGAAGGACCGGCGAGTGGCGGGCGCATTGCCCTGTTCGCCATTGCACTGGTCGCCATTCTCGGCGTGATATTTTACGGGCTGAACTCACCCACGACATCGCCCGGTCCGACACCTGCGGCGCAGACCACGCCGGCCTCTCCACCGGCAAGCGGAACGGCGATGACCCCGCGTGCTCCGGCAGGTCAGACCACTGGCTCGTCAATGACGCCGGCTCAGCCAACACCGCCGCCTGCGGCTAACATCCCGGCTCCGGCGGCGCCCCAGAACACCGCTCCCGCAACGGGCGCACCGTCCAGCAACTAACGGCGGTCAGGAGATCAAGTCAGCGGGCAGCGACATCGCTGCCCGTTTTTTGCGCTCATGTTTTGGCGAACAGACCATTCATCTCGGCGTTCGGAATAGCCTGCGCCATTCCGGCGAACGACCCAGCCTCGGCGATCTCACGGGCGGCTTTCAGGAATGCGCCCCACGCCGTCCGCGCCAGCGCGCCTCCGACACTGATCCGCCGCACGCCGAGGTCAGCCAATTCCGCCACGGTAAAGCCCGGGCCGCTCCACAAAACATTGACCGGCTTCGGCGCGAGTTCTTTCACAACCGTCGCAATCTGCTCCCTGGTCCGGATGGCCGGCGCATAGAGACAATCCGCTCCGGCTTCCGCGTAGGCGATCAGGCGCGCAACGGTCGCCTTGAGATCGGGCTGGCCGATCAGAAAGCTCTCGCACCGCCCCACCAGCATCAAGTCACCGCCCTTCGCGTCGATGGCCGCGCGCGCCGCACGCATGCGCTCCACCGCAAGTGTCATCTCGTACAACGGCGCCGACGCGTCGCCGGTCGAATCCTCGATCGACAGTCCCGCCACGCCCGTCTCGACACAACGCGCGACGTTCGCGGCAACGCCTGCGGGATCATGCGCGAAGCCGGCCTCGAAATCCGCATTGACCGGCAGGTCCGTGGCCGCGCACAGCACCTTCAGATGGGCGAGAACATCATCGCAACCGACATTGTTGTCGCAACGGCCGGTGGACCAGGCGAAGCCCGAACTGGTCGAGGCCAGCGCCTTGAATCCCATGCCCTCCAACAGCT